>JASLBL010000488.1 GCA_030146615.1 Actinomycetes bacterium
CGTGGCGGTGTTCCACCCGGCCGGGCCGGCCCTGGCCGCGGCCCTGGGCCTCGAACCGGGCTGGGAGCCGCTCGGGCTCCTGGCGGCCGGTCACCTCGGGGAGAGGTCCTAGCGTCTGGCCGCCGGGCGTTCCTGGCTCTCCCCGCGGGCCAGGCGGCTGCGGCGGTTGCCGTAGAGGAAGTAGACGACGAACCCGAGGGCCATCCAGACCAGGAACCGCCACCAGGTCAGGGTGCCCAGGTTGAGCATCAGGAAGACGCAGGAGATCACGGCCAGGATCGGGATCAGCGGGACGGCCGGGGTCCGGAAGGCCCGGGGCAGGTCGGGCTGGGTGCGGCGCAGCACGATGACCCCGATCGACACCAGCACGAAGGCGAACAGGGTGCCGATGTTGACCATGTCGGCCAGGGTCGACAGGGGCACGAAGGTGGCGATGAGGGCGACAACAATCCCGGTGATCAGCGAGATCACCCAAGGCGTGCCGAAGCGGGGGTGGACGGCGGACAGCCCGCCAGGCAGCAGCCGGTCGCGGCTCATGGCGAACAGGACCCGGCTCTGGCCCATCATCAGGATGAGGATGACCGTGGTCAGCCCGGCCAGCGCCCCCAGCGAGACCAGGCTGGCGATCCAGTCGTAGCCGACCGCCTTGAGGGCGTCGGCCATGGGGGCGGCGCTGTTCAGCTCGGTGTACCTGACGATCCCGGTGAGGACCAGCGAGACGACCACGTAGAGCAGGGTGCAGATGGCCAGCGACCCGAGGATGCCGATGGGCATGTCCCGCTGCGGGTTGCGGGTCTCCTCGGCGGTGGTGGCGACCACGTCGAAGCCGATGAAGGCGAAGAACACGATCGCCGCCCCGAAGCCGATGCCGAGCCAGCCGTAGGCGAGCGGCTCGATGCCGAACAGGACCTGGATCAGCGGTGCGCCGGTCTCGACGGCGTTGGCCGCCGTGGGCGCCTCGGCCGGCGGCGGGATGAACGGGCTCCAGTTCGAGGTGGCGATCTTGACCGCCCCGGCCCCGATGAACAGCAACACCACGGCCAGCTTGATGGCGACCATGACCGCGTTGAAGCGGGAGCTGAGCTTGACCCCGACGATCATCACCGCGGTGAGCAGGAGCACGATCGCCCCGGCGGCCAGGTTCACCGAGCCCTCGCCGGAGATCGACTCGGGGATCGGGAACACCGAGGCGAAGTACTGTGCCCAGCCGACGGCCACGGCGGCCGACCCGAGGGTGAACTCGAGCACCAGGTCCCAGCCGATGATCCAGGCGACCAGCTCGCCCAGGGAGGCGTAGGAGAAGGTGTAGGCGCTGCCGGCCACTGGCACGGTGCTGGCGAACTCGGCGTAGCAGAGGGCGGCCAGGGCGCAGGCCACGCCGGCGAGCACGAACGACAGCGACACCGCCGGGCCGGCCTTGGTGGCGGCGGCGATCCCGGTGAGCACGAAGATGCCGGTGCCGATGATGACCCCGATCCCGAACACGGTGAGGTCCAAGGCCGACAGGTCCTTCCTGAGCTTGTGCTCGGACTCGCGGTGTCCTTGATCGACTGCTCGATCGACTTGGTGCGCAGCACGCCCATGTCCCCATCGCCTCCCTCGCCGCTCGTCCGCCTCCGACCCCTACCCCGCTAGAATCTCTGGATACCGCCTATCCCGAAGGATCCGGAGTGCACTGATGGCCGACACCCGCAAGCCCAAGACGAAGCCGGCACCGGCCGGCAAGCGCCAGCCTGGCAAGGGCTCGGGCACGGCGGCCAAGTCCCGCCAGCCCGACAAGGGCAAGCTGGCCAGGGGGGCCGCGGCCCGGCGGCTGGAGGAGAAGCGGCGCCGCCAGCGGACCCTGCTCTGGAGCGCGGCGGCGGTGGTCTCGCTGCTGGCCCTGGTCGGGTTGATCGTGTTCATGGGCCGCGACGAGCCGCAGGCCGAGAACCAGCCGGTGGCCGCCGAGGCGCGGGAGGCCGGCCGGCAGCAGGCCGGCTCCCAGGGCCTCAAGACCTTCCCGGTGGCCGGCCAGGACCACATCGGCGCCGACGAGCAGCCTGACAACTGGAACTCCAACCCGCCGACCTCCGGCGACCACCTGGCCAACCCGCTCCCGCGGGGTGTCTACGACAACGAGCAGGACATGCGGGCCCTGGTGCACAACCAGGAGCACGGCTACGTGGTGATCCTCTACAAGGGCATCCCCAAGGACGACCTGGACCAGCTCGAGACGTTCGTCGAGGACCGCGACGGGTCCAAGCTGGTCCTGGCCCCCTACTCCGGCATGGAGAGCAACGGGGTGGCCCTGACCGCCTGGCAGAACCTCGAGATCCTGGAGCGGGTGAACATGGATGTCGTCCAGGCGTTCGTGAACGACTACATGGTCCCGGTGGCCACCAGGTCGACCGCTCCGGAGCCGAACGCGGTCTAGAAGCGGATCGCGCCCAGGCCCAGCCGGACGTTGGGGGCCACCCGGACGCCCCCGGCGAGGATGTTGCCGGCCTCGATCTCGACGTTGTCGCCAACCACGGCGCCGTCGCGGACCACGGCGCCGTCCCCGACGACCACGCCGCGGCCGATGATCGAGTCGGACGCCTTGGCCCCGCGCTCGACCCGGGCCCCCTCCAGCAGCACCGATCGCTCCAGGCGGGCCCCGCCGGCGACCACCGTGTTGGGCCCGAGCACGGCCGGGCCGAAGACTCGGCCCTCGTGCTCGATGGCCGCTCCCTGCCCGACCAGGACGGGGCCGCGGAGGACGGCGCCCTCGTCGACCCGGGTGTCGTCGGCGAACCACTGGCTGCGGCCGCGCTCGGTGGCGTTGATGGGCAGGTGCAGGCGCCCCTCGAGCAGGTCGAACTGGGCGGCCAGATACGCGATCGGGGTGCCGAGGTCGCGCCAGTAGCCGTGCAGCTCGTAGCCGTACACGGGCGCGCCCGAGGCCAGCAGCGACGGGAACAGGTTGCGCTCGAACGACGACGGCTGGCCGGCCGGGACGTGGTCGAGGACCGACGGCTCGAGCACGTACACGCCGGCGTTGATCAGGTCGGTGACCCAGGCGTCCTCGAGGTCGCCGGGCTTCTCCAGGAAGGCGGTGACGCGGTCGTCGGCGTCCACCGGGACCAGGCCGAAGGCGCTCGGGTCGGGCACCCGGACCAGGGCCAGGGTGGCGGCGGCCTGGCGCTCGTGGTGCAGGGCGACCAGCCGCTGGAAGTCGATGTCGACCAGTACGTCGCCGTTGAGGACCAGGAAGGTCCCGTCCAGCAGGTGGGCCAGACGCTTGATCGCCCCCGAGGTCCCCATGGGGGTGTCCTCGGACGACAGCACGACCTCGACCCCGGCCTTGCGGGCCTCGGGCAGCAGCTGGTCGAAGGCCTCGGGCAGGTACATGGTCGACAGCACGACCTCGGTGAAGCCGCCGGCGGCCAGCTGGCGCAGGGTGTGGAGCAGGAACGGCTCGTTGGCGAACGGGATCAGCGGCTTGGGCCGGGTGCTGGTCAGCGGGCGCAGGCGGGTGCCGAAGCCTCCGGCGAGAATGACGGCTTGCACGTGGCGTCTCCTGACACGACGGGAACGGGCCGGAACAGCCGGCCAGGGTGACGCGCAGTCTACGGCGCGGACGGGACTATTCGGAACCCGCGCCGGAACCCGGGGCCCGCCGTCGGCGCCACCACCGCAGCCCGGCCAGGCTCACCACGGTGAGGGAGCTGAGCAGCAGGCCGGCCTGGAGGGCGGCCGTCGCCCTGGCCAGGGTGGCCGTCATGGCCAAGGTGGTCGGCCTGGTCTAGCCGTTCATCTGGGCCAGGAGCCGCTGGTCCTCTTCGACCATCAGCCGGAGCAGGACCAGCAGCTCCCGCTTGGCCTCGGCGAAGTGGCGGAAGGCGGCACCGACCTCCGGTGACCGCAACGCCTCCTCGTCGTGGCGGCCCATGGGCAGGTCGCGGGCGGCGGACATCTCGGAGGCGACGGCCCGCAGCCGGCCCGCGGCCTGCCGCTGCTCCTCGACCAGGTGCAGGTACACGGCGTGCTCCTGGCGGGCTGGCTCGTCGTCCAGCTCCAGCGCCTGCATGTGCACCCGGAGGTTGTCGGCCATTGCCTCGGTCACCTCGGCAAGCTGCGCCGGCAGCGCCGAGTACTCGGCCAGGCCCCGGCCACAGGTCTGCTGCTCATCCATGTCGGTGTGTTCCTCTCGATCGGCGCGAGGTCACAGTATGGTGGACGGCATGCTGTTCGAGCAGCGGCTCTGGTCGGGGCTGGCCGACGGGTCGGTCACGGTGGCCTTCCGCCGCTGGAAGCGGCCGCGGGCCAGGGTCGGGGGACGGCACCGGACCCCGGCCGGGGTCCTGGCCGCCCACGACGGCCCCTGGACGATCGCCACCTTGCGGCTGATCGGCGACCGGCCCGGAGTCCGGGCGGCCGAGCTGGCCGCGGCCGCCGGCCGGGAGCGGCTGCCGTTCAAGGCCGACGTGCGCAAGCTCAAGGAGCTGGGGCTGACCGAGAGCCTGGAGGTCGGCTACCGGCTGTCGCCGCGGGGGCGGGCGCTGCTGGCGCGGGCGGGGTCGCCGAGGGCCCGGGAGTAGGCGGCGGCGGTCAGCTCGGCGCAGCGTTCCCAGGTGAAGCCGGCCGCCCGGGCCTGGCCGCGGGCGGCCGCTTCCTTCTGGGCGGCCGGGTCGGTGGCCAGCTTGGCGATGGCGGCGGCCAGGGCGGTGTCGTCGCCCGGGTCGACCAGGGCGGCGGCGTCGCCGGCGATCTCCGGCAGGGAGCCGCCGGTGGTGGTGACCACCGGGGTGGCGCAGGCCATGGCCTCGAGCACGGGCAGGCCGAAGCCCTCGTAGCGGCTGGGGTAGGCGAACACGTCGGCCCCGGTGAGCAGGGCGGCCTTGTCGGCCTCGGGGACGTAGCCGGGGACGAGGATGCGGTCGGCGACCCCGCTGGCGGCCACGGCCGCCTCCAGCTCCCCCGCTCCCCAGCCGGCCAGGCCGGCCAGGACGAGGCGGTGGGGCAGCTCGCCGGCCAGGGCGGCGAAGGCCCGGACCAGGGTAGGCAGGTCCTTGCGGGGCTCGACCGTGCCCAGCCCGAGCAGATACGGGCCGTCCAGGCCGAGGCGACGGCGCAGGGAGGCCACCCGCTCGGCCGAGGCGGGCCGCAGGTCGGTGCCGAGCGGGGTCACGTCGACCCGGTCGCCATCCACGTCGAGCCGTTCGGCCAGGTCGGCGGCGGTGGTCGCCGACACGCAGATGACCCGGGTGGCCGCGGCAACGGCCCGCCGCATGGCCCAGCCGAAGTAGCGGACCTTGCTGGCCTCGTGCCACTCGGGGTGGGTGAGCAGGGTCAGGTCGTGGACGGTGACCACCTGGGGCAGGCCGGACCGCAGGGGCAGCTCGTAGTGGACGCCGTGGAGCAGGTCCGCTCCGGCCCGCCGAGCCGCCCGGCCGGCCAGCAGCTGGGTCCAGGCGATCCGGCCCGGCCGGCCGGCCCCGGCCAGGGCCACCGGCCGCAGCCGCAGCCCCGGG
>JASLBL010000526.1 GCA_030146615.1 Actinomycetes bacterium
TGGTACCGCCGGCCCGGGCGGCCGCCTCCCGCTGGGCGGCCAGTTGCCGGTCGGCCTCGGCCCGGCCCCTGGCCAGCAGCTGGGCCGGGTCGAGGGGGATGCCGGTGCGGGCCCGGACCAGCTCGGCGAAGTCGGCCGGCCCCCACGGGGCCAGCGGCGGCCCGTCCAGGGCGGCCACCGCGGCCGCGTACCGGTCGACCGCGGCCGCGGCCCGCTCGGCAACCTCGGCCCCGGCCAGGCCGGCGACCTCGGTCCGGTAGAAGCTGGCGTACCCGGGGAACACCTCGGCGGCCGCCTCCCGGAACGCCAGCGGCACCTCCTCCAGCCCGGCGGCCAGGCCGTCGAGGGCGTCGGGGACCTGCTCCAGGTGGCGGCGCAGCCCGTCGGCGCGCTCGGCCGCGGTTCCCGGCGGGCCCTCCAGATAGGACGTCACCCCCAGGATCCGGCCGGCCCACAGCGGGTCGCGGCCGGCCTGCTCGCGCCGGGCCAGCAGCAGCTCCTCCTCGGCCAGGACCAGGGCCAGGTGGTCCCGGTCGGCCGCCTCCTGCTCCCCGGCGGCGGGCAGCTCCTCCAGGGTCGCCAGATGGCGGCGCCGCTCGGCGGCCCGCCGGCGGAGCCCGGCCGGGGACAGGTCGTCGACCCGCCCCTCGTAGGCGCGAAGGCCCAGGTCACGGCCTTGGGACGGAAACGCGTCGAGGATCGCGTCCAGGATGGCGTCGAGCGTCCGTCTTGTCGCTCCTGTCATGTGCGGAGTCTGTCATATACTCCGCATGCCCGGCGCCTCCGCCGGGCGCCACGGGGACCAGCGAAGTCCGGTGTGAACCCGGCGCTGTCCCGCAACTGTGAGGCCCCGCCCATCCCGGCGGGGACGAGCCAGGTCGCCTGCCTCCGTGGCTGCAAGCTCAGTCCTCGGAGGAAGGGCGGGTTATGCCTCGGGTGCTCGACAGGCCTCGCATCCTCCGACCGAGAGGAGGATGCATGAGAAGACGCCTTGTCCCCCTTCTGCTCCTGGTCCTGGCCCTGGTGGCCGGTGGCTGCGGGCAGGACGGAACCACCACGGGGGCTTCCGCCCCCCGGCCTCAGCGGATCGTGTCGCTGTCGCCGACCGCGACCGAGATGCTGTTCGCCATCGGCGCCGGCGGCCAGGTGGTGGCCGTCGACAGCAACTCCAACTACCCGGCCGAGGCGCCCAAGACCGAGCTGTCGGCCTACCAGCCGAACCTCGAGGCCATCGCCGGCTACAAGCCCGACCTGGTCGTCTACTCCGACGACCCCGGGGAGTTGAAGGCCGGGCTCGACAAGCTGAGCATCCCGGTCCTGCACCAGCCGGCGGCGACCAAGCTGGACGACACCTACGCCCAGCTCGACCAGCTCGGCCGGGCCACCGGCCACGAGGACGAGGCCGGCCAGGTGGCCACGGCCATGCGGGCCGAGATCGAGAAGATCGCCGCCGCCAGCCGGCCCGAGCGGCCGCTGACCTACTACCACGAGCTGGACAAGAGCCTGTACTCGGTCACCTCCAAGACCTTCATCGGCCAGCTGTACGGCCAGCTCGGCATGAGGAACATCGCCGATGCGGCCGACAAGGAGGGCACCGGCTACCCGCAGCTGTCGGCCGAGTACGTGATCAAGGCCGACCCCGACCTGATCTTCCTGGCCGACACCAAGTGCTGCGGCCAGTCGGCCAGCACGGTCGCGGCCAGGGACGGCTGGGACCAGCTGACGGCGGTCAGGACCGGCGGCGTGGTCGAGCTGGACGACGACATCGCCTCCCGCTGGGGCCCGCGGGTGGTCGACTTCCTGAAGACGGTCGCGGCCAAGGTCCAGACCCTGGAGGCGGTCGGTTCGTGACCCGGGGCGGCGTGCTGGCGGCCGCGTGCGCCGGCCTGGCCGGGGCGGCGCTGGTGGCCGTCCTGGTCGGGCCGGTCCGGCTGGCCCCCGGAGCCGTCCTGGCCGAGCTGGCCGGGCGGCTGCCGCTGGTCGACACCGACTCGGGCCTGTCCGAGCAGGAGACGGCCATCCTGTGGCAGCTGCGGCTGCCCCGGGTGGTCCTGGGCGGGCTCGTGGGGGCCATGCTGGCCCTGGCCGGGGCCGCCTACCAGGGGGTGTTCCGCAACCCACTGGCCGACCCCTACCTGCTCGGGGCGGCCGCCGGGGCCGGGCTGGGCGCCACCCTGGCCATCGCGTACGGCCCCGACACCTCGGCCTGGCCGGTCGACCTGCTGCCCCTGGCCGCCTTCGCCGGGGCGGTCGCCGGGGTGGTGGCCGCCTACGCCCTGGGGCGCTCCGGCGGGGCCAGGACGACCACCACCCTGATCCTCTCCGGGGTCGCCGTGGCCGCCTTCCTCACCGCCGTCCAGACCTATGTGCAGCAGCAGAAGGCGGAGACGCTGCGAGAGGTCTACGGCTGGATCCTCGGCCGCCTCACCACCGCCGGCTGGCGCGAGGTCGGCCTGGTGGTGCCGTACGCGCTGCTCAGCACGGCGGCCATCCTGCTCCACCGGCGGCTGATCGACGTGCTCGCCGTCGGCGACGACGAGGCCGCCAGCCTCGGGGTCCGGGCGGCCAGGGTGCGGCTGGTGGTGGTGGCCGCGGCCACCCTGGCCACGGCGGCCGCGGTCGCGGTCAGCGGCCTGATCGGGTTCGTCGGCATCATCGTCCCCCACACCATCCGGCTGGTCGCCGGGCCCAGCCACCGGCTGCTGGTCCCGCTCAGCCTGGTCGGCGGGGCGGCCTTCCTGATCCTGGCCGACCTGATCGCCCGGACCGCCATGGCCCCGGCGGAGCTGCCCATCGGCGTGATCACCGCCTTCTTCGGGGCCCCGTTCTTCGCCCTGGTCCTGCGGACCTCGAGGCAGGTCCCATGACCGCGGTCGAGCTCCGCGGGGTGTCGGTCGCCCTGGACGGGCGGCCGGTGCTGCGCGACCTCAGCCTGCACGTCCCCGGCGGGTCGCGGCTCGGCCTGATCGGGCCCAACGGGTCGGGCAAGACCACCCTGCTACGGGCCGTCGCCGGCCTGATCCCCTACCAGGGCGAGATCCGCGTCGGCGACACCCCCGGGAGCGGGCTGTCGCGCCGCGAGCTGGCCCGGCGGATCGCCATGGTCCCCCAGACCCCGGTGGTCCCGGCCGGGATCACCGTCACCGGGTACGTGCTCATGGGGCGTACCCCCTACATCCCCACCTTCGGCGTCGAGTCCCGGCGCGATCTGGAGATCGTCGCCTCGGTCCTTGACCACCTCGACCTGGCCGGCCTGGCCGCCCGCCGCCTGGACGCCCTCAGCGGCGGCGAACGCCAGCGGGCCGTGCTGGCCCGGGCCCTGGCCCAGCAGGCGCCGGTGCTGCTGCTGGACGAGCCCACCACCGGCCTGGACGTCGGCCACCAGCAGCAGGTGCTGGAGCTGGTCGACACCCTCCGCGACGACCTCGACCTGACGGTGGTCAGCGCCCTGCACGACCTGACCCTGGCCGGCCAGTTCGCCGACCAGCTGGTCCTGCTCGACGGCGGCCGGGTCGCGGCCGCCGGCCCGCCGGCCGCGGTCCTGACCGAGCAGCTCATCAGCCGGCACTACCACGCGTCGGTGCGCGTGCTCGAGGACCCCGGCGGCGGGATCGTCGTGATCCCGGTCCGCCATGCGCACGAGCGCCAGGAGGCAGAGAGGCAGGTTGCCACGTGACCCAGGAACCGGAGCTGTGCCGGCCGCCGGTGGACCCGCCGGAGCGGCCCGCCCGGCGCGCGGCGCCGTCGCTGGTGCTGGTCAACACCGGCGACGGCAAGGGCAAGTCGACGGCCGCGTTCGGGACCGCCCTGCGGGCGGTGGCCCGCGGCTGGAAGGTCTGCGTCATCCAGTTCCTCAAGTCGGGCCGCTGGCGCACCGGCGAGGAGGAGATCGGCCGCCGCCTGGGGATCGACTGGAACCCGCTCGGGGACGGCTTCACCTGGGACTCCGACGACCTGGAGGCGACCAGAGCCAGGGCGGTGGCCGCGTGGGCGGCGGCCCGGCGGGTGCTGGAGGCGGGCGACCACCAGCTGGTGGTCCTGGACGAGATCACCTACCCGATGAACTGGGGCTGGATCGACCGGGCCGAGGTCGCCGAGGCCATCCGGGACCGCCCGCCGGCGGTCAACGTGGTCGCCACCGGCCGCGACGCCCCGGCCGAGCTGGTCGAGGTCGCCGACACCGTCACCGAGATGCGCAACCTCCGCCACGCCTACGACAGCGGGGTCCTGGCCCGGCGGGGGATCGACTACTGATGGCCATGGCCCTGCTGCTCGGCGGCGCCCGCAGCGGCAAGTCGGCCCTGGCCGAGCGGCTGGCCGCCCGCTGGGACGGCCCGGTCACGGTGGTCGTCACCGCCGAGGCCCGAGACCCCGAGATGACCGAGCGCATCCGCCGCCACCGCGCCCGGCGTCCGGCCGGCTGGCGGACGGTCGAGGAGCCGCTCGACCTGGAGGCCGCCCTCACCCTGGCCCCCGAGGACGCCTTCGTGGTGCTCGACTGCCTCACCCTGTGGGTCTCCAACCTGCTCGAACAGGGCCTGACCGACGAGCAGGCCGGGCGGCGGGCCCGTTCGGCCGCGGCCGCGGCCGCGGCCCGGCCGGCCCCGACGGTGGTGGTCAGCAACGAGGTCGGCGCCGGGATCGTGCCCACCGACCCGCTGGCGCGCCGCTACCGCGACCTGCTCGGCCAGGTCAACGCCGCCTGGGCGGCCGCCGCCGACCAGGCCCTGCTGCTGGTCGCCGGCCGGGCCGTGCCCCTGCTCGACCCGCTGGCCGTGCTCCGGCTCGCCGCCGAGGCGGGAGCGGACGCCCGTGGCTGACCTGGCCGGCCTCGACCGGCAGGTCGCCCAGCTGCTGGGCCGGGCGCCCGGGCCCGACCAGCAGGCGGC
>JASLBL010000720.1 GCA_030146615.1 Actinomycetes bacterium
CTGGCCAACCACGGCGTCCTGTTCCTCGATGAATTGCCCGAGTTCTCCCGAGCTGCCTGTGAGGCGTTGCGTCAACCTCTCGAAGAGGGTGAGGTCACCGTCTCACGGGCCATGACCAGTGTGCGGTTCCCGGCCAGCTTCGCCCTGATTGCGGCGGCCAATCCCTGCCCGTGTGGGCATCTGGGGGACAGCCGGTTCGCCTGCCGCTGCAGCCTGTCCGACCTGCACCGCTATGCCAGCCGGCTCTCCGGGCCTCTGCTGGACCGCATCGACCTCTACGTCCAGGCCGAGCGGCTCACCGCGGACGAGCTCACGCGTGCGCCCGACGCCGAGCCGACCGCGGCCGTGCGGGCGAGGGTGCTCGCCGCCCGCACGCTCCAGCGGAGCCGCCAAGGGGCCGAGAACGGCCGCCTGACCTCGGCCGAGGTGGCCGTCCACTGCCAGGTGACCCCGCCCGCCCGCCGCATCCTCATGGCCGCCGTCGACCGGCTCGGTCTCAGCGCCCGCGGGTTCCACCGCGCCCTGCGCGTGGCCCGGACCGTCGCCGATCTCGCCGGCTCCGAGCGGGTCGAGGACGGCCACGTCAAGGAGGCCCTCAGCCTCCGCCACCTGCCGATCATCGGCGACCGCGAGGCCCAGCTGGTATGAGCGACGGGAGGGATCAACCGTGATGGGCACCGAGGGTCGTCCAGCCTGGTGGAGCCCCCGGTCGAGCGAGCGGGAGGTGCTGCTGTCGCTGGCGGCCACACCAGGGCCGTTGCCGGCGGCCGTTGCGACCCGGCTGGCGGAGGGCAGGCGGCCGTCGAGCTTGCTCCGAGCCCACAGCCCTGAGCCGGGTGCTGTGGCCGAGCAGCTGGACAGCCTCGGCGTGCGGCTCCTGGTTCCAGGTGACGAAGGCTGGCCGTTGGCGGCCACACCACCCGACCCACCGTGCGCGTGGCTCTTCGTCTCCGGACCGGCCCCGCCCGAGGCGGCGGCCTCGGTGGCGGTGGTGGGCGGTCGCCGCGCCTCGCCGCTGCGCCGTGCCGCCGCCCGGTCCATCGGCGCCGGACTGGCCAGGGCCGGTTGGTGCGTGGTCAGCGGCGGCGCTGTCGGGGTCGACGCCGCCGCCCACGCCGGTGCCCTGGACGCCGGCGGGGTCACCGTCGTCGTCCTCGGCTGCGGTCTGGACGTGCCCTATCCCCGTGCCAACACCGGCCTGTTCGCCCGGGTCCGGGCCTCCGACGGCACCCTGGCGAGCGAGCACCCGCCCGGCAGCCAGCCCCGGGCGGCCAACTTCCTCCCACGCAACCGCCTGATCGCCGCGCTGTCCACAGCGGTCGTTGTCGTCGAGGCCGCCGAGGACTCAGGCAGCCTCTCCACGGCCCGGGCCGCCGGCAGCCGCGGCGTCGGCCAGGTCCTCGTCCTCCCAGGAGCCCCATGGGATCCGGGCGCCGCCGGCTGCAACCAGCTCATCCGCGACGGCGCCACCCTGGTGCGCAGCCTCACCGACATCCTCGAGGAGCTCGGCGCCACCGTGACCAGCCCCACGGCCGATGGCAGCCGGACCTGGCCGGGCCTGGAAGGTCCCGCCCGAGCGGTCCTGACAGCCCTGATCGACGGCCAGCTCCTCACCCCCGGCCGCCTGGCCGCCGTCACCAACCTCCCGCCCGCGGCCTTGGACGCCGCCCTCCTCGACCTCGAGCTAGCAGGTCTGATCCGCCGCACCGTCGCCGGCATCCAGGCCATCAGCCTCCCAACGGGCCGGCCCGCCGGCGCTGCCGAGTCGACACCGCCACGCTCCACGCGCCTCGGTGTCGAGGCGGATGCCGCGCCCACCGGCAGCCTCGGCGCAAGGGCGCCGCCCCGGGGGTCCGCCGGTAAGCCTGGATCCGGGACGCCCGTGCACCCCTGCGACCCTGGCGCGCTGTGCTTCCTGGCGACCTTGGCGGTGGGCGGCGGCCGTCCGGGCCCTCTAGCGTGGGGGCCGTCCACGCCTCGCAGGCCGCTCTAGGACCGGCCCCGTCCGTGGACCGTGGCAACCTTTGGCGCCGGGCAGGTTGTGTCGTCGCCTGAGCCGCGAAGCCCCTCCGAGGGCCAATTCTCCCAGGTGCTTGAGCGCGGTGGGTCAGCTGGGGATGATGGCCGCGATGACTGACCATCCCGCCCAACGCATCCCGCCAGGGCCCACGGCGGACGGCACCCCGTCCGGTTCCGCTGGCGAGCCGGACCTAGCCGCGGGGTCACACCAAAGCGAGCTGGGCCCGTCTGTAGACGAAGCAGACCCGGACGGGCTGGCGCCGGCGGCTCGGCATGGGTTGGAGGCGTTCGTCGCCCATCTGCGGGATGAGCGGGGGCTTTCGGTCCATACCGTGGCGGCGTATCGGCGTGACATGACCCAGTTCCTGCAGTTCGCGGGGCGGGCTGGGGTGACCGACCCGGCACAGGTGGAACCGCTGCTGCTGCGAAGGTTCCTGGCCCTGCAGCGGACGAGAGGGCTTGCCGCCGCGTCGATTTCCCGGAAGGCGGCGGCGCTGCGGACGGGGTTCAGGTTCCTGGCCCGGCGGGGCCTGGTGCCCGACAACCCGGCCGCCTCGCTGGGAGTTCCCCGGGGACCCAAGCGCCTGCCGGTGGTGCTCAAGCCGCGGGAGGTCGACCGTCTGCTCGCCGGACCGGATCCGGTCGACCCGGTGGGCCTGCGCGACCGGGCGATCCTCGAGCTCTTGTACGCGACCGGCATCCGGGTCGGGGAGCTCTGCGGCCTCCGCCTCGGCGACGTCGACCTGGCGGCCGACACCGTGCTGGTGCTCGGCAAGGGAGCCAAGCAGCGGGTCGTGCCGTTCGGCGAGCCGGCCCGCGCCGCCCTCCTCGACTACCTCGTCAAGGGCCGCGTCGCCATGCTGCCCGGCACCGACCGACCGGCCACATCGTCCGCCACCAGCACGCGGAACGCCAAGGCCGATCAGCAGGCGTTGTTTTTCAACCGGCGGGGTAGGCCGATGACCCAGCGGGACGTGCGGGGAATGCTGGAGCGATATCGTGCGGCGGCCGGTGCGCCCGCTGGAACCAGCCCGCACACCCTGCGGCACAGCTATGCGACTCACCTGCTGGAGGGCGGTGCCGATCTGCGCTCGGTGCAGGAATTGCTGGGGCACGTTGCCCTGACCACGACCCAGACCTACACTCACGTTTCGAACGAACGGCTCCGCCGCGTCTACGAGCAGGCGCATCCGCGCGCCTGAGCTGACGAGGTAAGCCGGGGCGCCAACCGCCCCGGTACGGGGGGCCGGGTAACAAACGCCGGAACGACCACTACGGTCACGCCCGGCCAAAGGGGGGGCTTCTTGGACGAGCCGTCGTCCGTGGAACGGCTGTGGGAGGAATTCAAGCTCAAGGCGTCCGCTGACGCCCGCGAGCGGCTCATCCTCCACTACGCGCCGCTGGTCAAGTACGTGGCTGGCCGGGTCTCGGTTGGCCTGCCACCGAACATCGAGCAGGCCGATCTGGTGTCGTACGGCATCTTCGGCCTCATCGACGCGATCGAGAAATACGATCTCGAACGGGGCATCAAGTTCGAGACCTACGCGATCTCGCGGATCAAGGGCGCGATCATCGACGAGCTGCGAGCCATCGACTGGATCCCCAGGTCGGTGCGCTTCAAGGCCCGCGAGGTCGAGAAGGCCTATGTGGCCCTGGAGAACCGCCTCCATCGCAGCCCCACCGACGCCGAGGTCGCCCAGCAGCTGGGCATCACCACCGACGAGCTGCACCAGATCTTCAACCAGATCTCGTTCGTGTCGGTGGTCGCCCTCGACGAGCTGCTCTCGGTCGGCTCCGAGCGCGGCGACCGGCTCAGCTTGGTCGACACGCTGGAGGACAAGGGCGCCGAGGACCCGGTGGCCGTCTTCGAGTCCCAGGAGATGAAGGGCATCCTGGCCAGCTCCATCAACCGGCTCGGGGAGCGGGAGAAGATCGTGATCACCCTCTACTACTACGAGGGCCTCACGCTGGCCGAGATCGGCCAGGTCCTGGGCGTCACCGAGTCCCGCGTCTGCCAGATGCACACCAAGGCCGTGCTCCAGCTCCGGGCGAAGATGCAGGACGCGCGCTGACGGCGTTTCACCGGCCGGAGGTTGGTGGTGGCCGCCAGATGAGCGCCAGCCGAGCCGGAACCCGGCGTTCGTCGTCGTTCTCCCAGCTGTGGGGACGCTGGCCGCCGTTGCCATCGCCGTCGCACTCGACTGCCCGATGTCGGTGCCCCTGCTCGCACCTCTGGCCCCCGGGCTCGCGCTCCTGTCCGTGACTCCAGCCGCCGTGGCAGGTGCTGACCGAGGTCCGCCCGAGGCCGGCGAGCATCGAATCGGCCGCCGCCCGGGAATCGCTATCCACAGTTTCGTGAGTGATCTCCCGCTGACCGACTCCGCCGGGTAGCGTCCGAGGCAGTCCAATACGGCGCTTCGGCGCCTTGACGGCCTGGAGTTCCTATGTCGGTGGCGTATCCCAAATCTGCAGTTTGGCGCGGCCGGGTCTGGGCGCTATTCCTCCTCGGGTTGTTGCTGGCCATCGGGATTTCTGTTCCGGCCGCCGCGCCGGCAGCCATGTCCGAGCGATCGCTCCCGCCGCCGCCCCCGGCACCGGAACCACCTCCGGTGGTGCAGTTGTGGATGCCGGTGGCCGGAGCGATCGTCCGAGGGTTCGATGCCCGGGCCGGGCCGTACGGGCCAGGGCACCGGGGGATCGACATCGCGGCCTCAGTGGGGGAGTTGGTCCGGGCGCCTGCGACGGGAAGGGTCATGTTCGCCGGCCCGGTGGCTGGGACCAACTGGGTCAGCCTCCTGGTCGCTCCTGGGTTGGTAGTCACCCTCGGCCCCTTGCTCGACGCGACGGTCACCACCGGACGGCTCCGACTGAGCGTTCCGGTCGGGCGAGTCGGTCCGGGTCATCCGCTCCCGCCGGTGGGTCGAGCCGCGTCGCCCGCGGGGCAAGGCGGGTCGGGTCGAGCGGAGCCGACGCGGGGGTCGGCCTGGTCGGGCGGGGAGGCGACCCTGCACCTGAGCGTGCGGGTGAACGGCGTGTACGTCGATCCACTGCCGTACCTGGCCGACCGGCCGAGGCCGCGTCTGGCGCCGTTGCCGGCACCTGGTGGTCTTCCCGGCGCCTGACGAGGGTGAGGGGAGATGCCTGCCCGGGGGGGGGCCGGCTGGGTGCGGACCGGGCCTTGCGGGACGTGGGCTGACCGGGTAGCCGAGGCGAGCGTGGGTCGGGGCGGGGATTGGGGGCGTGTGCTATCGTCCGCGACGGGCCCGGTGTGTACCGGGCTACAACGCACGCCCGTCGACGGGTCTCGACGGTGCCCGCTCCGGGTAGACCGAGCGGGTCGAGGACCCGGACCCCCACGATCGACGACTGTGGGATCACAACGGGCGGAGGCCGAACCGGAACGGCAGGGAGGACCACCGTGGCAGTCGTCACCATGCGCCAGCTGCTCGAAGCTGGCGTCCACTTCGGGCACCAGACCAGGCGCTGGAACCCGAAGATGAAGCGCTTCATCTACGGGGAGCGCAACGGCATCTACATCATCGACCTGCAGAAGACCAGCACCGCCATCGAGTCGACCTACGGGTTCCTTCGCGACACCGTGGCCAAGGGTGGCAACGTGCTGTTCGTCGGCACCAAGAAGCAGGCCCAGGAGTCGATCAGGACTCAGGCCGAGCGGGTCGGGATGCCGTACGTGAACTTCCGTTGGCTCGGCGGGATGCTGACCAACTTCACCACCATCTACAAGCGCCTCCAGCGGCTCAAGGAGCTGGAGGCGATGGAGGCCACCGGCGCCACCGACGTGCTGCCCAAGAAAGAGGTCCTGCGGCTCGGGCACGAGCGCGAGAAGCTGGAGCGGAACCTGGGCGGCATCCGCGACATGACCCGGCTGCCGGCCGCGGTCTGGGTGGTCGACACCCGCAAGGAGCACATCGCCGTGACCGAGGCGCGCAAGCTCGGCATCCCGGTGGTGGCGATCCTCGACACCAACTGCGACCCCGACGAGGTCGACTACCCGATCCCCGGCAACGACGACGCCATCCGGGCCGGGAGTCTCCTTACCCGGATTGTCGCCGACGCGGTGGCCGAGGGGCTGCGGCTGCGGAGCGTGTACGCCTCCGAGGGGGCCGGCAAGGAGGGGGCGGCCGCGATCTCGGCCAGCCCGGCGGACGAGGAGCCCCTGGCCGAGTGGGAGCGCGAGCTGCTCGAGTCCGAGAGCGGCGACCAGGGCGAGACCGCCCGGTTCGGCCGCACCGACGAGGCCGCTGCATCGGCGACCCCATCAGCTGACCAGCCGGCCAGCTCCGGCCGGAGCGGGGCCCAGGGCGGCGGTGGCCGAGGCGCGACCCAGTCCCGGAGCGGGGCCAGGAGCGCGGGCCAGGGCAGGCCGGCCCGCGCGGCCGCCGAGGCAACGGCCGAGGCCGACTCGAGGGGCCCCGCTGGAGGCGCGGACAGCACCGACACCAGCTCTGCCGGCGATTCGGCAACCGCCGCCGGTGCCGAGGGCGCGGACACGTCCAGGGCCGAGCCTCAGGACACGACCCCGGCTGAGCCGCAGGACACGACCCCGGCCGAGTCGGAGGTCACCACCGACGCCGAAGGCGAAGGTGCGGCCGGTGCCGAGTCCGACGACACGGCCAACGCCGAGTCCGAGGCCACGACCAACGCTGAGGGCGAGGGGTCGGCCCAGGACGCCGCCGAGGTCGCCGCCGACCCCACCAACGAGACGCGGGAGCCCCGGGCCTAAGGAGGCCCGGGCTCGACAACCAGGGCCACACCAGGACCCAAGCCACCAGACCAGGAACGGGGGACGAAGGCCCAGGACCGAGGTCGGGAGCCTGCCACAGGGACGGCGGCCCAGGACCCGGAGCAGGCCAGACCCCGCTGAAATCGGAACGAACAACAGAGCAGCAAGGAGCACCACCCGACATGGAGATCACGGCCGCTCAGGTCAAGGCCCTCCGCGATGCCACCGGGGCCGGAATGATGGACTGCAGGAACGCGCTGCGTGAGGCGGGTGGCGACCTGGACAGGGCCACGCAGCTGCTGCGAGAGGCTGGCAAGGCGGGGGTCGAGAAGCGGGCCGGGCGTAGCACCACCCAGGGGGTCATCGACGCCTACCTGCATACCCCGGACCCGAACCTGCCGCCCAAGCTGGGCGTGCTCGTCGAGCTGGACTGCGAGACCGACTTCGTGGCCAAGACCGACGAGTTCCAGCGCCTGGCCCACGAGATCGCCCTCCACATCGCCGTGGCCGACCCGAGCTACATCCGGCGGGAGGAGGTCCCCGAGGACGTGCTCGCCGAGGAGCGGGAGATCTACGCCAAGCAGGCCGAGGGCAAGCCCGAGCACATCGTCGAGCGGATCGTCGAGGGCAAGCTCAAGGACTACTACAAGCAGGTCGTCCTGCTCGACCAGCCGTACATCCGCGACGACAAGCAGACCATCCAGGACCTGCTCGACAGCTACTCGGCCAAGGTCCGCGAGAAGCTCGTGCTGCGTCGCTTCGCCCGTTTCAAGGTCGGGGAAGGAGCCTAACCGCGCTGCACCGGCTGGCCACCTCGACCATGGCACCGGCGCTCTTGGGGGGCTGTGGGGGAGCGAGCTCCCCCCACAGGGATCGGGGGCTGCCGGTCGAAGCTGCCGACCGGATCGTCCTCGGGTGACAAGGAGGAGCTCACCATGGCGTATCTGATGGCGGGTGACGAGAACCAGGCGGCCGAGGGCGGGGACGGCAAGCCGAAGTTCGAGCGGGTCGTGGTGAAGCTGTCGGGGGAGGCGTTCGCCGACTCCAGCGTCGGGTTCGGGCTGGACTACGAGAAGATCGACGGCGTGGCCAGGCAGCTGGTCGAGGTCCACGACCTGGGCGTGCAGGTCGCGGTGGTGGTCGGCGGGGGCAACATCGTCCGCGGGTCGGCCGCCGAGGCGGCTGGGATGGACCGGGCCAGGGCCGACTATATGGGCATGCTGGGCACGGTCATGAACTGCCTGGCCCTCCAGGACGCGCTGGAGCGCCGGGGTGTCGTGACCAGGGTCCAGACGGCCATCCAGATGACCCAGATCGCCGAGCCGTACATTCCGCGGCGGGCCGTGCGCCACCTGGAGAAGGGTCGCATCGTCATCTTCGGGGCCGGAATGGGGGCGCCCTTCTTCTCGACCGACACCACCGCCGCCCAGCGGTCCCTGGAGATCGGCGCCGACGTGATCCTGATGGCCAAGAACGGGGTCGACGGGGTCTACGACGCCGACCCCAAGAAGCACCCCGAGGCGCGCAAGTTCGTCTGGATCGACTACCTGGAGGCGATTGGCCGCGAGCTGCGGGTCATGGACACCACCGCGCTGTCGTTGTGCAAGGATCATGACCTGCCCATCATCGTGTTCGACCTGCTCACCGAGGGGAACATCCGGCGGGCGGTGTGTGGCGAGCCGATCGGCACGGTGGTCGGCCCGAACGACGCCGTCGAGGCAGACGAGACGCAGCGAGGGGAGCCAAGGTGATCGAGGACACGCTCCGGCAGGCCGAGAGCAAGATGAGCAAGGCGATCGAGGTGGCCAAGGAGGAGTTCAGCGGGATCCGCACCGGCCGGGCCAACCCGGCCCTGGTCAACCGCCTGCAGGTCGACTACTACGGCACCCCGACCCCGCTCCAGCAGCTCGCCGGCATCTCCGCCCCCGAGGCCCGGCTGCTGGTGGTCTCGCCGTACGACCGCAACGCCACCTCCTCGATCGAGAAGGCGATCCGCAACTCCGACCTGGGCATCAACCCGTCCAACGACGGCCAGGTCATCCGCCTCGCCTTCCCGCAGCTCACCGAGGAGCGGCGCAAGGAGTACGTGAAGCTGGCCCGGCACCGGGCCGAGGAGGCGCGGACCAGCATCCGCAACGTCCGCCGGCACGAGAAGAGCGAGCTGGAGCGCCTGGAGCGCGGCGGCGAGATCTCCCAGGACGAGCTGCGCCGGGCCGAGCAGCGCCTCCAGGGCATCACCGACAAGTACGTGGCCGAGGTCGACAGCCTGCTCCAGCACAAGGAGCAGGAGCTGCTCGAGGTCTGAGCGTCGTTGGCTGAGCCCGCCCCGCTCGACCCCGCCGGAGCCGGGGCGGGGACGCCACGGCGCGAGCGGGGCGCCCGGTCCGGGCGCAACCTGCCCCTGGCCATCGTCACCGGCCTGCTCCTGGCCGGGGTCCTGATCACCAGCCTGGTCCTGTCCCGGCCGGCGTTCGTGGTCCTCCTGGTCGGGATCGTCACCCTGGCCCTGGTGGAGCTGCTCTCGGTGCTGGCGGCCCGGGCGACCCGCCCGGCCCGACCGGTGGTCCTGGCCATGGGGGTGCTGCTGGTCGTCGGGGCCTACCTCGAAGGGCCGGCCGCGCTGTCGTTCGGGCTGCTGGCGACCATCCTGGCCGCGTTCGGCTGGTACCTGGTCGACCGGGGCCGCACCGAGGTCACCCGCAACGTCGCCGCCACCATCTTCGCGGTCGTGTACGTGCCCTTCATGGCCGCCCACCTGTCGCTGGTCATCGGCCGGGCCGACCACTACGTCGGCGCCCTGCT
>JASLBL010000593.1 GCA_030146615.1 Actinomycetes bacterium
CGAACCGCCCGAGGGCGGCGCCGCGGCGGACGCCGTGGGCGCCGCCGCTGGCCGCGGCCCAGGCCATCCTGGCCATGGCCGAGGCCGGGGTGACCCGGCCGAGCCGGTGCTCCGGGTGGCCGAGGGCGGCTACCGCCTCGGCCGGGCCGCCGGAGACCACCACCGCACGCGCCTGACCGCCCGACTCCGAGGTCCAGACCTCGACCAGGTCGGTGAGGGCCCGGGTGACCTGGGGCAGCTCCAGGGCCGGGCCCGGGTCGGCCCGGCCTTCCCCCATGGCCACCGCCTCGGCACCCGGGTCGGGGACCTCGCGCTCGTCGGGCCGGTAGATGGCCAGCGCATAGGCCGGCTCCCAGGGCGCCAGGACCAGCGGCAGCTCGAGCACCTCACCGTGGGCCCCTGGGGCGCCGCGCAGGTCCTCGCCGCGCAGGACCCGCTCCTGGGCGACGGCGCCGGCCACCGCCGGCTCGGCCAGGTGCGGGGCCAGGTCGCCGAAGGTGTGGGTGGAGGCCGCGACCTCGGTGAGCGGCCCGAGCGCGAACCGGGCCGCCCCCGGCCGGAGCACGCTCGCCGCCTCGGCGGCCGGCCCGTCCAGGGCCAGCCGGTACTCGACGTAGGTGGTCACCGGCCACAGCGGCCGCCCCCGCTCCACCGCCTCCTCCAGCCGATGGCGCAGGTCGACCAGCCCAGCCCAGTCCCGGCTGGCGCACAGTCCGTCAACAGCCCGCAGCAGCTCCGCGGGGTCGCCGAGCTCCACCAACTCGGCCAGCCGGTCCCCTGGCAGCCGGTCCTCCACGCAGCCTCCTCCGCCGACGACAAGCCGCCATCTTGCCATCGACTCGGTGAGCGACATTGTCATTGCTTAGTAACAACGTTACTGTAGCGGCATGGAACCGCGCGGAGAAGGGACAGGGGGCGGCCGGGCCCGGGGGGAGGGGACACCGGCCGACCGGCTACCCGACCACCCGACCCTTTACCAGCTGGCCCAACGCCAGGGGCAGGAGGCGATGCGGCGAACCCTGCTCGACGCGGCCAGCCGGCTGTTGTTGGAGGAGGGGCCGGGGGCGTTGACCATGCGGCGGGTGGCCGGGGCGGTGGGGTGCTCGACGACCGTGCTGTACACGATGTTCGGGAGCAAGGAGGGGCTGGCCGACGCGCTCTACCGGGAGGGGTTCGAACGGCTGCGCCGCCGGCTGGAGGCGTCCGGGGGGGACCCGGACCCGCTGGGTCGGCTCCGCGCTCTCGGGCGCTCGTACCGGGACAGCGCGCTGGCCGAGCCGGGCTACTACGGGGTGATGTTCCAGCAGGCTATCCCCGGGTTCCGGCCGTCGCCGGAGTCGCTGGTGGTGGCCGGGGCCAGCCTCAATGTGCTCACGCAGGCCGTCAGGGTGGCGATGGAGGCCGGGGTGCTGCAGGCCGGCGACCCGCGGGCGGTGGCTGAGGTGCTGTGGGCGGCGGTGCACGGCGCGGTCAGTTTGGAGCTGGCTGGGCATTTCCCCGATCCCGAGGTCGCCGACGACCGGTTCCAGACCCTGGCCTCGGCCGCGATCCTTCCGTTCCTTCCTGGACCCGGCCTTCCGACGACGAGGAGGCATTGACCCATGTCCGACGCATCCAGGCAGCTCGCCGGGATCCTGTTCGTGGTCATCCCGACGATCGAGTTCGGTGGCTGGTCGCTGCTGCGCATGATCGCCAAGCGGATCCCCGGCTACCTCGACAACCCGGTTCGGCAGAACCTGTTCCGGGCCGGCCACGCCCACGCCGGGGTACTGGTGCTCCTGGCCCTGGTCGGGATCTTGTACGTCGACCAGACCGACCTGTCGTCGGGGACCCGGACCCTGGTCCGCACCGGGTTCGCCCTGGCCCCGATCCTGATCTCGGCCGGGTTCTTCTTGTCGGTGATCCCGCCCCGGGCCGAGCGGCCCAGCCGCATGATCACCCTCGTCTACGTGGGCGCCGTGCTGCTGGCGGCGGCCACCGTGACGCTGGGCGTGAGCCTGCTGTAGCCGGCTCAGACGAGCTGGCCGCGGAGCACGGTGAGCTGGTCCCGGCCCAGGCGCCCGGCCCACAAGGGGCCGAGGGTGCAATGGGCCGACCCGGTGACCGGGTCTCGACCAGCCCGGCGGGGGGGTCCACGGGCTCGGCCGGCGTGGCCGGGAAGTCGAGCCAGATGGCGTCGCCGGGGCCGTCCCAGGTCACCGCGCGCGGATGGCCCGGAACATGGCCGTGTCGTCGGTCTCGGACGGCGGCTCGACCAGGTGGAACCAGTAGAAGCCGTGGGGGCCGAGGCCGAGGCGGTAGGGCTCGTCGTCGATCACCGGGAACGGGGTCCGGCCGAACATCTCCTCGGGAACCAGCCCGTGGAAGCGGGACAGGTCGAGCTCCACCGGCTGGGCGAAGCGGGACAGGTTGGCCACGACCAGGACCACGTCGGCCCCGAGCTGCCGGTAGAAGGCCAGCACCCGCCGGTTGTCGGGGTACAGCGGCTCGTAGTCGCCGAGCCCGAACACCGGGTGCTGCTTGCGCACCTGGAGCATGCGCCGGACCCACTGGAGCAGCGAGGTCGACACCCGCTCCTGGGCCTCGACCGAGCAGGCCTGGTAGCCGTAGACCGGGTCCATCAGGAACGGCAGGTACAGGGCGGCCGGATCGGCCTTGGAGAAGCCGGCGTTGCGGTCCCCGGTCCACTGCATCGGGGTCCGTACCCCGTCGCGGTCCCCCAGGTAGATGTTGTCGCCCATGCCGATCTCGTCGCCGTAGTACATGACTGGGCTGCCGGGCAGGCTGTAGAGCAGGCTGTAGAGCAGCTCCATCTGGCGCCGGCCGTTGTCCAGCAGCGGGGCCAGGCGCCGCGAGATGCCGATGTTGCGCCGCATCCGGGGGTCCTTGGCGTACTCGGCGTACATGTAGTCGCGTTCTTCGTCGGTCACCATCTCGAGGGTCAGCTCGTCGTGGTTGCGCAGGAACAACCCCCACTGCGCGCTGTCGGGGATCTTGGGGGTGCGGTTCATGATCTCGACGATCGGGGTGCGGTCCTCGCGGCGCAGGGCCATGAACATCCGCGGCATCACCGGGAAGTTGAACGCCATGTGGCACTCGTCGCCGTCGCCGAAGTAGGGGACGACGTCGGGCGGCCACTGGTTGGCCTCGGCCAGCAGCACCCGGCCCGGATACTTGTCGTCGATCTCCTTGCGGACCCGCTTCAGGAACTCATGGGTCTCGGGCAGGTTCTCGCAGTTGGTGCCCTCGCGCTCGAACAGGTACGGCACGGCGTCGAGGCGGAAACCGTCCAGGCCCAGGTCCAGCCAGAACCGGATGACCTCGAGCATGACCTCCTGGACCTCGGGGTTGTCGTAGTTGAGGTCCGGCTGGTGAGAGAAGAAGCGGTGCCAGTAGAAGGCCTGCGCCTCGTGGTCCCAGGTCCAGTTGGAGGTCTCGGTGTCGACGAAGATGATCCGGGCGTCCTTGTACTTCTGGTCGGTGTCGGACCACACGTACCAGTCACGCTTGGGCGACCCCGGCTTGCGCGACTCCTGGAACCAGGGGTGCTGGTCCGAGGTGTGGTTCATCACCATGTCGGCGACCACCCGGATGCCGCGGGCGTGGGCCGCCTCCAGGAACTCGTAGAAGTCCCCGATGGTGCCGTAGTCGGGCAGGATCGACAGGTAGTCGCTGACGTCGTAGCCGCCGTCGCGCAGCGGCGACGGGTTGATCGGGAGCAGCCAGACGCAGTCCACCCCGAGCCACTGGAGGTAGTCCAGCCGTTCGGTCAGGCCGCGGAAGTCACCCTGGCCGTCGCCGTTGCCGTCCTGGAACCCGCGGACGTACAGCTCATAGAAGACCGCGGTCTTGTACCAACGTGGGTCGTCCTGCATTCCTTGTCCGCTCCCGAGCCGGCTCCGTCCCCTATGGACGTAATGGGAAAGGTACCCAAAATCACGACCGGTGCATTGCCGCTGGCGTGCCTTCAGACCTTCGACGTCGGGAGGGCGACGGTTGAGGGAATTCTGGCTAGCGCCACGCCGGGCGCCGGCTCCGCCTGGACCCAGCCTGACCCTGCGGGTTCTCGTGCTCGCCGGTCGTGGGCGCGGGCATCCCGGCCCTGACCGCCTCGAGCTGAGCCGCGAAGGCCAGCCCGAGGTAGATGGCCAGCGAGGTCAGGAACGTCCAGATGAGGATGGCGATGACGCCGGTCAGGGGGCCGTAGGTACGGCCGAAGGTGCCCGAGGAGGCGTCCAGGTACAGGGCCAGCAGGCCGGTGAACACGAACCACAGCAGCACCGACACGCCCGACCCGACGGCCAGCCACGACCAGGACGGCTGGTGGCGCCGGGGGGCGGCCCGGAACAGCAGGGCGAAGGCCACGATCACGAAGCCGATGCTGAGCGGCCACCGCAGCAGCATCCACAGTCCCTTGACCACGCCGGACAACCCGACCGCCTTGGCCACGTCGGTGCCCCCCACGATCAGCAGGAAGGCGGCCACCGTCAGGATCCCGGCCGTGCACGCGAGCTTGAAGCCGTTCCAGTACTTCTGGCCGGTCGGCCGGTCCTGCTCGACCCCGTACAGGCG
>JASLBL010000600.1 GCA_030146615.1 Actinomycetes bacterium
GGCCTGGCTGGTAATGAAGTCCCTTACCTCGTCGAACCGTTCCGACGAACCTTCTACCACCGTCACGCGCGCGAACATGCTGGCCACCCCCTGCTCCTGTTCGAGCCGTCGGGGCGAGTCATATCACCCAGCCGCAAGGCCAGCCAACTGCAGAGAGGCGCCGGCGCCGGCTGGCAGTACTGCCGACCGAGGAGGACCGCACAGGCGACCGTCTCGCAAGGCCCGGCCTTAGGTCGTAGCGAGGGACCTCTCGCAAACCCAAAACGGCCATTCGTGGCCTATGCCGTTTGAAAACAAGTACGGCTGTCGCGTGACCAGGGGGAATGCTGCGACAGTGGCTCCGACCTTGGCGTTTGCTGTCGTTGCGTGTCGGCTGGTGCTGTCTGGTTGCAGGGCGTTCGCCGCCTGTTCGCCGCCTGCGTCCGTGGCGGCCGCCCAGGGTATGCGAACAGGTTCCGCCCGACCCGGATCGGCCGACCGGAAACGAGCAGCCCTCGGCCATCGCGGGCGACCACTCCACCAAGACCACAGGCGGATCTCTGCACCCCACCCAAGGCGCACCAGCGCCATCCGCCAAACGGCCAAGCGCCTCCGGCGCAGCGGCCGGAGGCGCTCAACTTCTCCGCAGCCTTGTGCTCTCCGAGGATGGCTAGGATGCCGGGGTGAAGAAGCCGGTGGCCGTTCCAAAGACCCGGAAGGTCCCCTCCGGAGAGGTTTCTGAGGCGTCCAAGCTGCAGGTCACCTCGCCTTGCGGGTTGGCCTTGGCCCTGGTGAGCGTCTCGGTCTGGGTCGGCCCGCCAGGGGGTGTGAACTGGAAGGTGAGGTCAAGGACTTCCGGGATGAAGACCGCCGTGCTGCCCACGACGTGGCCGGGCGTGAAGGGTCCGCCACCGATGACGACGAACTCGACCGGCTGGCCGTCGCAGGTTGCCGTGAACCTGAAGGCGTTCTTGTCGTTGATCGGGTCGGCGGCGGCCCCTTGGGCAAGGGCCGCCAGCATCAGGATCCCTAAGGTAAGGGTCACGCAGAGACGTCGAAGCATGCAGGCTCCCCCTCACAGCTGTCGTCGCATGTCGAGCCTGGTGTGGAACTGGGGCCGGGTTGCCCGAGCCTCGGCTCGGAGCCGACGGTGCCGTTCAGTGGTCCAAGGCGACCACCCCCCCTTCGCCTGCCCTGACGGCCGCGGCGGAACCTACTCCTTTGCGAGCAAGCAGGGAATCATGCAGACGCCGTAATTGGCTTGCCTCGCTCCTTCGAGGCTTCTGTCTGTTCCCAGGGTGATCATGGATCCGACGAGGCCGAACCTGCTGACCTCTTGCATGCCATGGACGGTATGCGCCCGCGGACGCCGCTGCTCCCGAGCGTTCGCGCTGATCAGAGCCAGAGCACGACTAGCCGCTCGATACCGCTGTTGTCCCCTGCTGTCCCCTGCATCATGCCCCAGACATACCCCAGGCGGCACTGGATTCTGAGGTGCCCGGCCCTACTGCCGCCCGCCTCGCTGGCAAGAGCCGGGGCCCGCGGCAGCCGGTGAACCGGATCGTCGAGCTGGCTCCGCCGGCTCCAACTTGGCGGGCTGTGTGGTCGGAGCATGGCCGGTCTCGGGGTACTGGACAAGCTCCACGTTTGCCTCTTTCTCGAAGCCATGCCGACGTGTAACGTTCGGCGCGAGGACTGTGGACCGCGACGCGAGGGAGCCGCTGCCCTACCGGTCGGGCAGGGCGCGTCACAGGAGGTCGCTGCAGCTGCGGCCCCGGCCCCATGGCTGGCTGGACGCCAGCTGTGATCACCCGTCGAGTCGCGTGGCACACGACCCTCGCCGCGTTGCAGCGCTGGAGGGCTTCACCATGCCAGCCAGCACCAACCGCTCCGCAGTCCGCCTTGTCGTCGTCCCGGTCCTACTTGCCCTGCTCGCCGGCGGGTGTGGCGGGGATTCGGCCAGCCCGACCGCCGCGCCCGCCACCACCGCCACCACGGCGGCGCCGACCACGACCACGGTCCCGCCTCTGGATGCCAAGGAGCTTGCCTGGCTCAAAGGGGTCTCGGCCGTGCGCGCCAAGGTCGAGAAATCCTTCAAAGCCAGGGGCAGCGTGCAGGTGACGCGAGCGGTTCTGGTGGAGTCCAGCAACCGGCTGGCCGCCTGGAGTCGTCAGCTGCGCCGACTCGGGACCCCGAGCGATCGCCTCCAGCCGGCCTACGCGCTCGTCAGGAAGGTCATCCGGACCTACGACAAGGGCGCGAAATGCTACGCCAGGGCGGCTGGCGCCGTCAGCGCCAGCGGCGGGGTGGTCGTCGGCACCCCGGAGGAACGGATATTTGAAGAGGCGTTCGACTGCGGCGGTGCCGCCGAGGGGAACGGCACCAACCTGCTCAACAAGGCCGACGCCAAGGGCAAGGAGCTCAAGGCCAAGTACGGCTGACCAACTAGCCATTGCGCTCCGGATTGCTTCAGCTCTCCTCGGGGTGGAAGGTGAGGCCGGTGCCGCGGTGGCCGTCGTGTCGCTGCCGGCCGAGGACGGCCGCCGCAGGCGGC
>JASLBL010000631.1 GCA_030146615.1 Actinomycetes bacterium
CAGCCCGGCCAGCTCCTCCACGACCCGGCCGGCGACCCCGGCCGGGACCATCACCCAGGCCGCCCGTGGCGCCTCCAGCTTGGCCACCAGGTCCTCAAGGGAGGTGGCGCCGACGGCGCCCTCGCCCTCCAGCTGGGCCACCGCGGCCCGGTTCTGGTCGTAGACGACACACTGGTGGCCGGCGCGCAGCAACCGCCGGACGAGGTTGGCGCCCATCCGGCCGAGACCGATCATGCCAAGCTGCATGCCGTGCTCCTTAGTATTCGGGCCGAGCCAGGATGCTACGCGGCGTCCGCGACTCGAGAAAGCGGGGACCATGACGAACCAGTTCGACGTGATCGTGATCGGCGCCGGCCCGCCGGGGGAGGTGGCCGCCGGGCGCTGCGCCGACGGCGGCCTGGCCGTCGCCATGGTCGAGCGGGAGCTGGTCGGGGGCGAGTGCTCCTACTGGGCCTGCATTCCCTCCAAGACCCTGATCCGGCCCGGCGACGTGCTCGCCGCGGCCCGGCGGGTCCCCGGCGCCGCCGAGGCCGTCACCGGCCAGCTCGACACCGCCGCCGCCTTCGCCCAGCGCGACTACATGACCTCCAGCTGGAGCGACCAGGGGGCGCTGGGCTGGGTCGAGGACGAGGGGATCGAGCTGGTCAGGGGCACCGGGCGCCTGGCCGGGGAGCGGACCGTCGAGGTCGAGCTCCCCGAGGGCGGCCGGCGGACCCTGACCGCCCGGCGGGCGGTGGTGCTGGCCACCGGCAGCGCCCCCCAGCTGCCGCCGGTGCCCGGCCTGGCCGAGGCGAAACCCTGGGACAACCGCGACGCCACCTCGGCCAAGAGCGTCCCCGGCCGGCTGGTCGTGCTCGGCGGCGGCCCGGTCGGCTGCGAGCTCGCCCAGGCGTTCCGGCGCCTCGGCAGCCAGGAGGTGACCGTGGTCGTGCGGGGCGGGCGGCTGCTGGCCCGCGAGGAGCCGTTCGCCGGCGACGAGGTCCGGGCCGCCTTCGAGGCCGAGGGCATCGTGGTCCGCACCGGGACCGAGGTCGCGGCCGTCCGCCGCGACCAGCCGGACGGCGAGGTGACCGTCGCCCTGGGTGACGGGACCGAGCTGGTCGCCGACGAGCTGCTGGTGGCCACCGGGCGGCGCCCCCGCACCGGCGACGTCGGCCTGGACACGGTCGGGCTGGAGCCCGGCGTCCCGGCCCGGGTCGACCGGCGCCTGCGGGTCGAGGGCATCGGCGGCGAGTGGCTGTTCGCGGTCGGGGACTGCAACGGCCTCGCCCCCTTGACCCACATGGGCAAGTACCAGGGCCGACTGGCCGGCGACGTGATCCTGGGCCGCGACGCCGAGGACGTGGCCGACCACGGCGCCGTCCCCCGGGTCACCTTCACCGACCCCCAGGTCTGCGCCGTCGGCCCCACCGAGGCCGAGGCCAGGCGCTCCGGGGTCGACGTGCGGGTCGTCACCACCGCCACCGGCGGGGTGGCCGGCGCCTACATCCAGGGCAACGGCATCGACGGCACCAGCCAGCTGCTGGTCGACCAGGCCCGCCGGGTGGTGATCGGGGCCACCTTCACCGGCCCCGGCACCCAGGAGCTGCTCCACTCGGCCACCGTGGCCGTGGCCGGCCAGGTCCCCCTCGACCGGCTGTGGCATGCGGTACCGTCGTTCCCCACGGTCAGCGAGGTCTGGCTGCGCCTGCTGGAGGCCTACGGCCTCTGAGTGAGCCGGGAGGATTCGGGCCCGGTCCGGGTGGCATTCAAGGCCCAGACCCAGCGCTCGATCGCGCTCAATCGACGCCGCATGAGGAGCCTCGGACATGAACCTCCGCCGCTTCCACGCCATCCGCACCGCCGCCCTCCGGGTCGCCGGGGCCGCCCTGGTCGCCCTCGCCGTGGCCGGCTGCTCCCTGGTCCAGGACGAGGCCCGCTCGGCCCCGGCGCCGGTGACCGCCCCCGCCCCCAACGCCAGCGCCCAGGCGGCCGCCGCCGGCGACATCCCGGGCATCGTCCGCAAGGTCGAGCCGTCGGTGGTCACCATCAGCCACGACCAGGGGACGGGCAGCGGGGTCATCTGGTCCGAGGACGGGGTGGTCGTCACCAACGCCCACGTGGTCGGGGAGGCCCGCCAGGTCGAGGTCGCCTTCTTCGACGGCCGGCGGGCCGACGCCCGGGTCCGGGCCACCGACCCGAACACCGACCTGGCCGTGGTCGACGTCGAACGCAGCGACCTCCAGCCGGCCACCTTCCAGGAGAACCTGCCGACGGTCGGCGAGCTGGCCGTGGCCATGGGCAGCCCCCTCGGCTTCCAGAACACCATCACCGCCGGGATCATCTCGGGCCTGCACCGGGAGATCCCCGGCTCGGCCGAGCAGGGCATCCGCTCGCTGGTCGACCTGATCCAGACCGACGCCGCCATCTCCCCCGGCAACTCCGGCGGCGCCCTGGTCAACGGGCGCGGCGAGGTGGTCGGCATCAACGTGGCCTACATCCCACCCGAGGCGGGAGCGGTCGCCATCGGCTTCGCCATCCCCGGGGCGACCACCGTCGACATCGTCGGCCAGCTGCTCCGCAACGGCCGGGCCACCCACACCTACCTCGGCATCCAGCCCGGCCAGGTCACCCGCGACGTGGCCGCCCAGCTCGGCCTGGACCGGGCCCGAGGGGTGGTCGTGCTCGAGCTGGTCGAGGGCGGCCCGGCCGCCGAGGCCGGCCTCCAGCCCGGCGACGTGATCGTCGGCATGGACGACGCCACCGTCGACACCGTCGAGGACCTGTTCGGCGAGCTCCGCCAGCGCCGGCCGGGCACCCAGGCACGGGTGACCTACATCCGCAACGGCCGCTCCCAGGAGGCCACCGTCACCCTGGCCGAGAGGCCGGGCTAGCCGCCGGCCGGCTCAGTACCAGCCGTTGGCCTGCCAGAACGCCTTGGCCCGGGCGGCCGAGCCGTAGCGGTCGCGGACATAGGCCCGAAACGCCCACAGCTGGCGGCCGCAGTCGGTGGTGGCGTACTGGTTGCCCAGATAGAGGATCCGGTTGCCGAGCAGGAGCTGGCCGAGCCCGAAGGCCGTCGAGGTCGGGTTGTCGGCGGTCGGGTAGCCGCTGGACTCGCGCATGATGATCCAGTACTCGGCCGGCGAGGTGCCCGACAGGTCGCAGCGCCGCCCCGACCCGTGGATCGACCCGCCGCCGCCCCGGGCGGCCCGCCGCCTGGCCAGCTCCTCCTGCCGGATCAGGCGCCGCAGCTCGGCCGACCGGCTCCGCAGGGCGGCGGCCGCCCCGGCCAGCTTGGCCACCCGGGCGTCCAGCTTCCGCTTGGCCTGCTGGCGCACGGCCCTGACCCGCTCCAGCTCGCCCAGCTGGACCCGGACCCTGGCCTCGGCCGCCCTGCGGGCCTGCTCGGCCTTGACCATCCCGTCGTGGAGCTGGACGGCCCGCTTGCGGGCCACCTCCAGCCGGGCCAGCACATCCTGGTCGGCGCTGATCACATAGCTCAGGGTGACCGCCCGCTCCACCAGGTCGCGCAGGTCGTTGGCCTGGACGACCACGGCCAGCCCGGTCACCCGCCCGGTCATGTAGGCCCCGCGGACCTGCTCGGCCAGCCGCCCCTCCTGCCGGCCGACCTCGTCGGTGGCCGTCTCCAGGGCGACCATCGCGTCGGCCCGCCGCCGCCGGGCCGCCTCCAGCCGCCCGGTCGCCACCGCCAGCCGCTGCCGCGCCCCGGCCACC
>JASLBL010000665.1 GCA_030146615.1 Actinomycetes bacterium
TCCTGTCCCCGGAGCCGCCGGCGGCCCGGCAGGCCCAAGCGGCGAGGCCCCCGGAGCCTCCAGGGCCCCGGCGGACACGAGCTGGGAGCCCGGAGCCCCCGGCGGCCCGGTGGACACGAGCATGGAGGTCCCTGGACCCCCCGGCGCAGCCCCGGCTGGGACCCGGTCCGGGGCCGTGGCGGCGATGCCGACGCCGGTGGAGCGGCTAGAGGGGCGGTTGGAGGCGCTGCGGCGGGAGGGCAGGGCGGCCCTGGTCGCCTACGGGGTCGCCGGATACCCGGGGCTGGACGGATCGCTGGCGGCGTTCCGGACCATGGCCGAGGCGGGCGCCGACGTGCTCGAGGTCGGCCCACCCTACTCGGACCCCCTGATCGACGGGCCGATCATCCAGCGGGCGGTCACCGCCGCCCTCGACGCCGGCACCCGCCTGGACGACGTCCTCGCCCTGGTCAACGAGCTGACCGCCAGCGTCGACGCCCCCGTGGTGCTGCTCGTCTACTACAACCTGGTGGCCCACCGCGGCCCGAAGCGGTTCGCGGCCGAGCTGGCCGCCGCCGGCGCCTGCGGGGCGGTGGTTCCCGACCTGCCGCCCGAAGAGGCGGGAGAATGGCTGGACGCGGCCGGTGCGGCCGGGGTCGCCCCGGTGTTCCTGGCCGCACCGACCTCCAGCGACACCCGCCTGGCCGCCGTCGCCAAGGCCGGCCGGGGTTTCATCTACGCCCAGGCGTCGCTGGGGGTGACCGGGCTGCGGGCGTCGCTGGCCGCCGGCATCGAGGAGCTGGTCGCCCGGGTCCGCGCCCACACCGACCTCCCGGTCTGCGCGGGTATCGGCATCTCCAACGCCGAGCAGGCCGCCGCCGTGGCCAACTTCGCCGACGGCGCCATCGTCGGCACCGCCCTGGTTCGCCGCCTCGGCGACGCCGGCCTGGACGGGCTGCGCACCCTCACCGCCGAGCTCGCCGACGCCGTCCACACCGCCCGCCGCTAACACCACGGCGTGTCGTGCCGGCGGGAACGCCCGGGTGCGGCTGGTCGTGTCGCCGGTGCGGTCCCGCTCGGGGAGCGGGCCAGCACCGTCCGTTCGGCCGGGCGATCAGGGGACCCGAGGGCCAGGCCGACCTGGGCGGCCAGGAAGGTGAGGATGTCGGCGTGGAGCTCGACGGTGCGGCGGACCGAGCGGGCGCCGTGGCCGGCCTGGCGCTCGCGGCGGAGCAGGACCGGACGGTCGGAGGTGGTCGCGGCCTGCAGGGCGGCGCACATCTTGCGGGCGTGCAGCGGGTCGACCCGGGTGTCGGAGTCGAAGACGGTGAACAGCACCGCCGGGTAGGCCGTGCCCTCGACCACCCTGTGGTAGGGCGAGTAGCCGACCAGCCAGCCCAGCTCGGTCGGGTCGTCGGCCCGCCCGTACTCGTCGTTCCAGGTCTCGCCCAGGCCGAACCGCTCGTAGCGGACCATGTCGAGCAGGGGGGCGCTGCAGGCCACGGCCGCGAACAGCTCCGGTCGCTGGGTGAGGGCGGCCCCGACCAGCAGGCCGCCGTTGGAGCCGCCGGCAATGGCCAGCCGCTCCGGGGAGGTCCATCCGGTGGCGACCAGGTGCTCGGCGGCGGCGGCGAAGTCGTCGAACACATGCTGCTTGTTGGCCCGCATCCCGTCGCGGTGCCAGGCCTCGCCCTCCTCGCTGCCGCCGCGCAGATTGGCGATCGCGTACACCCCGCCCTGCTCGACCCAGGCGGCCGTCACCGCGCTCCAGGCCGGCGTCAGGGACATATTGAAGCCGCCGTAGCCGTACAGGATCGTCGGCCGGGCCCCGTCCGGGGTCAGCCCATCCCGGTGCAGCAGGAACAGGCGCACCTCGGTGCCGTCCTTGGAACGGAAGGTCTCCTGGCGGGTGGTCACCCCGGTCAGCAGGTCGACCTGGCCGGGGGCGTCCATCCACAGCTCGAGCCGGCCCTGGGGAACCTGGTAGCGGTAGACCCGGGGCGGGGTGGTGAAGTCGGTGTACCCGAGGAACACCTCGACGCCGCCCTCGGGGCGGGCTGACACGCCGAGCACCGACCCCGGCCCCGGCAGGTCGACCTCGGCCCGGACGGCGCCGGTCTGGCGGTCGTGCACGACCACCCGGCCAACCGCGTGCCGGCTGGAGGCCACCACCAGGGCGTCGTCGGTGAGCCCGAACCCCTCGAGCACGGCGTCGGACTCGGGCACAAGGTCGCGCCAGGCCGCCGGGTCCGGCCGGGTCGGGTCGGCGACCGCGACCCGGAACCGGGGCGTGTCCAGGTTACTGTGGAGATACAGGCGGCCGTCGACCCCGACCCGACCGTCGGTCTCGGCGTCCACACCCTCCTGGACCGGCCGCAGGGTCCCGTCGCCGGCCAGGTCGGCGATGTACAGGTCGTTGCGGGGCGCCGTCCCGGCCGCGGCCCCGACCAGCAGCCAGCGGCCGTCCAGCGACACCCGCAGGGAGTGGTACTCGGTCTTCTCCCGGCCCTCGCCGAACACCAGCTCGTCACCGTCCGGGTCGGTCCCGACCCGGTGGCGCCACACCCGCCGGTGGAACGCCCCCTCGCCCTCGGGTACCGCCTCGGCGGGCAGCCGGCGCCCGTAGAAGTAGGTGTCGCCGCCGGGAAGCCAGGCCAGCGGGCAGTAGCGGGTGCGGTCGATCGGGCCCTCGACCGTCTCGCCGCCGGCCACGTCCATGACCCAGAGCGAGGCCTCCTCGTCCCCACCCTGGGACAGGAAATAGGCCAGCCGGTCGCCCTCCAGCGACGGCACCCAGCCGTCCAGGGTGACGGTGTCGTCGTCGGCCAGAGCGCTCGGGTCGACCAGGACCCGCTCGGTCCTGTCGGCCTCCCGAACCAGCAGCACCGGGTGCTGCTGGTCGCCGCGACGGCGTTCGAAGAACGCCCGGCCGCCCCGGAGCACCGGCACCGAGACCAGCCCGGCCCCCAGCAGCCGCTCCAACCGCTCCCGCACCACCGCCCGCTCGGGCTGCCCGTCCAGCCACTCGGCCAGCAGCTCGTCCTGGGCCTTGCTCCACGCCTCGGTCTCGTCGGCCTCGGCGTCCTCCAGCCACCGGTACGGGTCGGCGACCCGGAAGCCGTGCAGCTCCTCCACCAGGTCGAGCCGTCGAGCGGGCGGATAGCGCATTCGTCCAACCTCCGATGGAGCCTCCAGGGGAAGGGCATCGTAGCGGCGCCCACCCACGATCCGTCGGGGCTGTCCACAGATTCAGCGAACCTACTCGAACATGAGTTCGGTACGTGCTAGGTTCCTGATGGAAGGTGCC
>JASLBL010000717.1 GCA_030146615.1 Actinomycetes bacterium
CTTGCAGCGGCTGGGGTGGACCAGGTGCGGTTCCAGCTCCAACTCCTCCAGCAACTCCACCAGCCAGCCCCATCCGTAGGCGGCCTCGACGGCGACCGGCGTGCCCGGCGGCAGCACGCCAAGGATCGGCACCAGCTTGACCGGGTCGTTGGCCAGGTTGCGGTTGCGCTGCTCGTCGCCGGCGGCGTCCAAGACGGCGATCTGGGAGCGCTTGCGATGCACGTCCATGCCGACGTACACATACATCAGGGCCTCCTTCCCCGAGCTCGTCGATCCCGAAGCCTAGGCTGCCGGGCTGAGCAGGGGATGGGGGCCCGACCCACATAGCGTCAGCTCAGGTTGCCTGTCGATGCTCGGTTGGGTCAGGCTGCGCGGTCATGCCGATGCCAACTTCCCCCCTTGCCCGGCTCGGCGCGTTCCGGGGCGGGTTGCACGCCTGCTTCCCCCGCCGCGCTGATGCGCTGTTCGAGCTGGGCGATGCGCTGCTATGCGCCCAGGCGGTCCCGTCGCTGCCGCACCTCAGTCTGGAGTGGGTCCACCGGCGCGGCTGGGGTAGTAGCGTCTATGCCGCGCTGGCCCGCGGACGGATCGACGCCGAGCGGCTCCGGGACCTGCTCGCCAGCTCCCTAACGCCCGCCGACCCGCTGGTGTTCGCGGTCGATGTCACCACCTGGCCGCGCTGCGACGCCGAGTGCTCACCCGAACGCGGCTACTACTACCACCCCTCCCGCCACTCGGCCGGCCAGCCCATCATCGCCGGCTGGGCCTTCCAGTGGATCGCCCAGCTCAGCTTGGACCGGGACTCCTGGACCGCCCCCGTGGACGCGGCGCGGCTGCAGCCCTTGGATGACGCCGACCAGCAAGCCGCCGTGCAGGTCCGGGCGCTGCTTGGCCGCCTGCCCGTCGGGGAACCCGTGCCGCTGTTCGTCTTCGACGGCGGCTACGACTCCGCCCAGCTCACCTTGGACCTGACCGAGCAGCGGGTGGCGGTGCTGGTGCGGCTGCGCTCCGGCCGCTGTTTCTACGCCGACCCGCCGCCAGCGGCGCGCTCAGCCAAGGGCGGTCGGCCGCGCCGCCATGGCGCCAAGTTCGCCTTCGCCGATCCGACCACCTGGCCGACCCCGACCGCCACCCTTGGCTGCCAGGACGATCAGTACGGCGCGGTGACCGTGCAGGCCTGGAGCGGGCTGCATCCCAAGCAGCAGCGCCACCCTGGCCACGGCACCCGCCGGCCACGACCGATCGTGCGCGGCACGATCATCCGCGTCCAAGTCGAGCGGGTCCCCGCCCGCACGCGCCCGCCGAAGGTGCTGTGGCTGTGGTGGGCCGGCCCGGACGAACTCGACCTGGACCTGGCTTGGCGGGCCTATGTCCGCCGGTTCGACCTGGAAATAGTCTGTACGCAAGTGACAAAACTGCGTCTTGGTGCTGTGGTCGGTGGTCGGGATCACGTAGCGGATCTCCACCTGGCCGTCGATCACCACCACCCGGTCGATCAGCAGCTCGACCAACTGGCGGCGCTGTTCGAAACTCGCCTGGCCCAGGCCTACCCGCAGCCCCTCCAGCACCTGGGTCATCGACTGGGCGATCGCGCTCACCTGGACCAGCCGCTCGCCCTGCGCGGCGACCTCTCGCTCGCGTGCCCGCAGGTCGGCCTCCTGCCCGGCAAGGCTCTGGTCCTGCCGTTGGAAGCAGGCCAGGTCGATCACCTCGGCCAGGTAGGCCTCCAGCAGCCGCTGGCGTTGGCGTGCCACGCTCGCCCGGACGCTGCGGAGGATCGCCTGTCGGCGGCGCAGCTCTCCAGGCACCCAGGCGCCGCTGTGGGCGCGCTCCAGCGCCTGGGCGACCAGCCAGGGCTGGCCCAGGACCGCGCACAGGTCCGCCCACACCAGCTCGTCGAGCTGGGTGGCTGGGATGAACCGCGCCGGGCAGCAGCTCAAGCGGCCGGAGCTGACCCGCGCCAGCTTGCCGCGGCAGCGGTAATACCGGTAGCGGGTGTCGCTGGCGGTGCGGGTGACCCCGCTGCAGCTCAGGCCGCAGACGCCGCAGCTGACCAGCCCGCGCAGCAGGTAGGGGTGGGTGGTGCTGCGCTGGGCGGCGCGCTGGTTGGCGGCCAGCCGCCGGGCGACCAGGTCGAACTGCTCGGCCGAGACCAGCGCGGGGACCGGCACGGTGAGCCACTCCTCGCTCGGATGCGGCCGGGTGCTCACCCCCCGGCCGACCGGCGCCAGCGCCGACTTGCGGCGCCGCGCTGGGGTGGTCCGCAGCCGACCGCTGGCGGCCTGGCCCTTGTAGGCCGGGTTGGTCAGCAGGTTGCGGATCGTGGTCGACCGCCACACCGGCCTCCCGGTCGGGGTCGGCACGCCTCGGGCGGTGAGCTGGGCGGCCAGGGTGTGCAGGGTCACCCCGCCGGCCGCGTACGCGGCAAACAGCTCCTGCACCACGGCGACCCCGACCGGGTCGAGCTGGACCGCGGCGGGGTCGCGGGGCCGCTCGGGGTGCAGCCGATAGTCGTAGGGTGCTCGCGTCCAGGGCAGCAGTTGCCCGCTGCGCAGCCGGGCCTGCCGTCCGCGGCGCATCCGGTCGGCGATCAGGGTCCGCTCGTACTCGGCGACCGCACCGCGGATCTGGGTCACCAGCTGCTCATGGGGGTCATCGCTACACGGCCGATCGATGAACACTACCCGCACGCCACGGCGTTGCAGTTCCTCCATGATCACCATCTGGTGCACGAAGTTGCGGGCCAGCCGGTCCGGCGCGGCGACCAGCACCACCTCGAAGGCTGCCCGCGCCGCCTGGTCGCGAAGCGCGTCCAGGCCGGGGCGGTCCAGCTTGGCGCCGCTGTAGCCGTCGTCGCGGAAGACGTGCTCCTCGGCCACCGTTCACCCCTGGTGCGCCGCGACGTAGCTCTGGAGCTGGGTGACCTGCTGCTCGATGGTCTGGGCCTGCTGCTGGCGGTCGGTGGACACGCGCACATACAACGCCGCTCGCATCGGCGGCTCCTTCCTGCTCGATCGCCGACGTCGCCGCCCAACCCAACACCAGCTGGTATGCCCGGTCCCACCGGGCCTGCCCATCGGGTTGCTCGCTGGTCTCCCGCCGGACCTCGAAGGTGCGCCGCATGGCCGCCCTCCCGCTGCTAGCTCAGCTCACTCGGAAGGGCTACACCCGCCGATCCGGTCGCAGCCGCAGCGGCCGCCGCCACCACGCCAGCCCAAGCCGCCCATGACGGGTCCAGCAGAACTTGTCACTTGCGATCAAACCATCGAGCACACCGTCCGGTTCGCCAAGCAGACGCTTGGTTGGACGACCCCGCGGCCGTGTCACCCTGAGCAGGCCGACCGCTGGGCCTGGCTGGTGCTGGCCGCATACACCCAGCTACGCCTTGCCCGCGCGGTCGTCTGTGATCAGCGGCTGCCGTGGGAGGGGCCGCGACCCCAGCCGCGGCTGTCACCGGTGCGGGTCCGGCGTGGGTTTCCGCAGCTTCTGATCCGGCTCGGCTCGCCAGCGGCTGCGCCAAAACCCGCTGGGCGCTTCCCAGGCCGACCCAAGGGCCGGATCTCCGGGCCCGCCGCGCGCTACCCGGCGATCAAGAAGCCCGCCAAGAAGCCCCGCAGGAAGCCGGCCACAGCCGCCAAGGCCGCCTGACCCGGCCTTCGCACCACCACACGGCTGCCGACCAGATCAGCGGCCTGTTCGGCACGCCCGCCCGGTTAAATCACAAGCTCAGGTGCTGGACCAGATCCTAGTCAGCAACACCCTGCTGAGCAGCTTCCCGGTCGGTTATGACCCGGTGCACGTCAACGCCGAGTTCGCCGACTAGGCCTCCGACCACGACCCGCAGGTCGCCCGCCTCGACCTACGCGGGAGCCCAGCACCCAGGCAGCCGCAACGAGGGACGCCGGCACGCCACGCCCTCAAGGTAGGCAGCGCCCGGACTGGAACCGATTCACCCGGCCGCCCCACCCCAGCCTGGTGAGGATCTGGTCGCCGGGACGATTCACTCCACGAGCGGCGGACGGTCAATCCGCTGATCGTTCCGGCTCGTTACAACTTCCTCTACTCGTCCTCAAGGCCGGCCCTGCGGGCGGCCGCTGCAGGCGGCCGCCCCCGCGCCGGCAGCAACACGACGGGCACCGGGGAACCGGCCTCACCCTCCCACCAAGGCGAGTGCCGACACCAGACGGCGTGCCAGCGAACCACTCGCCGGGCCGATCCTCATGGCGGCCTTGACCTTCAAGCACACTTCAAG
>JASLBL010000718.1 GCA_030146615.1 Actinomycetes bacterium
CCCGCGGGAGCCAGAGGAGACAGGAGAGTCGGACCCCCGTGCTCGTGGCAACAATGCGCAGCCCTCGAAGTGGCTCCCAGCGTCAAACTGACTTACGGCCTCACCTGCGCCAGGAAGCACCGACGTCAGCGGGCGACCGCCCGATTTTCCCGCATGCGCGGCGTCGTCACGGACCCGGGAACTGACTTGGGAGGATGCGGCTTGTCGAAGGTCGCAGTCCCAGTCAGCGAGGGCATCTTGGGGGTGCTGGCGACCGACTCGCGGTCTGCGTTCGAGGTCACCACCGATGGGGTCGGCGTGGTTGGGCATGCCGGCGGGGCGCTGCTATGGAGTCGCCCGGTGTTTGTTCGTTGGTGGGGCGAGCGCTGCCCAGCACACGGACGCGGCAGCATTCCTGGCCGTGGCTGGTCCAGGTTGCCCTGGTCAGTCGGGCATCTCGACCGACTCAGCCGGCTCGGAGGCGTCGGTCGATGCCGGCGGCTGGAGGTCGTCGGTGGTCACAGCCCAGCTGGCCAGCAGGCGGAGGGCATGCTGGGAGGGCGATCCCGGCTCGGCGGTGTAGGTGAGCAGGCTCTGGCTGGGATCGGCGGCCAGCGGAAACGACTCGAACGCTAGCTCCAGGTCCCCGACGACCGGGTGGTGGAGGCGCTTCAGGCCGGTGGTGTGGATCCGGACGTTGTGGGCGGCCCATCGGACCCGGAACTCGTTGCTGCGGGTCGACAGCTCCCCGATCAGGTCCGACAGCTGCCGGTCGTAGGGGTCGCGCCCGGCCTCGGCGCGCAGCAGGGCGACAATGTCGTTGGCGACCTTGTCCCAGTCACAGAACAACTCGGTGGCCTGGGGATCCAGGAAGATGAACCGGGCAGTGTTGGGTGGCCTGACCGGGTCGGCATAGACCGGCGCGTAAAGCGCGCGCCCCAGGTCGTTGGCGGCCAGGAGGTCCTGGCGTCCGTTGACCACGAACGCGGGCGTGCCGACCATCGAGTCCAGGACTCGCTGCACCGTGGGCCGGACCCGCGGTCGGGCCGGCCGGCGGCGTGGCGGGCGGGTCGTGCCAGCGGTACGGAGCAGATCCAGCAGGTGCGCCCGCTCGGCGTCATCGAGGTGCAGGGCGTGGGCGATGGCGTCGATGACGCCCTCGGAGACGCCGGTGGCGTTGCCGCGCTCGAGCCGGGTGTAGTACTCGCTGGAGATGCCGGCCAGGAGGGCGACCTCCTCGCGGCGCAGGCCCGAGACCCGTCGGCGGTCGCCGCCGTACACCGGGAGCCCGGCCTGGGCGGGACTGAGCTTGGCCCGTCGCGTGCTCAGGAACTCCCGGATCTGACGGCGCAGGTCGCCCCGGAGGTCGGCCCGGAGGTCGCCCCGGGTGGTGCCGGGGGTGTCGTGGTCGTCGTTGCTGGCTGCCATGTCGTCCACTCTAGGAGCACTCCCGCGGGTCTGGGGGTCCCTGCCAGTACCCCTCTCAGCAGGGTCTCCCACCTGCGCCCAGCGGCTGGTTGAGTGGACAGCGCCGCCGATGCCGCGGTGGCCCACACGCCGATGAACCGCCAGAGCAACAGAGAGCAACAGAAAGGACGTGCACTCAGATGACGGACAAGAAGGTATGGCTCATCACGGGCGCCGGCCGCGGGCTGGGCGTCGACATCGCCAAGGCCGCCCTTGCTGCCGGGAACGCCGTGGTCGCCACCGGACGCAACCCCGAGCGGGTCAGCGCTGCCCTCGGCGAGGCTGAGGACCTGCTGGTCGTCAAGCTCGACGTCACCGACCCCGACGACGCCACCGACGCCGCCCGCGCCGCCGTCGACCGCTTCGGCCGCATCGATGTGCTGGTCAACAACGCCGGCAACTTCTACGCCGGGTTCTTCGAGGAACTCAGCCCCCAGGACTTCCGGGCCCAGGTCGAGACCCTCCTGTTCGGCCCCCTGAACGTCACCCGGGCGGTCCTTCCGGTCATGCGCGCCCAGCGCTCCGGCCTCATCGTGGCGATCTCCTCGACCGCCGGCCTCGTGGGCGCAGAGTTCAACAGCGCCTATGCCGCCGCCAAGTTCGCGGTGGAGGGCTGGATCGAGTCGCTGGCCCCCGAGGTCGCGCCGTTCGGCATCCGCACGATGGTGGTCGAGCCCGGCTTCTTCCGCACCGACCTGCTCAGCCCGGAGTCGACGAACTACGCCGAGCCCTCGATCGACGACTACGCCGAGCGCACCAACCAGACCGTCGCTGCCTGGAACGCCATGAACGGCCAGCAAGGCGGTGACCCCGCCAAGCTCGCCAACGCGCTGGTCCAGCTCGCAAGCCAGGACGAGCCGCCGCTGCGCTGGGTCGCCGGCGCCGACGCCGTCCAGGTTGTTGAGAACAAGGCCAAGGACCTCCTGGCCCAGGTTAATGCCTACCGCGAGCTGTCCAGCAACCTCGCCCACGACGACGCCTGAACTCACCGCCTCCCGGAACCCACCAGGCGAACCGGCTCCTGCGCAGGCACCGGCACGGGCAGGGCAGGGGCACGGGCAGCCACTACCAACCATCCCAGCCCGTCGCCCACACAGCCCGACAGACGCCCACCCACTGCCACCGCACCCGCATGAAAAGCCGAGGCTAGGCGCCCACAACGCGGCGAGGCCGGCCGGACCCACTGCCCGGAGCCGGCTGGCTGGCGCGGCTCGTGGCGGGCCCGGAACGGCCGCCGCTATCGCATCGAGGCCTGCGAAGGCCACCGCCGGCCCCGGACGAGGGTGGCCGCCCCACCATCTAGCCTCGCGGCAGGTCGTCCCGGCGGAGTAACAAGCGGATTCCTCCGGACCCAGAGGTCACGGAAAGCCGGAACCCTGTCTCACCTGGCCTGTAACTTCGCCCAAAGGCGATGTGTACGCACAGGAGGTCTCGGTGCGGCTGGTCGGCTATCCGAGGGTCAGCACCCGCGGGCAGGTCCGCGCTGACGTCTCCCTGCCCAACCAGGACCGCGAGATCCGGGCCTGGGCCCGACGCACCGACCACCGCATCGTCGGCATGTTCCCCGAGGGTCGCAGCGGCGCCCTCGACCTAGACGACCGGGTCGCGTTGACCGCGGCCATCGACCTGATCGCCGCCGGCAAGGCCGAGGGGCTGGTCTGCTACAGCCTCGACCGGCTCGCCCGTGAGATCACCGTGCAGGAGGCCATCCTCGCCGCGGTGTGGGAGGCCGGCGGGCGGGTGTTCACCACCGACCACGGCGAGGTCCTCCAGGACGACCCTGACGACCCGATGCGGACCGGGATGCGGAAGATGGCCGGGGTCATGTACGAGCTGGATCGGCTGTTCGTTGTCGCCCGGCTGCGCCGCGGCCGGCGGCTCAAGGCTGAGCGGGGCGGGT
>JASLBL010000010.1 GCA_030146615.1 Actinomycetes bacterium
GTTGATTCCTCTAGGGTGCAAATGATAACGTGTTGGATTGGACGCCGGGCCGCTGTCGACCCCGGCCGGGCCGGCGCCCGCCCCGGTGCCGCCGCCGGCCGGGCTGGCCGCCGTCGACCGGCTCCCCGCCGACCGCACCCGGACCTGGCTGGGCCCGCCCTACTGGGCCAACCGGCTCCAGGACTGGCGGCTGCACCAGGGCCGGCTGGAGTGCGTGGCCGCCACCGGCCCGATGCGCACCCGCACCGTGGCCGTCCTCACCGCCGAGCTGGTGGGCGGCGGCCGGCCGGCCCGGATCGGGGTCCGCACCGGCACCCTGGCCGCCGGCGAGGGGTTCTCGGGGTTCCTGATCGGGGCCGGCGGGGGCCGCCTCGACCACCGGGCGACCGCCCTCGTCCAGGGCGCCTCCGGCGAGGGCGGCGGCATCCTCTGTGTCTACGAGGCCGACGGCAGCGTCGGCTTCCGCGACCACACCGACGAGCGCCGCCAGTTCGCCTACGCCCCCCTCCCGGGCACGGTCCGCTCCGGCCGGCCCCGGCCCCGGTCCCTGGACGAGGACGTCGAGCTGGTCCTGGAGCTGACCCCGCGAGGCAACGGCCGCTACCGGCTCCGGCTCCAGGCCAGCGACCGCGACGGCCGCCCGCTGGCCGCGGCCCGCCTCGACGGCGTGGACGAGGCCGCCCTGGCCGGCGGGATCGCGCTCGTCTCGTCCTCCAAGAACCCCAAGGGCGGGGCCCGGCACTGGTTCGCCGGCCTCGGCACCGCCGGGGCCGGGGTGGCCCGGCGGCCCGAGCGGGCCGAGGGCCCGGTGCTGGGCACCCTCTACACCCTCAACGGCCCGGTGCTGAAGCTGACCGCCCAGCTGCTGCCGGTCGGCGACACCGACCCGCGGGAGGTCCGGCTGCAGACCCGTGACCCCGGGGGCGGCTGGGAGGACGCGGCGATGGCTCCGGTCGGGCCCGGGTTCGCGGCCGCCTTCCGGGTGACCGGCTGGGACGGCGCCGCCGAGCGCCGCTACCGGGTCCTGTGGGGGGCCGGGACCGCCGAGGAGCAGGCCTATGAGGGCACGGTGGCCGCCGACCCGACCGGCGACGGGGAGCTGCGGGTCGGCCTGGTCGACTGCACCATCCACAGCTACCGGCCCCTGAACGTGGGCAGCGACGTCGGCGACCGCATGCCCGGGTCGACGCCGCTCGGCCTCTACACCGACCGCAACCTGTACTTCCCCTACGCCGAGCTGGTCGCCGACCTGGGCCGGCGCAAGCCGCACCTGCTGGCCGCCGTCGGCGACCAGTACTACGAGCACCGGCCGACGACCAGGGAGCAGGGCCCCGAGCCGACCCTGGACGTGCTGTACCGCTGGTACCTGTGGCTGTGGGCGTTCCGCGACCTGACCCGCTCGGTCCCGACGGTGGTGCTGGTCGACGACCACGACGTCTACCACCCCAACCTGTGGGGCAACGCCGGCGCGCCCGCCCCCGGCGGCGACTACCGCCAGGGCGGCTACATGCACCCCGCGGCCTGGGTCAACCTGGTCCAGCGGGTCCAGACCAGCCACAACCCCGACCCTCACGACCCGGCCCCGGTGGCCCAGGGCATCGGCGTCTACTACGGCGCCTTCCGCTACGGCGGGGTCGGCTTCGCCCTGGTCGAGGACCGCAAGTTCAAGAACGGCGACAAGGACAACCGCGACCGGGCCGGCCGGCGGTACGACCTGACCATCCTCGGGGACCGCCAGGAGCGGTTCCTGGCCGACTGGGCGGCCGCCGACCCGGGCCGCCCCAAGATCTGCTTCTCCCAGACCCTCTGGGGCTGCCTCCAGACCGACGAGCGTGGCCGGGCCCAGTTCGACTCGGACGCCGACGCCGCCGTGGCCGCCCGCCGCACCGCCCTTGAGCTGGTCAAGCGGGCCGGGGCGCTGCTGCTGTCGGGCGACCAGCACCTGGGCAGCCTGGTCCGCCACGGCCTCGACGACTTCGACGACGGCCCGGTCCAGTTCGTCGCCCCGGCCGCCGGCAGCGCCTGGCAGCGCTGGTTCGAGCCGGCCGGCGGCCTGCCCAACCCCGGGGCCACCCCCCACACCGGCGACTTCACTGACGCCTACGGCAACCGCATGCGGGTCCTGGCCGTGGCCAACCCGCGGCTCTCCAAGGCCGCGTTCCGGGCCGCCCGCAAGAGCCGCAACGCTGAGCTCGGCGACCGGAGCCGCAAGCGCGAGGGTTACGGGCTGGTCCGGGTGGACAAGGCGGCCCGCCGGTTCGTGATCGAGTGCTGGCCCTGGGACGGAAGCGAGCAGTTCGCCGGCTGGCCCTACCGGCTGCCGTTCCCCGAGGTCGGGGGGTCCGGGGGGCTAGGCGTGAGCCCCCCGGAGGGATAACCGAAGCCCTCGGCGACGTCGGCGGTGAGCTCGCGGATGCGGGCCACCTCCTCGGGGGTGAGGCGCTCGCGCCACACCTGGAGGTTGGCCCGGCTGTCCAGGCGGCGGGCGGCCGTCTTGGACACCCCGCCCCCCGACACCGACCAGCGCATCGCCCCGCCGCCCGACCCGGCCGAGGTCGCGGCCAGGATGGCCCGCTCGGCCCCGGGCCCGAAGGGCAGCCCGAGCCGGCCGTACAGCGACCGGAACGCCGGCACGGGGTCGGCCGACAGGTCCTCGTGCCGGACCACCTGGAGGCCCGGCACCTCCTGGCGGTAGCCGGCCACCGTCCCGTAGATGACCCGCCAGAGCACGCTGGCCGGCCCGACCCCGCCGTCGCCGTCGGCGGCCACGGCCGCCTCCAGGTCGGGCACGAACCGGGCCAGGCGGTCCCGGACCAGGGCCGGCTGGGCCAGCAGCTCGGCCAGCCGCGGCGTCCAGCCGAGCCGGCGCCAGCTGGACACGGTGGCCACCGGGTCGCGGACGGTGACCACGACCTGGCAGCCGACCCGGCGGTGCAGCCAGGGGGCGGCGAACACGGCATAGGGGTCGTCGAGCAGGGCCCGGCGCCCGCGCAGCCTCCCCAGGCCGAACCCGGCCGTGTACTTCAGCGCCCGCAGCAGGTCATAGGGGGCGTGGTTGCGGCGCACCTCGGCCAGCGGGTGGAAGCGCAGCCGCACCGTGTCCCGGAACGCCGGCAGCCAGACCCGCTCGTTCTCCTCGCTGATGTACTGGAAGGCGTGTTCGACGTCGGCCCGCAGCACCCCCGGCGAGCGGCCGGGCGGGTGCTGGGGGTTGAGCGGCTCGTTGACGTACACCAGCGCGCCGCTGGCCTCCAGCATCTTGCCCACCCAGCTCGTCGCCGTCCTGGGCATGCCCGTGACCAGCAGCGGCCCCCCCGGATCGCTCACTTGCGGGCGCTGACCTCCTCGATCACCTTGGCGGCCATGTGCGACGGCAGCTCCTCGTAGTGGGAGAAGCGCCGCGCGAACGAGCCCCTGCCCCTGGTCATCGAGCGCAGGTCGATGGCGTAGCGGACCACCTCGGCCTCGGGGGCGGTCGCCCGGACCAGCGTCCTGCCGGTGCCGACGGGGTCGGTCCCGACCACCCGGCCCCGACGCGACGACAGGTCGCCGAGGATGTCGCCAACGAACTCGTCGGGCACCAGCACCTCCAGCTCGAGCACGGGCTCCAGGAGGGTGATCTCGGACGCGGCCGCCGCCTCCTTGAGGGCCAGGGCGCCGGCGATCTGGAAGGCCATGTCGGAGGAGTCGACCGAGTGGAACTTGCCGTCGTACAGGGTGACCCGGATGTCGACCACCGGGAACCCGGCGGCCAGGCCGTCCTCCATCGCCTTGCGCACCCCCTTCTCGACCGAGGGGATGAACTGGTTGGGCACGGACCCGCCGTAGATCTTGTCGGCGTATTCGAAGCCGCTGCCCCGGGGCAGGGGCTCGACCTCGATGTTGCAGATGGCGTACTGGCCGTGGCCGCCCGACTGCTTGACGTGCCGGCCCATCGCCTTGACCGGCGCCCGGAAGGTCTCCTTGTAGGGCAGCAGCAGTGGCACCTGGGTGACCTCGACCCCGTACTTGCGCTTGAGCCGCTCCAGGGTGATCTCGATGTGGTTCTCGCCCATGCCCCACAGGACCGTCTGGTGGGTCTCGGCGTTGCGCTCCACCCGCAGGGTCAGGTCCTCGGCCTCGGTCCTGGCCAGGCCGGAGGAGAGCTTCTCCTCGTCGCCGCGGGACTTGGGGGCGATCGCGATCGGGAGCAGCGGGTCCGGCATCACCGGGGCGGGCAGCACCACCGGGGCGTCCTTGGTGGTCAGGGTGTCGCCGGTGGAGGTGTCGGCCAGCTTGGCCACGGCGCCGATGTCGCCCGCGACCACCTGGTCGGCCGGCTCCTGGGCCTTGCCGCGCACGGTCAGTAGGTGGCCGACCCGCTCGTCCTTGCGCTTGGTGGCGTTGAACACGGTGGTGTCGGGCCGGAAGGTCCCCGACACGACCCGGAACAGGTTCATCCGGCCGACATAGGGGTCGGAGATGGTCTTGAACACATAGGCGGCCAGGGGGCCGTCCGGGTCGGCGCGGCGGCCCTCGACCTCGGGACGCTCGACCGGGCTGGGGAAGGCCTGGGTGCAGACCTCCAGCAGCTCGGCCACGCCGACGTTGCGGATCGCCGCCCCGGCCAGCACCGGGAACAGCCGGCCGGCGGCCACCGCCTGCTCCAGGTCCCCGATGAGGTCGGTGGGGGAGATCTCCTCCCCGCCGAGGTAGCGGTCCATCAGCTCCTCATCCTCGGACTCCTGGATGATCGCCTCGATCAGCTGCTCGCGCAGGCTGGCGGCGGCGTCGGTCAGGTCGCCGGGGACGTCCCCCTCGGTCCGCTTGCCGCCGTCGTAGGTGAACGCCCGGCCCGACAGCAGCCCGACCAGTCCGCGGAAGTCCTGCTCCTCGCCGATGGGCAGGTACAGCGGCGGGCAGGACTTGCCGAAGGCGGCCTGGATGGCGTCCAGCGAGCGGGAGAACGAGGCCCGGTCGCGGTCGAGCTTGTTGATGAAGAACGCCCGGGGCAGGCCCAGCTCCTCGGCCATGGTCCAGACGACCTCGGTCTGGGTCTCGACCCCCTCGACCGCCGAGACCACGAACAGCACCGCGTCGGCGGCCGGCAGGGCCGAGCGCACGTCGCCGATGAAGTCGGCGTAGCCGGGGGCGTCCAGCAGGTTGACCTTGAAGCCGTCGTGCTCGACGGGAGCGACGGCCAGCGAGACCGAGATGTGCTTGCGGGTCTCCTCGGGCTCGAAGTCGGTCACGGTGGTGCCGTCCTCGACCCGCCCGATGCGGTTGGTGGCCCCGGTGGCGTGACACACAGCCTCGACCAGCGAGGTCTTGCCGGCGCCCCCGTGACCAACGATCAGGATGTTGCGGACATGGTCGGTGGGGTAGCTCTTCACAGGCAGCCAGCCTCCCTCGATGTTCGCGGGTCTCGCCCCGACTCACCGGGGGACCCCCTGGGTCCCCCGGACCCCCCGGGAGCGGCGATGCTACCACCGCATATTGCCGTAACCGGCCGTCGTTGAGCCGGGTCTGTAGGAGTGCTAGCCTCCCCAAGTTCAGCCATGGGCGTTCCCCCGGGATCGCCCCCGTCACGACAGGTAGACCCGTGCTCTCGTCCAAGGCCCGCGACACCTTCCGCCACGTCACCGAGCCGGCCGGTCACGCCCTGGCCAAGGCCGGCATCACCGCCAACGGCCTGACCGCGGTCGGGCTCGCCGGGAGCCTCGGCGCCGGCGCCCTCATCGCCACCGGCCAGCCCGTGATCGGCGGTGCGGTCAGCCTCCTCTCCGGTCTCCCCGACATGCTCGACGGCGCCGTGGCCAAGGCCTCGGGCCGGGCCTCGCGCCGGGGCGCGTTCCTGGACTCGGTCGTGGACCGGCTCTCGGACGCGGCCGTGCTCGCCGGCGTCATCTGGTTCGCCCTGGTCCGCGACCTGGACGCCATGGCCATGCTGGCCGTCCTGGTGCTGAGCCTCTCCCTGGTCGTCTCCTATATCAAGGCCAGGGCCGAGTCGCTCGGCTTCGCCTGCAATGTCGGCATCGCCGAGCGGCCCGAGCGGGTCATCGTCCTCGGGTTCGCCCTGCTGCTGGGGCACGCCGAGGCCGGCCTGTGGGTGCTGGTCGCCGGCACCGCCATCACCGTGGTCCAGCGCATCCTGGTCGTCTGGCAGCAGTCCGACGTCGGGACGGACATCGGCAGTTGATCCCTGGAGCGCCGGTCGGCTATGACCGGCGCGCATGTTGGCCGCTACTTGGTGAGGTGTGGCGGCGTGCCTGATGCGACGCCGATACCCGACCGGCGCTCCAACAGCCCGTCGGCGAGCCGCCGCTGGCTGACCGCCTGGAAGCTGGTCCGCACGCTCCCCGGGCCGGTGGCCTTCGCCCTCGGCCGGGCCGGGGGCCGCGTCTACCTGCGGCTCGACCGCGACCGCCGCGAGGCCCTGACGGCCAACCTAGCCCAGGTCCTGGGCCCGGGAACCAGCCGCCGGGAGCTGGAGCGGGCGGTCCGGCGCGGGTTCACCAGCTACGGCCGCTACTGGGTGGAGGCGTTCCGGCTCGAGGACCTTAGCGCCGCCGACATCCGCGAGCGGCTGCGGATCGATGGCCGCGAGCACATCGACACCGCCCTGGCCGCCGGCCGGGGAGCGATCTTCGCCAGCCCCCACATCGGCAACTGGGACGCCGGCGGGGCCTGGCTGGCCGCGGTCGGCTACCCGGCGACGGCGGTGGTGGAGCGGCTGCGCCCGGTCGAGCTGTACGAGCGCTTCGCCGTCTACCGGCGGGCCCTTGGCCTGGAGCTGCTGCCGCTGGACGACGGCACCGAGACCCTGCGCGGGGTGGTCAGGGCCCTACGGGCCGGCCGGCTGGCCTGCCTGGTCTGCGACCGCGACCTGACCGGGGGCGGCCTGGAGGTGCGGCTGTTCGGGGCCCGGGCACAGATGCCGGGCGGACCCGCCTCGATCGCCCTCAAGACCGGGGCCCCGCTGCTGCCCTGCAGCGTCTACCACGACCGCCGGCCCGGGCGCTGGCGGGCCGTCGTCCACCCGCCGCTGGTGCCGGAGCCCTCGGGTGACACCCGCAAGGACACTCAGGCCCTGACCCAGCGGCTGGCCGGCGAGTTCGAGCGCCTGATCGCCGCCGCCCCCGAGCAGTGGCACGTGCTCAGCCGCTACTTCCATCCCGACCGGCCCCCGGAGGGGTCCGGGGAACCCCAGGGGGTGCCCCGGTGAACCGGGTATGAACATCGGCCTGGTCTGCCCGTACGAGTGGACGGTGCCCGGCGGGGTCGGCAACCACGTGCGGGCCCTGGCCGTCGAGCTGCGCCGGGCCGGCCACCGGGTCGACGTGCTCGCCCCGGCCGAGCGGCCGGTCGCCGAGCCCGGCTTCGTCGGCCTCGGCGGGTCGCTGGCCGTGCCCTACAACGGCTCGGTGGCCCGCATCGCCTTCGGCCCCCGGACCTTGGCCCGGGTTCGCCGGGCCGTGCAGCGGGGCGGCTACGACCTGCTCCACGTGCACGAGCCGCTGTCCCCGAGCGTCGGCCTGCTCGCCGTCACCCAGTCGGGGCGGGGTGGTCCCCCGGACGATCGGTCGGTGCCGGTGGTCGGGACCTTCCACGCCAACCTGGGCCGCTCCCTGGCCCTGGAGGCGGCCGGGCCGCTGCTCCGGCGGGTCTACGACCGCCTGGCCGGACGGATCGCGGTCAGCGCCTCGGCCCGCGACACCTGGCAGGGCCGCTTCGGCGGGACCATGGCGGTCGTCCCCAACGGGGTCGGGCCCGAGTTCTACGCCGGGCCCAAGCCGCTCGAGGGCTGGGGCGGCGACGGCCCGACGCTGCTGTTCGTGGGCCGGCTCGAGCCCCGCAAGGGCCTGACCTACCTGGTCAGGGCGTTCCTGCGGCTCAAGCCGGCCTTCCCCCGGCTGCGGCTGCTGGTGGTCGGGCGTGACGACAAGCACCAGCGGGACCGGGCCATGGCCCTGGTCCCGCCCCGGCTCCGCACCGACCTGGTCTTCGTCGGCTCGGTGCCCCAGGCCGACCTGCCCTCCTACTACGCCTCGGCCGACGTGTTCTGCGCCCCCTCCCTGGGCGGGGAGTCGTTCGGGATCGTCCTGGCCGAGGCCATGGCCGTCGGCCGGCCGGTGGTCTGCTCCGACATCGGCGGCTACCGCGACGTGGTCCGCGACGGCACCGACGGCCTGCTGGTCCCGCCCCGCGACCCCGAGGCCCTGGCCGAGGCCCTGGCCGGCCTGCTCGACAACCCGGCCCGCCTGGCCGCCATGGGCGAGGCGGCGGCCGCCAACGCCCGCCGCTACGCCTGGGAGGTGGTGGCCGCCGAGGTCGAGGAGGTCTACCGGGCGGCCATGCGTGGCTGAGGGGTCCGGGGGCCGCAAGGCCAGGCCCCCGGTCGGAAGGGGTTTCGGTACACTGCGCCGGCGGAGCGGCGAGTTCGAGGAGGCGGCGTGGACGTGGCGGCGGCCCTGTGGGGCGGGATCATCGGGGCGATCGTGGCGGCGACGGTGTACGCCGGCTTCCTCGGCCTGCGGCTGACCCGGCTGGACCTGCTCCGGTTCGAGGGCGGCCTCATCCAGCGCGAGCGGACCAGCATGGTCTACATCTACGGGGTGACCGTCCAGATCGTCGCCGGGGCCCTGCTCGCCCTCGGCTACCGGCAGGTGTTCCAGCAGCTCGACTCGGCCACCTTCGTCGGCTGGGGGGCGCTGCTCGGCCTCGCCCAGGGGGCCCTGGCCGTGCTCCTGCTGCCGGTGTTCGGCATGCTCAACCGCAACGTACGCGCCGGCGACGAGCCGCCGCCTGGCCGGTTCGGGCGCGCCTACGGCGGGCTCACGCCCCTCGCCCTGCTGGTCGCCTCGGTGGTCTTCGGCACCTGGGTCGGCATCGTCCTGATTCCTTGAGCACCCTGGCGCTCCTGCGGGAGCAGATCGCCGCCAACCGCCGCGCCTACCAGGTCACGGCGGCCATCGTGGTCGTCGGCCTGGCCCTGTTCGGCCTGCTGGTCACCCTGGCCTTCGGCCTCGGGGTGAGCGGGCTCGGGGCCGGGCTGGGCCTGGCCGTGCTGGTGGTCGGGCTCGCCCCCGGGCTCGGGGAGCGGGCCGCCCTCCGCGACGCCGGGGCCGAGCCGGCCGACCCCGACCGCTGGCCCAGCTACCACAACCTGGTCGATGGGCTGAGCCAGGCCGCCGGGCTGCCCGTGCCCCGGCTGTACGTGGCCGACAGCGACGCCGCCAACGCCTTCTCGGTCGGGCGCGACCCCGAGCAGTCGGCCCTGGTCGTCACCCGGGGGCTGCTGACCACCCTGAACCGGGTCGAGCTGGAGGGCGTGCTCGCCCACGAGCTCAACCACATCTGGAGCTGGGGGGCGCGGCTGGCCACCCTCGGGGTCGCCCTCGGCCGGGTGCCGGGCCTGCTGCGCCTGCTCGCCCCACCCCGGCGCGAGTTCGACGCCGACGAGGGCGGGGCCCGCCTCACCCGCTACCCGCCCGGCCTGGTCTCGGCCCTCCGGAAGCTGGCCGAGGGCAGCCAGCCGCCCGGCCAGCCGGGCCTGCGCCACCTGTGGATCATGGCTCCCGAGGACGCATCTCACCCGCCGGTGGACGAGCGGATCGCCGCCCTGCAAGAGCTGTGACGGGGCGGGTCAGCCCGGTCCGCAGCGGCTCCGAGCTCCGGGCCAGGACCGGGCCGAGCACGGCCAGGATCAGCACGTAGGCGGTGGCCAGCGGGCCCAGCTGGGCCTCGCGGCCGGCGGCCACGGCCAGGCCGGCGATCACGATCGAGAACTCGCCCCGGGCGACCAGGGCCGTGCCGGCCCGCCAGCGCCCGCGGGGGCCGACCCCGGCCCGCTTGGCCGCCCACCAGCCGGTGGCGATCTTGGTCACCGCCGTGACCAGGGCCAGGGCGGCCGCGGCGGCGACCACCGGCGGGATCGTGCTGGGGTCGGTCTGGAGCCCGAAGAACACGAAGAACACGGCCGCGAACAGGTCGCGCAAGGGGGTCAGCAGGTCGTGGGCGGCCTCGGCGGCCTGGCCGGACAGGGCGATCCCGACCAGGAACGCCCCCACCGCCGCCGACACCTGGAGCTGCTGGGCGACCCCGGCCACGACCAGGGCCACGCCGAGGATGACCAGCAGGGTGACCTCGTCGTTGGGGCTGAACACCAGCCGGCTCAGGGTCTCGCCGTAGCGGATCGCGACCAGCAGCACCAGGGCCACGGTGGCCAGCGCGACCCCGACCGGCAGGGCGCTGGCCAGCAGCCCGCCCCCGACCAGCAGCCCGGTGACCAGCGGCAGGTAGGCGGCCATGGCCAGGTCCTCGACGACCAGGATGGACAGGATCACCGGGGTCTCGCGGTTGCCGATCCGGTTCAGGTCGCCAAGGACCTTGGCCACGATCCCCGACGAGGTCACGTACGTCACCCCGCCCAGCACCACCGCGGCCAGGGCCGACCAGCCGAGCAGCAGCCCGGCGAGCAGGCCGGGGGTGAAGTTGAGGGCCAGGTCGACCAGGCCGGCCGGGGCGGCGGTGCGCAGGGTCCCGACCAGCTCGCTGGCCGAGTACTCCAGGCCCAGCAGGAGCAGGAGGAGAATCACCCCGACCTCGGCCCCGATCTCGATGAACTCACTCGCGGTGACCAGGGGCAGCAGGCCCCCCTCGCCGAAGGCCAGCCCGGCCAGCAGGTACAGGGGGATGGCCGACAGGCCGAGGCGGCCGGCGAGGCGCCCCAGGATCCCGAGCCCGAGGATGACCCCGCCCAGCTCGAGGAGGACGGCGGCGCCGTCGTGCACGCCGTCAGCTCCCCAGCAGCTTGCTCAGCTCCTTGACGCCCTGGGCGGTGCCGACGACCACCAGGGTGTCGCCGGGCTCGAGGACGGCGTCGGGGGTCGGGGCCGGGATGGCGCCGTCGCCGCGCACGATGGCCACGATCGACACGCCGGTGCGGCTGCGGGCCTGGGTGTCGGCGATGGCCCTGCCGGCGTACGGGCTGCCCGGACGGATCGGCAGCCAGTCGATGGCCAGCCCCTCGATCCGCTGGGTCAGCGCGGCCAGGTGCTCGACCAGCCGGGCCGCCCCCAGCAGCTCGGCCAGGGCGTCGGCCTCGTCGTCGGTGAGCTGGACCACCTCCTGGCAGGCGTCGGGATCCTCACGGTCGTACACCAGCAGGTCGCGCCGGCCGGTGCGGTGGGTGACGACCCCGAGCTGGCGGCCGGCCCTGGTGGTGAAGTCGTGACGAAGCCCGACGCCTGGTAGGTTCGTCTCCTGGATGTCCATCCGGCTGTTGCTCCCTCTGCTCATCGGTAGCCTTGGCGTTCCAGCTCCATGGTGACGTGTTCGAGCACCTCCAGCCTCGGCCGCGCCGGTCCCCCGGGCGGCACCGTCAGCTTGCTGACTGCCGGAGCGACGGGGGAGCGCGGGCACCGGAGGCGGCGGCATGGCGGCCGGCGGGCCGGGCATCCCGGCGGACGGCCACGACCGTCCAGGCGGCGGCCACGCCCAGGGCGAGGACACCCGGCACGGCCGCCCCAGGCAGTCCCCGCTGGTCGCGGGTGCCGCCCGGCATGACCAGGGCGCGCCCGGGCCGGTCGCGGACCAGTCCCTGCTCGGGCCCGGCCGCCGGTCCGGCCAGGAGCGACCCGGAGGCACCGGCGACGGCGCCCGTCCGGCCGGCACCGCCGGCCCCGAGCAGGGCGAGCAGGACCACCAGGGCCAACAGCACCCCGGTGGCGCGCGGTCGCCGGGTCATGTGCATCGCTCCTGACGGTAGCGCACGGCGGACCAGCCGGCAGTTGTTGCCGCTCCGCCGTCCCGGCCGGACCGGCTTCAGCCGGCACGCCGGAAGATGAGCTGAACCTCGTCGGTCCGGGAGGCGAGCCCGCCGGCGAGCCCCCGGTACCAGAAGCCTGGCTGCAGGAGCGACGACCAGCGGAACGGCTCGTTGAGGGCGACCAGCCCGCCGTGCCGGTCCAGGTACCAGTCGATCGTCGGCAGGTTGAGGAACGGGATCCAGGTGTGGAAATAGGGGCGGTGGGTCCTGGCCACTGGTTCGAAGCCGAGCTGGTTGAGCTCTGACTCCAGCCAGGCCGTCGTGACCAGGTGCCGGTGGTAGGGCTGCTGGAGCACCTGGCGGACGGTGGCCGCCCGCTCCAGGTCGATGTGATGGGCGTCGGGGGTCTGGAGGTACAGGAAGCCGCCCGGCGCGACCTGCTCGCCGGCGCGTTCCAGGTGCTCGGCCGGCGACGGCACGTGCTCGACCACATCGGTCGACAGCACCAGCCGGTAGCGGCGCCCGAGCACGCCCGGGTCGGCGTGGGCGGCCGAGTAGGGGTCGTAGCCGGCCACGTCGGTGTAGCCGCGTCGGCGGAGGTACTCGACGAAGATGCCGTTACCGCAGCCAAAGTCCAGCACCGGGCTGCCCCGGTCGAGAGGGACGAAGCGGCGGATGAACCGCAGCTTGTTGCGGTAGAAGACCCGCTCGAGCAGGTCGAGCCCGGTCTCGTGGAGCCCGTAGTGCCGGTAGTAGTGGTCCAGGTCCACGTCGCCGAAGGCGTGGATGCAGCGACAGCGCGGGCAGCGCCAGACGGCGAAGCGTTCGTGCTCGAACTCGCGCTCACTGCTGTGGACGGTCGCCCAGGCCACCTGGCCCGGGTCCGGTTCGTCGGCACAGGTGACACAGCTGAGACGCACGGCTCCCCCCCGATCTCGGTACCCGGGACGATACCGCGCCGGCTGTGGCATGCTCCGGGCGCCGGCGTACATCTGGCAGGGGGGCCTGGCGGTGCCACGGGATCGGCTGCAGGCGCTCGGTGGCCGCACGGCCGTGGTCACCGGGGCGTCGTCGGGTATCGGGGCCGAGTTCGCCCGCCAGCTGGCCGCGGCGGGCCTGGCGGTCGTGGCCGTGGCCCGGCGGGCCGAGCTGCTCGACGTCCTCGCCGGCGAGGTCCGGGCCGCCGGGGGGCGCTGCGAGGTGCTGGCCGCCGATCTCACCCGGCCCGAGGACCGGCGCCGGGTCGGCGAGGTGCTGGAGCGGCCCGAGGTGGCCATGCTGGTCAACAACGCCGGCGTGTCCACCCACGGCGAGCTCGTCCACGCGTCGCGCGAGCAGGCCGAGGCCATGGTGGCCTTGAACGTCACCGCCGTGGCCGCCCTGAGCAAGCTGGCCGCCGATGCCTTCGCCCCCCGCGGGCGGGGCGCGATCCTCAACGTGAGTTCCACCGCCGCCTTCAAGCCGATGGCCGGCCTGGTTCTGTACGGCGCGACCAAAGCCTTCGTGAAGGAGCTGTCGCTGGGGCTGCGGCTCGAGCTGTCCGGCCACGGCGTCGACGTCTGTGTCGTCTTTCCGGGACCGGTGCGGACGGCGATGGTCGAGTCCGCCCTCGGCCGGCCGGTCGCCCCCGCCGGGCCGGTCGGCCGCTGGCTGGAGCGAGCCTGGTTCATGGACGCCGCCGTCTGCGTCGAGAAGGCGCTGGCCGGCTTCCGCCGGGGCAGGGCGACGGTGGTGGTCGACCCGGTGGACCGGACCGTGGTCCGCCTGCCCCGCCGGATCATCCGGCGGCTCGACAACTGGGCGCTGCGCCAGCTCACCGGCTCCTGAGCCGACCGGGCGGCGTTGAAGCCCCACTGGGCCCTGGTGTAGCCTGGGAACTCGGAATGTGCCCCTGAGCAGGCAAAACGGAGCCGCTCAGAGGTCTCGAAGGCCACTCGAGGAGTTCTCCAGCATGGAGCCCAGCAACCAGGTCACCGGCACCGCCGGGGTCAAGCGCGGCCTCGCCGAGATGCTCAAGGGCGGCGTCATCATGGACGTCGTCACCGCCGACCAGGCCAAGATCGCCGAGGAGGCCGGGGCGGTGGCCGTCATGGCCCTGGAACGGGTGCCGGCCGACATCCGCGCCCAGGGCGGGGTGGCCCGCATGAGCGACCCCGAGCTGGTCCACCAGATCATGGACGCCGTCTCCATCCCGGTGATGGCCAAGGCCCGCATCGGCCACTTTGTCGAGGCCCAGGTGCTCCAGGCCATCGGCGTCGACTACGTCGACGAGTCCGAGGTGCTGTCCCCGGCCGATGAGGCCCACCACATCGACAAGTGGCAGTTCACCGCGCCCTTCGTGTGCGGGGCGACCAACCTGGGCGAGGCGCTGCGCCGGATCTCCGAGGGCGCGGCAATGATCCGCTCCAAGGGCGAGGCCGGGACCGGCAACGTGATCGAGGCGGTCCGCCACATGCGGGCGATCGCCGCCGGCATCAGCCGCCTCCACGGCCTGCGGTCCGACGAGCTGTTCTCGGCCGCCAAGGAGCTGGCCGCCCCCTACGACCTGGTCGCCGAGGTGGCCGCCCAGGGCCGGCTGCCGGTGGTGCTGTTCACCGCCGGCGGGATCGCCACCCCGGCCGACGCGGCCATGATGATGCAGCTGGGCGCCGATGGCGTGTTCGTCGGGTCGGGCATCTTCAAGTCCGGCGATCCGGCCCGGCGGGCCCGGGCGATCGTGGAGGCGACCACCTTCGCCCGCGACCCCGGGATCGTGGCCAAGGTGTCGCGCGGGCTCGGCGAGCCGATGGTCGGCATCGCCGCCGTGCCCGAGGGCGAGCGGCTGGCCGACCGCGGCTGGTAGGACGTGGCTGATCCACCGAGGGTCGGCGTCCTGGCCTACCAGGGCGACGTCCGCGAGCACCTGGCCGCCCTGGAGGCGGTCGGGGCGCGGGGGGTCGAGGTCCGCACCCTGGCCGACCTGGACGGGGTCCAGGCCCTGGTCGTCCCCGGCGGCGAGTCGACCGTGATCGGCAAGCTGGCCGACCGCTACGGGCTGTTGGGGCCGCTGCGCGAGCGCATCGCGGCCGGCATGCCCGTGCTCGGGACCTGCGCCGGTATGATCTTCCTGGCCCGCGAGGTCGAGGGCCCGCCCCAGGACCTGCTGGGCGTCCTGGACGTGCGGGTCCGCCGCAACGCCTTCGGCCGCCAGGTGGCCTCCTTCGAGGCCGAGGTGGACGTCAAGGGCGTCGGCGGCGGGCCCGTCTCGGGCGCCTTCATCCGCGCCCCCTGGGTGGCCGAGGCCGGCCCCGAGGTCGAGGTGCTGGCCGAGGTCGACGGCAAGGTGGTGGCGGTGCGCCAGGGCCGCCTGCTCGCCACCGCCTTCCATCCCGAGCTGACCGGTGAGGTGCGCCTGCACCGCTGGCTTCTCGACCTGGCTCTCGGCTCGGTCGCGGAAAGGGGACCCGCATGAGCGGTCATTCGAAATGGTCGACGATCAAGCACCAGAAGGGCGCCAAGGACGCCAGGCGGGGCAAGCTGTTCGCCAAGCTGATCCGGGCGATCGAGGTCGCGGCCCGTGAGGGCGGCAGCAACCCCGAGGGCAACCCGACCCTGGCCGACGCCATCCAGAAGGCCAAGGACAGCTCGGTGCCCAACGACACCATCGACCGGGCCGCCAAGCGGGGCGCCGGCGAGCTCGGCGGCCAGCGCCTGGAGCTGGCCACCTACGAGGCCTATGCCCCCGGCGGGGTGGCGATGATGGTCGAGGCCCTGACCGACAACCGCAACCGGACCGCGGCCGACATCCGCCACGTGGTCACCAAGGGCGGCGGCAGCCTGGCCGACGCTGGCAGCGTCGCCTACCTGTTCAACCGGCGCGGCCAGCTGGTGGTGCTGGGCGACGGCGTCGACGAGGACCGCGTCATGGAGGTCGCCCTCGAGGCCGGCGCCGAGGACGTCGAGGCCGGGGAAGAGGGCTTCACCATCACCACCGCCCCCGGCGACCTCCGCGCTGTCCGCGCCGCATTCGACGCCGCCGGCATCCCGTACGCCTCGGCCGAGGTCACCATGGTCCCCAGCATGTCGGTCCCCCTCGACCGCGACATCGCCGTCCGGGTTCTGCGCCTGCTCGACGCCCTCGAAGACCTCGACGACGTCCAGGACGTCTACGCCAACTTCGACATCCCCGACGACGTGATGGCCGAGGTCAGCTGACGCCTGATCAGGGGTGGAGGCGGCGGAAGCCGAAGCGGTCGTCGATCTCCTGGAGCACCTCCAGCAGGTGGTCGACCTGCTCGAGGGTGTTGGCCACGGTGAGCTGGACCCGGAAGCCGACCTCCGCGCGCGGCACCACCGGGTAGGGGGTCATGGCGACGTAGATCCCCCGGTCGAACAGGTGCCGCCCAACGGCGTCCATGTCCGCCGGGTTGGCCAGGGCCAGCTCGATCAGCGGCACGCCGGTGATGTTGGTGGTGGCGATGCCGAGCTTGTCCAGGTGATCGAGGACGGTCCTGGTCCGATGCCAGAGCTGGATGCGGAGGTCGTCGCCGCGACGCCGGTTGGCCTCCAGGCCGAGCAGGGCGGTGGCCAGTGACGCCACTGGGACCGGACCGGAGTACATGTACGACGGCACGGTCGCCTTGAGGTAGACCCGCAGCCGGGTCGGGATGGCCGCGAACGCCAGCAGCGACGAGTAGGCCTTGGAGAGGCCGGCGGTCAGCACGATGTGGTCGTAGCGCTCGCCGAACCAGCGCACGACCGCGTTGCCCCGGCTGCCATATGGCGTCGGGTCGTGGGTCCCCCGCTCTCCGACGATCCCGAAGCCGTGGGCGTCGTCGAGGTACAGGATGGCGTCGTGCTCGCGGGCCAGGGCGGCGAACGCCGGCACGTCGGGTGGGTTGCCGGTCGTGGAGTTGATCCCGTCGAGGCATAGCACCCTCGGACCCTGGGTCGACGCGCGCAGCAGGCGCCTGGCGTGCTCGACGTCATGGTGGCGGAAGCGCCGGACTTGCGCGCCCCGGCCCCTGGCGATCGCGGCCGCGTCGTGGATGGTCCGGTGGGCCCGGAGATCCACCAGGACCGTCCCTGCTCCGGCCAGGGCCGGAAGCACGCCGCTGTGGGTATGGGTCAGGGTCGGGAAGGTCAGCACGTCCTCGACCCCGAGCAGCTCGGCGACCTCTTCCTCGACCCGTCGGTAGAGAGCCGGGCTGGCCAGGGCCCGCGACCAGCTTGGGTGCGTTCCCCAGTCGGCCAGGAAGCCGGGGACCCCGGCCAGGATCTCAGGGTCGACGTCGAAGCCGAGGTAGTTGCAGGAGGCGAAGTCGGCCAGCCACCGGCCCCCGATCCTGACCTGGCGGCCGTCGACCCGGTCGACCACCACGTCCACCAGCGGGTGCTCCTCCATCAACCGCGCCACCTCGACGAGGTGCTTGGGCACGGCAAACGTTGGCATGGTGGGCATGGCGCTCCTCGATCGATTCGAGCGAGCGTAACAGTCCAGACGATCCTGACGCAAAGAGCGGAGGCTCTACGATGAATGGACGGCGGCCTGCGTCGCGGTGATCGGGAGCCGGACCTCGACGGTCGTGCCGTGCCCGGGCAACGAGCCGACCTCCATGGTCCCGCCGGCCAGGCTGGCCCGTTCACGCATCCCGGCCAGGCCGAAGTGGCCCTCCCGGAGCAGCTGGGTGAGATTGCCAGGGTCGAAGCCGACGCCATCGTCGCGGACCCGCAGCCGAGCCACGGTGTCGTCCGGCTGGTCGACCGCCACGGACACGTGCTGGGCGCGCGCGTGCTTGGCGACATTGGTCAGCGACTCCTGGACGATGCGGTACAGGACCGTCTCCAGCTCCGGCGGGAGGCGGCCCGGTAGACCGAGGTCGATGTCGACGGCGATGCCTTTCTCCTCCTCGAACCGCTGAGCGTGTTCGCGCAGGGCGTCGGCGAAGCCTCGGTTGTCGAGCACGGGGGGCCGCAGGGCGCTCATCAGCCGACGGAGCACCTTGGTCTCCTCGCCCAGCCCCTTCTCGACCGCTTCCAGGACCTCGTCGGTGCGCTGAAGGTCTTCCATCAGCGCCTCGGCGGCCGTCCTGCCCAGCAGGTCGCCGATCCGCTTGCGGGCGCGATAGACGTCGTAGTTGAGGACCGCGAGCTGCTGCACCGGCCCGTCGTGCAGGTCATGGGCGATCCGTGTGCGTTCGTCCTCGGCGGCCTGCAGGACCCGGCCGAGCAGCCGCCGGCGCTCGTCCTGCACAGTGACCTCGCGGGTCAGGCCCTGGGTCCGGGAGACGATCAGCAGGAACATGACGATGCTGCCGGCCGCGACCACCGGGACCTCGATCGGCCGTCCGCGTAGCCACTCGAGCATCTGGACCGTCGGCGCCAGGATCGCCGCCCCGCCGAGCAGGGCCAGGCGCCACTGGGGCCGCCGGGACGCCACCGCCGTCCCCGGTGCGGCGACCACGGCCATGGAGGGATGCAGTGCCGCGGCGCCGCAGCAGAGCGGGAACATGATGAAGCCGATGTCGATCGAGGTCCCAGGCCGGAACGGCCCCTGCAAGGAGACCACCCCGTAGCCGGTGTCGGCGGCGAGCAGGGCCACCACCGCCAGCCCGAGCAGCCAGTAGGCGGCCGGCCGCTGGCCGCCACCACTCCACAGGCGCACCAGCAAGGCCAGGAGCACGACGTCGGCCAGCGGGAGAAGGATAGAGGTCAGCTTCTGGTCGAGCGACAGCGACGGATCGCGGGCGTAGGGGACCATCAGGAACTGCCACGACACCACCCCGAGGCCGATCGTGACGACCAGCGCGTCCAGCAGCGCCGGTACGTCCCGTCCCTGGCTGCGGGTCCGTACCAGGCGCAGCAGGGCCACGGCGAGGGCGACATAGGCGCCCAGGAAGCACAGGTCGGCCAGGTCCTGGTAATGGGTGAAGATCAGCGAGTCGCCGGTCCCAATGGCCACCAGCGCCGTCGCGATCAGGTACCACGGCCGTGGGTTGGCCGGCCGGTGGGTCCGCAGTCCGGCCACCACCGCCACGGCGGCGGCATAGTGCAGCACGGCTGAGCTGGCGGATGCGACCCGTTCGGTGTCGGGCAACAGGAAATAGACGACCGCCGCGAAGAGGCCGCCCAAAAGAAAACCGCGCCAGGCAGGAATCCGCACAGCCTCTGTATCGGCAGCTTGACTCCCGTACCTGACGCGGTGGCGGACGCGCTACAGGCGGCCGCGACGGCGGCTGAACAGGAACAGCACCAGCAGCACGACGATGATGATCAACAGCAGGGTACCGAGCCGCATCTCGCCTCCCTTCGGGGTCGGGCGCGGGCCTACCCGCTGGGGCCGGGGCCTAACCCGAACCAGGCTCGCGGGGGCGGGGCGGGGTGGTTGAGCCTGTCGCACACAACCGGTAGGCTGCCGCCAAACACCTGTTCGAGGAGCGGAGGGTCGGCCATGCGGGTGCTCGGGGTCGACCCCGGGCTCGGCCGTTGCGGCTGGGCGGTGCTGGAGCGGCGCGGCGCCCGGGTCGCGGCCGCCGGCTACGGCACCATCCACACCGACGGCGAGCAGGTGGCGCCCCGCCTGGCCGAGCTGGCGACGAAGCTGCGGCAGGTCCTGGCCGTCCACCGGCCCGAGGCCCTGGCCATCGAGCGGCTGTTCTTCAACGCGAACGTGCGCACGGCCATGACCGTCGGCCAGGCCTCCGGGGTGGTGCTGCTGCTGGCCGCCGAGCACGGCCTCCAGGTCACCGCCTACACCCCGCCGCAGGTCAAGCAGGCGGTGACCGGGTCGGGGAGCGCGCCCAAGGAGCAGGTCGGCTACATGGTCAAGGCGCTGCTCGGCCTGGACGCGGTGCCGGCCCCGGCCGACACCGCCGACGCCCTGGCCGTCGCCCTGTGCCACCTCAACCACGCCCGCCTGGCCGGCGCCGGGGGGGCTCGGGGGGGCCGCGCCGGCCCCACCGATGGAGACGGTCCCCGGCCCGGCGGGACCGGTGGCGGGTCCATCGGGGCCGCGTCGGAGGCCGACTGGCTGGCCAGAGCCGCCCCGACCTCGCCGGGGCTGCCCAAGGGGGCCAGACGATGATCGCCAGCCTGCGCGGGCGGCTGCTCGAGGTGCTGGTCGACGGGGCCGTGATCGAGGTCGGCGGGGTCGGGTACCGGGTGTTCCTGACCCCCAAGGCGGCGGCCGGGCTGCCCCGCGACGGCGAGGTCCTGGTCCACACCGTCACCTACGTGCGCGAGGACACCCTGGCCCTGTACGGCTTCGCCACCACCGACGAGCGCCGCGCCTTCGAGCAGCTGCTGACCGCCACCGGGGTCGGGCCCAAGCTGGCCCTGGCCGTGCTGGCCGTCCACGCCCCCGACGCCCTGCGCCGGGCCGTCAACGCCGGCGACGCCGACGCCCTGACCCTGGTCCCCGGGGTCGGGCGCAAGGGGGCGGCCCGGCTCATCCTCGAGCTCAAGGGCAAGCTCGGCGACGGCGACCCCGACGTGGCCGTCGAGACCGACGGCCACCCGGCCTACGCCGAGGTCCGCGAGGCCCTGGGCGCCCTCGGCTACGGCCCGGCCGAGATCAAGACCGCCCTGGCTGCCCTCCCGCCCGACGCGGGCGCCTCCTCGACCGAGGAGCTGCTCCGCCTGGCCCTGCGCGGCCTTGGGTCCTCGCGGTGAGCGATTCGGACCTGCTCGACCCCTGGGCCTCGGACGCCGAGCGGGCCAGCGAGGGGAGCCTGCGTCCGCGCAAGCTGGAGGAGTTCATCGGCCAGGCCAGGGCCCGCGAGCAGCTCGGGATCGTGCTCGAGTCGGCCCGCCGGCGCGGCCTGCCCCCCGACCACCTGCTGTTCTCGGGGCCGCCGGGCCTCGGCAAGACCAGCCTGGCCGCGATCGTGGCCGCCGAGCTCGGGGCCGGCTTCCGGGTCACCTCCGGGCCGGCCCTGGAGCGGGCCGGCGACCTGGCCGCCATCCTCACCGGCCTGGAAGCGGGCGACGTGCTGTTTGTGGACGAGATCCACCGCCTGCCCCGGGCCGTCGAGGAGGTCCTCTACCCGGCCATGGAGGACTTCCAGATCGACGTCGTGCTCGGCAAGGGCCCGGGGGCGCGCAGCCTGCGCCTGGACCTGCCGCGCTTCACCCTGGTCGCCGCCACCACCCGCACCGGGCTGATCACCTCGCCGCTGCGCGACCGCTTCGGCTTCTCGGCCCGGCTCGACTACTACGCCCCGGCCGACCTCCAGGCGATCGTCACCCGCTCGGCGGCCATCCTCGGGGTGGTCATCGACCAGGCCGGGGCCGAGGTCCTGGCCCGGCGGTCCCGCGGCACCCCGAGGATCGCCAACCGGCTCCTGCGCCGGGTCCGCGACTACGCCGAGGTCCGGGCCGACGGGACGGTCGACGAGGCCGTGGCCGAGGCCGCCCTCGAGTTGTTCGAGGTCGACCGCCTGGGGCTGGACAAGCTCGACCTGGCCCTGCTGCGGGTGCTGTGCGAGCGCTTCGGCGGCGCCCCGGTCGGACTGGCCACCCTGGCCGTGTCGGTGGGGGAGGAGCAGGACACGGTCGAGGACGTGGCCGAGCCGTACCTGCTCCAGCTCGGCTTCCTCCAGCGGACCCCGAGGGGCCGGGTGGCCACCGCGGCCGCGTTCGCCCACCTCGGCCTGGAAGAGCCCAGGGGGTCTGGCGTCGCCCCTTCCCCAGGCTCCCTTTTCGAGCGGAACCCGGAGTAGGATTGCCGCCGCATCGGCACCCCCGGAGGTCCTGAATCCATGGAAGGTAGCGGGTCGCTCGTCGTCCTCGTGCTGATGGTCGGCGTCTTCTATTTCCTGCTCATCCGCCCCCAGCAGCGCCGCCTCAAGTCCCTGCAGTCGCTGCAGTCCTCGCTGCAGCTGGGCGACGAGGTCGTCACCTCGGCAGGGTTCCTCGGCACCATCCGCCGCTTCGACGGCGAGATCGTCACCATCGAGCTGTCCCCTGGCGTGGAGGCCCGCCTCAACCGCCGGGCCATCTCGGGCAAGGTCAACCCCGAGCCGGCCGGCGGGGCGACCGAGGTCGCCGACGAAGAGGAGCGCCCCGAACGATGAGCCTCCCGGAGCGCCGGCCTCCCGCCGGCGAGCTCCGCCTGCTCGACCAGGTCGCCGGCCACAAGGTCATCCAGACCTACGTCGCCCTGGCCGACCAGTTCACCGGGCGGCTCGGCTACACCGAGCACGGGTTCCGCCACGCCAATCTGGTCGGCCACATCGCCTTCAACATCCTCGACCGGCTCGGCTACGACCGCCACCAGGCCGAGCTGGCCGCCGTGGCCGGCTACCTGCACGACGTCGGCAACGTGATCTCACGTCAGGGCCACCCCCAGACCTCGGCCCTGCTGGCCCTGCCCGTGCTCACCGAGCTGGGCATGGCCACCGAGGACATCGGCCTGGTCATCGGGGCCATCGGCAACCACGAGGAGGAGCTCGGCCATCCCGTGTCGCCGGTGTCGGCGGCGGTCAACATCGCCGACAAGTCCGACGTCCACCGCTCCCGGGTGCGAAAGGACGCGCGGGTCGAGTTCGACATCCACGACCGGGTGAACTACTCGGCCACCCACTCCTTCGTGCGAGTCGACGCGACCAGCCGCACCATCACCCTGGAGCTCCAGATCGACACCAGCGTGTCCGACATCCTGGAGTACTTCGAGATCTTCCTCGTCCGCATGATGATGTGCCGCAGGGCGGCCGAGGGCCTCGACTGCAAGTTCCGCATGACGGTCAACGGCCACAGCCTGCTGTAGGCCGCTCGAAAGCCCGAGAAAACCGCTAGGCTCTCTGTTTCGAAACCCAGTTGCAACAAAGGAGCGCCACGTCCGTGCCAGGAATCCGTCGCTACGTCATCCCGCTGCTGGTCGTGTTCACGCTGGTCGGCGTGGTCTGGGCGGTGGTCGCGGTCCAGGGCCTGGAGCCGCGGCTCGGGCTCGACCTGCGCGGCGGGTCCAGCGTCACCTTCGTGCCGACCAACCCGCGGGGCGGCGAGCCGACGGCCGAGCAGCTCAACACGACCGTGGACATCATCCGCAGCCGGGTGAACTCCAAGGGCGTCGCCGAGTCCGAGGTCAACCTCGAGGGCGGCAACATCGTGGTCTCGATCCCCGACGTGCCCAACCCCGACGACGTGATCGCCGCCGTCGGCACCACCGCCCAGCTCCAGTTCCGCCCGGTGAAGGAGATCGTCGGGCCCAACGATCCCAGGTACAAGCAGGACCCGTTCAAGGCGGTCGACTGCACCAAGCCCGGGACCTACTCCGACAAGGACGACCCCGAGAAGGACAATGTCGTCCTGTGCGCCCGCAACGAGGCCGGGGAGCTGCGGCCCGACGCCAACTCGCCCAAGCTGCTGATGGGCAAGGTTGCCCTCGGTGGCACCGACATCGCCTCGGCCCGGCCCCAGCTGGCCACCGCCGGCCAGGGCGGGGTGACCACCGGCCAGTGGGAGACCCAGCTCAACTTCAGCGGCCGCGGCGGCAACCGCTTCGAGGCCCTGACCGGCCAGGCGGCCTGCAACCCCGACGGCGACCCCAAGCGGAGTATCGCCATCACCCTGGACGCGGTGGTCATCAACTACCCACCGGTCGCCTCCGACGTCCAGTGCAACCAGGGCATCAGCGGCGGCTCGGCCGTGATCACCGGCCAGACCCAGGCCGAGGCCGAGAACCTGGCCCCGCTGATCTCCTCGGGCGCCCTGCCCCTCAAGCTCGACCCCCAGAGCCGCACCACCGTCAGCGCCACCCTCGGGGCCGACTCGCTGCGGGCCGGCCTGATCGGCGGGGCCATCGGGCTCGGCCTGGTGTTCCTGTACGTGCTCGTCTACTACCGGGGGCTCGGCCTGGTCATCTGGGTCGGCCTGGCCATCGCGGCCGCCCTCAACGTCGGCGTCGTCATCCTCATGGGCGGCCTGATCGGCTTCACCCTCACTCTGGCCGGCATCGCCGGGCTGATCGTGGGCGTCGGCATCTCCGCCGACACCTATGTGGTGTTCTTCGAACGGCTGAAAGACGAGGTCCGCGAGGGCAAGACCCTGCGCACCTCGGTCGACCGGGGCTGGCAGCGCTCGTTCCACACCCTGGTCTCGGCCAACGCGGTGTCGTTCATGGCCGCGGTGATCCTGTATCTGCTGGCCATCGGCCCGGTCCGGGGCTTCGCGTTCACCCTCGGCCTGGCCACCCTCATCGACTTCTTCGCGGCCTGGTTCTTCGCCCGCCCGTCGGTGTCCCTGCTCACCCGAACCCGCCTGTTCCAGGAGGGGCGCTTCGTCGGCATCCGCGCCGCCGTCTGACCCCCGCAAGGAGGATCCTGGCCGTGTCCCTCGCCAGCCGCATGTACCACGGCGAGACCAGCTTCGACTTCGTCAGTCGCCGGCGCCTGTGGTTCACCATCTCGGGCGTGCTCCTGCTGATCTCGCTGGTCAGCCTGGTCGTGCCCGGTCTCAACTTCGGCATCGACTTCAAGGGCGGGGCGGTGTTCCGGGTCCAGCCGCAGACCCAGGTGACCGAGGCCAAGGTCCGCGAGGCCGTCGGGTCGGCCGCCGAGGTCGTCCAGATCACCGGGAGTGATCCGGTCCAGGTGATCGTCCAGACCGAGGAGCTGCCTCCGGCCGATGTGGCCAGGATCAGGACCGAGCTGGCCGAGGTGGCCGGCGTCGAACGCAACGCCGTCTCCACCGAGTCCATCGGCTCCAAGTGGGGGAGCACGGTCTCCCGCAAGGCGGTCGTCGCCCTGCTGGTGTTCCTGGTCGCGGTCGTCGTCTACGTGTCGCTGCGGATGGAGTTCAAGATGGCCGTGGCCGCCCTGGTGGCGCTGCTCCACGACCTGATCATCACCGCCGGGATCTTCGCCCTGGCCCGGTTCGAGGTCACCCCGGCGACCGTGATCGCCCTGCTCACGATCCTCGGCTACTCGCTGTACGACACGGTGGTGGTGTTCGACAAGGTCCGCGAGAACACCGGCTCGCTCACCGCCATGTCGCGGACCACCTACTCCCAGGCGACCAACCTGGCCGTCAACCAGACGGTCATGCGGTCGCTCAACACCTCGCTGTCCTCGCTGCTGCCGATCCTCGGGCTGCTGCTGGTCGGGTCCTACCTGCTCGGGGCCGAGACCCTCAAGGACCTGGCCCTGGCCCTGTTCGTCGGCGTGGCCGCCGGGGCCTACTCCTCGATCTTCATCGGCCCGCCGCTGGTGGCCATGTGGAAGGAGAAGGAGCCCCGCTACGCCCAGCTCCGGGCCCGGGTCGAGCGCCTGGCCGCCCAGGGCCCCGGGGCCGAGCGTAGCGGGGCTCCTTCTCCTTCCACATGGCCACCAGCGGCGGGCCGATGAAGATCGAGGAGTAGGCCCCGGCGGCCACGCCGACGAACA
>JASLBL010000018.1 GCA_030146615.1 Actinomycetes bacterium
CGGCGACCCGGCGGCGATCAAGCGGCTCCGCGTGCGGTTCTCGGCCATGATCGAGCCCGGCCAGACCCTCACCGCCAAGGGCGAGGTGGCCGAGGTCGACGGCCGGCGGGTCCTGGTCCGCTTCCACGCCGAGGACGAGAAGGGCGAGAAGGTCCTGAGCAAGGGCGAGGCCGAGCTGGAGCTGTAGCCGATGGGGAACAGGTCGGCAGAGGAACCGGTCGGGCGACCGCGACCGGATCCCGCCGCCCTTCTCGCCCAGCGCCAGGCCGCGCGCGAGCGGCGGGACTTCGCCACCGCCGACGCCATCCGGGACCAGCTCCGCGAGGCCGGCTGGCTGGTCAAGGACACCCCGGACGGGCCGGAGCTGACCGAGGCGCCGCCCTACCAGCCGCTCGACCCGGCCGCGCTGGCCTCGTGCTGGGACGAGCCCGACCGGGGCGAGGTCTCGGTGGTCGTCCACGTCGCCGGCTGGCCCGAGGACGTGGCCAGGGCGACCCGGGCCCTGGCCACCCACCATCGCCATCTCGACTACGAGGTGCTGCTGGTCTCCGACGGGGCCGGCGAGGCCACCGGCCGGGCCCTGGAGGACCTGGCCAGGGACGACTCTCACGTCCGGGTCCTGCACCTCGAGCCGGCGATCGGCTTCGGCGCCTCCATGAACCTGGCCATGGGCCAGGCTCGCGGCCGTGTGCTCGTCTGGCTCGACCCGCATGTCGAGGCCACCGGCGACCTGCTCGGCCCGCTGCTGACCGCCCTGGACCAGCCGGGCACTGGGCTGGCCGGCGGCTGGGGGGTGACCACGACCACGATGCTCGAGTTCGAGGCCGACGACGGTCCCGAGGTCGACGCCATCGAGGGCTACCTGCTGGCCGTGCCGCGGGCCCTGGCGGCCCGGGTCGGGGTCGACCCCAAGGACCGCTACTACCGCAACGCCGACCTCGACTACTCCTTCGCCGTCCGCGACCTCGGCTACCGGGCCATCCGTGTCGAGGTGCCGGCGGCCCGGCACCGGCACCGTGGTTTCCACGACACCGATCCTGGGGAACGGGACCGTGCGTCCAGAAAGAACTACGATCGGTTCCTCGGGCGCTGGAAGAGCCGCACCGACCTCCTCAACCGAGGCTTCCGGGGCTATCACCGGCACCGGTAACCGGAGGGCGGGGTTCGGGGTCTAAGGGAACGTTGGAAGGGGACCAAGGTGGAGGTCGACCGGGAACTCGTCGAGGCCGCCCAGGCCGGTGACCGCTGGGCGCTCGAGGAGCTCGTGCGCCGGACGCACCGTAGCGTGTACACCTGCGCGCTCCGGCTGGTGGGCAACCCGGACGACGCCGCCGACGTGACCCAGGACGTCTATCTCCGGGTGGTGCGCAAGTTGGGCGGCTTCCGGCACGAAGCCTCCTTCTCCACCTGGCTGAACAGGGTGACGACGAACGTGGCCATGAGCACCTTGAAGCGCCGCACGCGGCGGTTCGCGGTCGAGGGGGCGGCGGTGCCCGCCGACACCCGCGACCCCGCGCCCGAGCCGGCCGAGCGGGCCGAGGCGATCGCCCTCGCCCGCCGCCTGGAGCGGCTGGTCGCCGACCTGCCCGAGGGGCAGCGGCAGGTGCTCGTGCTCCGTGACGTCTACGGCCAGTCGACCGAAGAGGTGGCGAACGCGATGGGGCTGACGCCGGGCGCGGTCAAGGTGCGCCTGTTCCGGGCACGAGAGCGGCTCAAGGCCGAGCTGGAGGCGACCGAAGGCGGCCAGGTGGTCGCCCTCGCCGGCCGCCGCCGGGCAACCGGGCGGCGGTCATGACGACCTGCCACGACATCCGCCCCCTGCTCCCCGCCCGGACCGAGGAGCTGACCCTGTTCGAGGTCCGCACCCGCGCCGACCACGTCGCCGGCTGCGCCCGCTGCGCCACCGAAGCCGCCGCCTACAGCCGCCTCGGCCAGGCCCTGGCCGTCATGGCCAACCTCGAGGTCGACCCCGCCGACGGCACCCTCGAGCGCATCCTCATCGCCATCGGCCGCCGCCGCACCGGCGTCACCGACCCCCGCGTTCTCGCCGCCGCCGGCTCCGCCGGCGCCCTGGTCGCCACCGTCGTCGTCACCCGCGCCGTCCGCTCCCGCCGCCGTTCCCGCCGCCGCCCCTCCGGCTCCTGGTCCCGCCGCCTGCACCTGCCGAGCCTGCCGAACCTGCCGGTTCCCACTCCGGCCCTGGCCCGCGCCAAGTAGCTGGGTCGGCCGGGTCGGCTACGCGCCCTTGATGCCGAACGGTCGCCACCTGGGTCCGAGGCCACTCCCGAGCACCTGAGCGTGCAGGTCTGACCGCCCTCTGCGCCAGCGCCCGCCCCGTGCTGCCAGCCCGGAACGGATGGGGCGGCCTCCAACCACCTCGGCCCGGGCTTGGCCCCCCGGAGGGGGACCCGGGGGACGGGTCAGGACCCGAGGGCCGGGCCGGTGTAGACGGCGCGGGGGCGGATGGGGGTGTTGCGGTCGTACTCCTCCAGGGCGTGGGCGATCCAGCCGGCGGTGCGGGCGATGGCGAAGATGGCTTCACCGGCGCCGCGGGTCATGCGGGTGACGTGGGCGAGGGCGGCGAGGGCGAGGTCGACGTTCGGCTCGGGGAGGCCGCGGCGGGTGGTGGACTCGAGGAGGGCGTCGACGACCTCCATGCGGGGCGACCCGGCGGCCGTGGCGCGGAGCCGGGTCAGGAGGAACCGGGCGCGCGGGTCGCCGTCCGGGTAGAGGCGGTGGCCGAAGCCTCGGAGGCGCTCGCCACGACGGAGCCGGGCGCCGACCACGGTCGCCGCCCGCTCGGGCCGGTCGGTCTCGTCCAGCAGGGCCTCGATCCCCAGCGACGCCCCGCCGTGAAGGGTCCCGCTGACCGTGGCCAGCCCGGCCGACGCCACCGCGTAGGGGTCGGCCCTGACCGAGGCGGCCACCCGGGCGGCCACCGTCGACGCGGCCAGCTCGTGGTCGGCCAGCAGGACCAGCGCCGTGTCGAGCACGCCGACCAGACCGGGCTCTGGAGCGAGCGGCGAGAGCCCGGCCCACAGGCGGGCGGCGATGGGGGCGGCGCCAGGAGCCGGCGGCTCCGCGAGGGCGGCCCCGCCCGGAGGGGAGCCAGGGCGGGGGAGGCAGTCGACCAGGCCGGCGATCAGGGACCGGCCGGCGGCGGTCACGGCCGCGGGGTGGAGCTCCAGGCGCAGCTCGTCGCCGGCGGCCAGGGCGGCCGCGATCACCCGGATCCGCTCCAGCGGCAGCGCCGCCGCCGGCAGGGCGGCCTGGGCACGGCGCCCGGCGTCCAGGGCCGCCTCGCCCGCTCGCCAGGGCTCCCCGGCCGCCTCGAGCGGCGCCTCACCCGCCCGCCGGGCCACCTGGCCCGGCCCGGCCGGGGGTTCGGGGAGCTGGCCGGTCCAGAGCCACTCGGCGACCTCCTCGAAGGTGCGGGTGGCGGCCAGGTCGGTGACGGCCACGCCCCGGTACCAGGGGAGGCCCTGGTCGATGGCGGTCAGGGCCGAGGGCACGACCAGGTCGCTGGCCGGACGGCGGCCTCGCCGGGCGCGGCCCGGGTGGGCCAGCCGGTCGATCTCGGCCGGGTCGAAGGTGCTGGTCCGCCCGTCGGGGGAGCGCTCGCGACCCAGCAGCCCCCGGCTCACGTACGCGTACAGCGTCGCCGGCTTGACGCCCAGCCGAGCGGCCGCCTCGGCGGTACGCAACCGTCTCCCGTCTCGTTCCCCCACCATATTGATCAATATTGAGAATTACTGGAGTGGCTGTCAATCTGAGGGAGAGAACAGCAGCGCGACGAGAGGCACGCCCATGCCACGGCTCCACTTCCTCGACGTGACCAACCGCGACGGCGTCCAGACGGCCCGGGTCAACCTGTCCAAGTTCGGCAAGACAATGGTCAACTTCTACCTGGGCAAGCTCGGCGTCACCCAGTCCGAGGCCGGCTTCCCGTTCCTGTTCCACGAGGCGCCCTACCTGCGGGCCAACCTCGCCCTGGCCAAGGCGGGCGCGTTCGGAGATCTACGATTGTCCGGCTGGGCCCGGGCCGTCCCCGGCGACGTCGAGGCCTCCCTGCCGCTCGGCCTGGAGCACCTCAACCTGTCGATCTCCACCTCCGACCAGATGATCGTCAACAAGTTCCGCGGCCGCCTGGACCGGGCCGCGGTCATCGAGCAGATGGTCGCCGCCACCCGGACGGCCAAGTCGGCCGGCGTGGCCACCGTCGGGGTGAACGCCGAGGACGGGTCGCGCACCGACGCCGGGTACCTGGCCGAGTTCGCGGTCGCGGCCAAGGAGGCCGGGGCCGACCGGGTCCGCTACTGCGACACCATCGGCGGCGACACCCCCTGGCGCATCCGCGAGCGGTTCGCCGGCCTGGCGACCACCGTCGGGATCCCGGTCGAGACCCACTGCCACGACGACCTCGGCATGGCCGTGGCCAACTCGGTCGCCGGCGCCCTCGGCGACCTGGACGCTGGCCAGGACGCCTGGGTCAACACCTGCGTCAACGGCATCGGCGAGCGGGCCGGCAACGCCGACCTGCTCTCGTGCATCCTCGCCTTCCGGCACGGCTTCGACATGGACGGCCGGGTCGAGCTGGGCGAGCTCGACCTGAGCTGGGCCCGGCGGTTCGCCCTGTGGGCCGCCCACGCCTTCGGTCAGCCGCTGCCGCTGGGCCAGCCGGGCGTCGGGGCCAACGCGTTCGCCCACGAGTCCGGCATCCACGCCGACGGCGCGCTCAAGGACCGCCACAACTACGAGCTGTACGACGACGAGACCCTCGGGCCGTTCCCGCACGACTGGACGGCTCGCCAGGGCCGGGTCGTGCTCACCGGCGAGTACGGCGGCAAGGCCGGCCTCCGTCACGTCCTCGACGGCCTCGGTATCGAGCTCGCCCCGGGCGACGAGGACCTGGTGTTCAAGCTCGTCCAGCTCACCAACGCCGCCACCGGCCGGCCCCTCACCGACGATGAGCTGCGTCTCCTCGCCGCCTGGCCGGACGAGCTGGCGCTCCTCTACCCGGGTCAGCTCAGCTGAGCGAAGGCGCCGCCGGAGAGGCGGGGGACCGCCCGGCTGACGTTGTGCTCGGCGCTGCCTGGACCCTCGCGAACCGGCCAGCCGGCCGGGACGACCTGGGCGCCCTGGGCGACGGCGACGTCGACGGCGGTGGTGAAGCGGAGGATGTCGACGACCACGAGGACGGGGCAGACCCGGGCGAGCAGGGCGCCCCTCCGACGCCCAGGCCAGGCGGGGGTCGAAGCCCGGCTGGTCGTCGATTGTCATGAGTTGCCCCCTCGGCTGGTACCCTGGTCAGAGCCGGGCATCTTGTTCGTGCCGGGTGGACCCACCTATACTCGTTGGGCTTTGGGCTCAGGCTCGGGGCATGCCCACTCCCAAGGCCAGTAGCTCAATTGGTAGAGTCCCGGTCTCCAAAACCGGTGGTTGGGGGTTCGAGTCCCTCCTGGCCTGCCACCCCTCGACGATCGACGGCGCCTCGGCGTGAGGAGCAAAGCTTTCGCAATGAACAGGGAAACCAAGCGGGCGATGGCCCGACAGCAGAAGACCGCGGACCCGCAGCGGCTGCAGGCGATGCGCAAGCAGCAGCTGGAGCGCCAGCGGGCCGGTGGGCGGGACGGCCAGCAGGGCGCCCGCCGCTCGCGGCTGCGTGGCGTCGGCTCGTTCGGCAGCGAGGTCGTGGCCGAGCTCAGGAAGGTGAACTGGCCCGACCGGCGGACCGTCGCCAGCTACACGGTGGTCGTGCTGGTGGCCGTCACGGTCATCACGGCGGTCATCTTCGGGCTGGACACGCTGTTCGGGAAGGCCGTGTTCGCCGTCTTCGGCGACTGACAGGAGTGCAATGAGTACCGACACCGCAACCGGCACCACCGGCCCCGGCGCCTTCAGCCTGGGCGACTGGTACGTGGTCCACACCTACGCCGGCTACGAGAACAAGGTCAAGGCCAACCTCGAGAGCCGCATCTCCTCGATGAACATGGAGGAGCGGATCTTCGAGGTCGTGATCCCCATGGAAGACGTCATGGAGATCAAGGGCGGCAAGAAGCAGGTCGTCTCGCGGAAGGTCTTCCCGGGCTACCTGCTGGTCCGCATGTACCTGGACGACGACTCCTGGTACGTGGTCCGGAACACGCCCGGCGTGACCGGCTTCGTCGGCTCCGGGGCCAAGCCGACCCCGCTGTCCGAGAAGGAAGTGGCCAAGATCCTCGAGACCAAGCCGGTCGAGAAGCTCAAGCCGCGGGTCGAGTGGCAGGTCGGCGAGTCCGTCACCGTCACCTCGGGCCCGTTCGCCCAGCTGCCCGGCTCGATCGCCGAGATCAACGCCGACCAGCAGAAGCTCAAGGTCCTGGTCTCGATCTTCGGCCGCGAGACCCCGGTCGAGCTCGCGTTCGACCAGGTCCAGAAGCTCTAACCATCCGAAGGAGTATCGATCCCATGCCACCCCAAGCAGGTCGCCGTCGCCGCGTGGCGGCGGTGCTCAAGATCGAGCTCACGGCCGGCCAGGCCACCCCGGCGCCGCCGGTGGGAACGGCCCTCGGCCCCCACGCCGTGAACATCATGGACTTCTGCAAGCAGTACAACGCGGCCACCCAGGCCCAGGCCGGCAACGTGGTCCCGGTGGAGATCACCATCTACGAGGACCGCAGCTTCAGCTTCGTGCTGAAGACCCCACCGGCCGCCGTGCTGCTGCGCAAGGCCGCCGGGATCGAGAAGGGCTCGGCCGAGCCGCACCGTGAGAAGGTCGGCTCCGTCACCCGCGCCCAGGTCCGGGAGATCGCCGAGACCAAGATGCCCGACCTCAACGCCATCGACGTCGAGGGCGCGATGAAGATCGTCGAGGGCACCGCCCGCTCCATGGGCATCACCGTCGCCTCCTAGGCGGCACCCGTTCCCTACCTATTCGTGGGAGGGCCGTGGAAGCGGTCCGTGGACCACAGGAGGACATTCTCATGGCAGGTAAGAAGCTGGCTGAGGCGGTCGCCAAGATCGACCGGACCCGGCTGTATCACCCGGCCGAGGCCCTGGAGCTCGCCCGGGAGACCAATCCGACGAAGTTCGACGCCACCGTCGAGGTCGCCTTCCGGCTCGGGGTCGACCCGCGCCGGGCCGACCAGATGGTGCGGGGCACGGTCTCGCTGCCCAACGGCACCGGCAAGACCATTCGGGTCGCCGTCTTCGCCGAGGGCGAGGCGGCCCGCCTGGCCGAGGAGGCCGGAGCCGACGTGGTCGGCGGCCGGGACCTGGTCGAGCGGGTCCAGGGCGGCTTCCTCGACTTCGACGCCGCCGTCGCCGTGCCCGAGATGATGGGCCAGGTCGGCCGCCTCGGCCGCATCCTCGGCCCCCGCGGCCTGATGCCCAACCCGCGTGCCGGCACGGTCACCCCCGACGTGGCCAGGGCCGTGTCCGACATCAAGGGCGGCAAGGTCGAGTACCGGGTCGACCGCCACGGCAACCTCCACCTCATCCTGGGCAAGACCTCGTTCGACGCCAAGGCCCTGGTCGAGAACTACCAGGTCGTCCTCGACGAGATCCTCCGGGCCAAGCCGGCCGCCGCCAAGGGCCGCTACATCAAGGGCATCACCATCGCCACCTCGATGGGCCCCGGCATCAAGGTCGACCCCAGCGCCACCCGCAACCTCGCCGCCGCCCGCGCCTGACGGTCCCGCCGGTGCACCGGGAGCCGTTCGGAAGCCGGACCCGCCGCCGGAGCCGCGGGACATGACCGGCGGGACCGGCGGTGTCCGGACCCGGGCGGCCTGGGAGCTGGGATGGTGGGCGCCGGTGCCACCGGCGCTGGAACCCGGTGAGCTGGTCGACCCGGCGGTCCACGGAGCGCTGCTGTCCGCCGTGGCCGACGGGGCGCCGCTGGACCGGCTCGGCCAGCACCGCCTTGAGTCGCTGAAGGCCGCCGGGCTGGCCACCCCCGACGGCCGCCCCCGCTTCCCGGTCGCCCCAGCGGCCCAGGCCAAGGCGGTAGCCGAAACCGCCGGCGACCTCGGCCGCGCCATGGCCCGCCTGGTCGCCGGCGAGTGGAGCCGCCTCGAGGTCGAATACGAGCCCGTCCACGCCGCTCTCTCCAGCCCCGCCTCAGGCCTCGACGATGAGACGGGCAGCCCCGCCACGGGGGTGGCTGCTTTCCTGGTCGTTGGGGGGTTGCTGCTCGACCTTGGGGTGCGGCGCCTGCTGCGGCGTCAGGGCCTGGCCTCGCCGCCGTTTGGCAGCGCGTTCGTGTGGCTGGCCGAGGGTGAGGGTGCCGCCGGCAGGTGGTTCGCCCGGGTCACCGGTCTGCCCGGGCGGGGGAGCCTGGTCCGCTTCGGCCGCCCGGACATGCCCGCCTTCCAGCTGGCCGCGGCCGACCCGGAATCCGCTCCGGCCCTGCCCGCCTCGCTCGAACCGGCCCTGCGCGAACTCTGCGAAGGCCTCGGCTGGTCGGTCGTCCGCCTGGTCGAGGACGCCCTCCCGGCCCTCGACCCGGTCCGCCGCCGCGTTCCCGGCGCCGAGGACGAGGGCGGGTTCCTGGCCTGGGTCTACACCCTGGCCGTCGACGAGGCCCTCGACCGCCTGTCGGCCCGCGGCCTCCTCACCCCGCCACCCACCGCCGTCACCACGGTCCGGGTCGCCGACCCAGCTCTAGCCGGCGTCGCCCTCTAACGGCGAAGCGGGCGTTAACCCCGGCCGGTTCGGCGGAGGAGGTTGCGTTCGTAGACGGCGTCGAAGCGGCGGCTGGCCAGGCGGCGCCGCCAGTCGGCGGTCAGAGGGGCGGCGAGGGTGGCCAGCACCACCAGGATGGCAATGGCGACCAGGTCGACGGGCATGATTCCTCCTGCAATGCGGACTGGGGATCCGCGTGCGTTGGCGGACTGGGGGTCCGCGGTTGACAGGCTGCCGTGCTGCCTGTTGCGGGCGTTTCCTGCGGGCACTGCTTCTGCGGGCACTGCGCTCCGCTTGAACGATCTGCTCCTGGAACGACCTGCTACGCGACCTCTCTGCCGTGGGTGCCGGGCCCTAGGGGAGAACCAGCAGCGACGGCCGAGGCTCCTGACCCGGGGGGCGGGTGGTGGGGCTGGCGGGTTGGCGGGCGCCGGCGACGAGGAGGCCGACGCGGCGGGCGCGGTCCTGGTCCTCGATGGCCTTGGCGACGCTGATGTCGGTCAGCCAGCGGCCGCGCTCGAACCCGCGGTCGAACTGCCTGACGCTCTCCTCTTCGATGCGGTTGGCGGCCCACATGGCCATGAACGCTCCTCCGGCGACGAGGCCGATGAGCAGGCTGATGATGACCGGCGTAGCCATCTACTCCCCTCCTGATGCTGCGATCGTCGGCTCTGACGAGATCGACGGCTTCGGAACCTATGACAGCTAGGCGCCTCGGAGCAAAATAGAGATACGGCCGGCAGGCTGCTCGCGGTTATCCACAGCCCCCCTGTGCTACAGTGCGTGCCTGCCCAAGACCGTCCGGTTGCCGCATGGCACGAAGGTCCCCGGGTTACAAAGGGGGCGCCGGCGCAGGCGAAGCACCTTGCGGGGTGCCTCCACGCGTGGCATGCGCCAGTCGGACGGTCCGGGGACCGTCCGTTTTCTTTTGGAGGTGAGGCCGTGCCGAACGCGAGCAACGTCGCCGAGGTCGAGGCCATCAAGGGACGCCTGGAAGGCTCGGTGGCCGCGCTGCTGACCGAGTACCGGGGCCTCAAGGTCGCGGAGCTGGGTGAGCTGCGCGCGTCGCTGCGCGGGTCGTCGACCGAGTACCGGGTGCTGAAGAACACCCTGACCAGCATCGCCGTGCGCGAGGCGGGCTACGAGGACCTGGTCGGCCTGCTCCAGGGCCCGACCGCGGTCGCCTTCGTCCATGGCGACCCGGTCCAGGCGGCCAAGGACCTGGCCGAGTTCGCCCGTACCCACCCGGCCCTAGTCGTCAAGGGCGGGGTGATGGACGGCCGGGTCCTCGACGCCGCCGAGGTCCGCCAGCTGGCCACCCTGGAGTCCCGCGAGGTCTTGCTGGCCCGGATGGCCGGGCTGCTCCAGGCCTCCGCGCAGCGGACCGTGAACCTGCTCGCCGCCCCGCTCCGGCAGGTGGCGACCATGACCGCCGCCCTCCGGGACCAGACTCCGGGGGAGCCCCAGGGCGGCGACGCCGCAGCCGAGCCAAGGGACCAGACTCCGGGGGAGCCCCAGGCCGCCGACGCCGAGGCACCGGACGAGGCCGCCGAGGCCCCGAGCGCCGAGGCGACCGACACACCTGCCGCCGAGGGCGACACCACCGACTCCACCGACACCACTGACGCGAACGAAGCCCCGGCCAAGGCGGCCCGGGCCGAGAGCTAAGGAGAACCACTGATGGCGAAGCTGTCCACCGACGACCTCCTGGATGCCTTCAAGGAGATGACCCTCCTCGAGCTTTCGGAGTTCGTGAAGCAGTTCGAGGAGACCTTCAACGTCTCCGCCGCCGCCCCCGTGGCCGTCGCCGCCGGGCCGGCCGCGGGCGGGACCGGGGCCGCCGCGGTCGAGGAGGCCGAGGAGCAGACCGAGTTCGACGTGGTGCTGACCGGCGCCGGCGAGAAGAAGATCCAGGTCATCAAGGAGGTCCGCGCCCTCACCAGCCTCGGGCTGAAGGAGGCCAAGGACCTGGTCGACTCCGCGCCCAAGCCCGTCGTCGAGCGCGTCCCCCGGGACCAGGCCGACAAGGCGAAGGCACAGCTCGAGGCCGCCGGTGCCAGCGTCGAGCTGAAGTAGTTGGGGCACGTCACCTAGCGCGTTCCTGTCGCCCACTCTCCGTAGTTGCTCCTTGACACCATGGGGAGTGGGCGGCAAACTCGGTCGGACAAGACGAAGTGAGGTGCCCACGCAGACCCTCAGTTCGACGTTGACGGCGGTGTAGGAAGGCGCTACACTGCTCCTTCGCATGTCTTCGCGCGCCTTCGACCAGCCGACCCCGGGCTTTGGCGTGCCCAGTCGCCGCCGCCACACCTGCATCCACACCTGCTTCCCGCGAAAGGGGAGGGACGCCTGTTGAGCGACCCGCGTACCTCGACCTCCTCTCGACTCTCCTTCGGCAAGATCCCCGAGATCCTCCCCATCCCCGACCTGATCGCCATCCAGCGCCAGTCCTTCGAGTGGCTGATCACCGACGGTCTCCGCGAGACTTTCGACGAGATCAGCCCCATCGAGGACTTCACCGGGCAGATGGCGCTCACCTTCGGGGAGCACCGCTTCGAGGAGCCCGAGCATTCTGTTGAGGAGTGCCGGGAGCGAGACAACACCTATTCTCGCAAGCTCCACGTCCAGGCCGAGTTCCAGAACCGCACCACCGGTGAGATCAAGTCCCAGTCGGTCTTCATGGGCGACTTCCCGGTCATGACCGACCAGGGCACCTTCATCATCAACGGCACCGAGCGCGTGGTCACCTCCCAGCTGGTCCGCTCGCCCGGCGTCATCTTCGAGCAGGAGCCCGACAAGACCCTCGACAAGCTGCTCACCTCCTGCCGGGTCATCCCGGCCAGAGGCGCATGGCTCGAGTTCGACGTCGACAAGAAGGACACCGTCGGCGTCCGCCTCGACCGCAAGCGCCGCCTGCCCGTGACCGTGCTGCTGCGCGGCCTGGGCATGGGCGACGAGCAGATCCGCGAGCGGTTCGGCGAGTCCGAGACCATGATGGGCACGCTCGAGAAGGACCACACCAAGACCGAAGAGGACGCGCTGGTCGAGATCTACCGGCGCCTGCGCCCGGGCGAGCCGCCCAGCGCCGAGTCCGGCCGCCAGCTCCTGCACGGGCTCTTCTTCCAGCCCAAGCGCTACGACCTGGCCAAGGTCGGCCGCTACAAGATCAACAAGAAGCTGAGCCTGGACCCCGAGCAGCACACCGCCCTGACCCTGACCACCGACGACGTCGTGGCCACCGTGGACTACCTGGTCCGGCTGCACGAGGGCGACCCCTCGACCAGCACCGACGACCAGGACCACTTCGGCAACCGGCGCCTGCGCTCGGTCGGCGAGCTCATCCAGAACCAGGTCCGCATCGGCCTGTCGCGGATGGAGCGGGTCGTGCGCGAGCGCATGACCACCCAGGACGCCGAGGCGATCACCCCCCAGACGCTGATCAACATCCGTCCGGTGGTGGCCGCGATCAAGGAGTTCTTCGGCACCTCGCAGCTCAGCCAGTTCATGGACCAGACCAACCCGCTGGCCGCCCTGACCCACCGGCGGCGCCTGTCGGCGCTCGGCCCGGGCGGGCTGTCGCGCGAGCGGGCCGGGTTCGAGGTCCGCGACGTCCACCCGTCGCACTACGGCCGCATGTGCCCGATCGAGACCCCTGAGGGCCCGAACATCGGCCTCATCGGCAACCTCTCGACCTACGCCCGGATCAACGAGTACGGGTTCGTCGAGACGCCCTACCGCAAGGTGGTCGACGGCCGGGTCACCGAGCAGGTCGACTACCTGACCGCCGACGACGAGGACCTGCACGTGATCGCGCAGGCCAACGCGGCCGTCGACGCCCAGGGCAACTTCTCCACCGACCGCGTCCTGGTCCGCCAGGGCAGCCGCTCGGCCGGCATCTCCAGCCAGCGCTCGGTCAGCCGGGCCGACTTCGGCACCGGCCAGGGCGCCGGCGTCACCGGCGAGGTGGCCAACGTGCCCCCCGACGAGGTCGACTACATGGACGTCAGCCCCCGGCAGATGGTGTCGGTGGCCACCGCCCTGATCCCGTTCCTGGAGCACGACGACGCCAACCGGGCCCTGATGGGCGCCAACATGCAGCGTCAGGCCGTGCCCCTGCTCCGCTCCGAGGCGCCGCTGGTCGGCACCGGCATGGAGAAGCGGGTGGCGGTCGACGCCGGCGGCGTGGTCGTGGCCGACGCCCCCGGCACGGTCGAGGACGTCACCGCCGACCAGGTCACCGTCCGCCACAGCGACGGCTCGGCCAAGGTCTACCGGATGCGCAAGTTCGAGCGCTCCAACCAGGGCACCTGCATCAACCAGAAGCCGATCGTGGTCGAGGGGGCCAAGGTGGCCGCCGGCGACGTGCTGGCCGACGGGCCCTGCACCGACACCGGCGAGCTGGCGCTCGGCAAGAACCTCCTGGTCGCCTTCATGCCCTGGGAGGGCCACAACTACGAGGACGCCATCATCCTCTCCGAGCGCCTCGTCAAGGACGACGTCCTCACCTCGATCCACATCGAGGAGCACGAGGTCGACGCCCGCGACACCAAGCTCGGGGCCGAGGAGATCACCCGCGACATCCCCAACGTGTCCGAGGACGTCCTCAAGGACCTCGACGAGCGGGGCATCATCCGCATCGGGGCCGAGGTCGACCCCGGCGACGTCCTGGTCGGCAAGGTCACGCCCAAGGGCGAGACCGAGCTGACCCCCGAGGAGCGCCTCCTGCGGGCGATCTTCGGTGAGAAGGCCCGCGAGGTCCGCGACACCTCCCTGAAGGTGCCCCACGGCGAGACCGGCAAGGTCATCGGCGTGCGGGTGTTCTCCCGCGAGGTCGGCGACGACCTCAACCCGGGGGTGAACCAGCTGGTCCGGGTGTACGTGGCCCAGAAGCGGAAGATCTCCGACGGCGACAAGCTGGCCGGCCGCCACGGCAACAAGGGCGTCATCTCCAAGATCCTCCCCGAGGAGGACATGCCCTTCCTGGCCGACGGCACCCCGATCGACGTCATCCTCAACCCGCTCGGCGTGCCGAGCCGGATGAACATCGGCCAGGTGCTGGAGACCCACCTCGGCTGGGTCGCGGCCCACGGCTGGTCGTTCGACACCCTGCCCGGCTGGGCCAAGGAGACCGGCTGGTCCAAGGAGCGGGGCCGCCAGGACAAGACCCTGCCGCTCGGCACCCCGGTGTTCGACGGCGCCAACGAGGCCGCCATCGAGGACCTGCTCACGGCCACCCTCGGCACCTACGAGGACCCGGCTGACGGCGAGATCCGCAAGCTGGTCGACGCCGAGGGCAAGGCGGTGCTGTTCGACGGCCGCTCCGGCGAGCCGTACCCGACCCCGGTCACGGTCGGCTACATCTACATCATGAAGCTGCTCCACCTGGTGGACGACAAGATCCACGCCCGTTCGACCGGCCCCTACTCGATGATCACCCAGCAGCCGCTGGGCGGGAAGGCGCAGTTCGGCGGCCAGCGCTTCGGCGAGATGGAGGTCTGGGCCCTTGAGGCCTACGGCGCCGCCTACGCCCTGCAGGAGCTGCTCACCATCAAGTCCGACGACGTCCTGGGCCGGGTGAAGGTCTACGAGGCGATCGTCAAGGGCGAGAACATCCCCGAGCCCGGCATCCCCGAGTCCTTCAAGGTGCTGATCAAGGAGATGCAGTCGCTCTGCCTGAACGTCGAGGTGCTCTCGGCCGAAGGCCAGGAGATTGAGATGCGGGAGACCGACGAGGACGTGTTCAGAGCCGCCGAGGAGCTGGGCATCGACCTGTCCCGGCGCGAGCCGTCGTCGGTCGAGGAGGTTTAAGTGCTCGACGTCAACTACTTCGACGAGCTGCGGATCGGCCTGGCCACGGCCGAGCAGATCCGCATGTGGTCCAACGGCGAGGTCCGCAAGCCGGAGACGATCAACTACCGCACCCTCAAGCCCGAGAAGGACGGCCTGTTCTGCGAGAAGATCTTCGGGCCGACGCGGGACTGGGAGTGCTACTGCGGCAAGTACAAGCGCGTCCGCTTCAAGGGCATCATCTGTGAGCGCTGTGGCGTCGAGGTCACTCGGGCCAAGGTCCGGCGCGAGCGGATGGGCCACATCGAGCTGGCCGCGCCCGTCACCCACATCTGGTACGTCAAGGGTGTGCCGAGCCGGCTCGGCTACCTGCTCGACATGGCCCCCAAGGACCTCGAGAAGATCATCTACTTCGCCGCCAACGTGGTGACCTGGGTCGACGACGACCGCCGTCACGACGACCTGCCGCGGATCGAGACCGAGCTCGCGCACGAGCGCGAGCAGGTCGAGGTCGACAAGCAGAAGCGCGAGGAGGAGATCAAGGCCCAGCTGGAGGCCAACCTGGCCGAGCTGGAGGCCCAGGGTGCCAAGTCCGACCAGCGCCGCAAGGCCCGGAACGAGGCCGAGCGGGCGTTCAAGGACGTGCGCGAGAAGGCCGCCACCCGGGTCGAGATGCTCGAGCGCATCCTCGACGTGTTCAAGAACATGTCGCCCAAGCAGCTGCTGGCCGACGACCAGTACTACCGCGAGCTGCGCGACCGCTTCGGCGAGTACTTCTCGGCCGGCATGGGCGCCGACGCCATCAAGGACCTGCTGCTCCGTGAGGGGGTCGAGGAGGAGCAGGCCCGCCTGCGCGAGGTCATCGCCACCTCCAAGGGCCAGAAGCAGCAGCGGGCCATCAAGCGGCTGCGGGTCGTCTCGGCCTTCATCGGCCGGCGCAACTCGCCGCTCGGCATGGTGCTCGACTGCGTCCCGGTGATCCCGCCCGACCTGCGCCCGATGGTGCAGCTGGACGGCGGCCGGTTCGCCACCAGCGACCTGAACGACCTGTACCGGCGGGTCATCAACCGCAACAACCGCCTCAAGCGGCTGCTGGACCTGGGCGCGCCCGAGATCATCGTCAACAACGAGAAGCGCATGCTCCAGGAGGCCGTCGACGCGCTGTTCGACAACGGCCGCCGCGGCCGCCCGGTCACCGGCCCGGGCAACCGGCCCCTCAAGAGCCTGTCCGACATGCTCAAGGGCAAGCAGGGCCGCTTCCGCCAGAACCTGCTCGGCAAGCGGGTCGACTACTCGGGCCGTTCGGTCATCGTGGTCGGTCCCGAGCTGAAGCTGCACCAGTGCGGGCTGCCGAAGCAGATGGCACTGGAGCTGTTCAAGCCGTTCGTGATGAAGCGGCTGGTCGACCTGTCCTACGCGCAGAACATCAAGTCGGCCAAGCGCATGGTCGAGCGTTCCCGGCCCCAGGTCTGGGACGTGCTCGAGGAGGTCATCCGCGAGCACCCGGTGCTGCTCAACCGGGCCCCGACCCTGCACCGCCTCGGCATCCAGGCCTTCGAGCCGGTCCTGGTCGAGGGCAAGGCCATCCAGATCCACCCGCTGGTCTGTAAGGCGTTCAACGCCGACTTCGACGGCGACCAGATGGCCGTGCACGTGCCCCTGTCGTCCGAGGCCCAGGCCGAGGCGCGGGTGCTGATGCTGTCGGTCAACAACATCCTGTCGCCGGCCAACGGCCGTCCGATCGCCATCCCGACCCACGAGATGGTGCTGGGCATCTACTTCCTGACCTACAAGGAAGAGGCCAGGGCGGAGACGGCCAAGTCCAAGTCGAAGGCCAAGAGCAACGGTGACCGGCCGCACCTGCCGATCTTCGGGTCGGTGGCCGAGGCCGTCATGGCCCACGACTTCAAGTCGATCGGCCTTCAGGACCCGATCATCGTCCGCCTGCCCGAGGCCAAGGCGGCGGTGGCCGAGGACGGGGCGACCAAGGTGGACACCACGGTCGGGCGCCTGCTGTTCAACGAGGCCCTGCCCGAGGACTTCCCCTTCATCAACGAGACCCTCCAGAGCCGCGAGCTGACCAACCTGGTGTCGCGGGTCGCCGACCGCTACGACCAGACCGAGACCGCCGAGGTGCTGAACAAGCTCAAGACCCTCGGCTTCCACTGGGCGTCGCGGGCCGGGGTCACCGTGTCCATCCAGGACGTGCTCAAGCCGCCGCGCAAGCAGCAGATCCTCGACGAGTTCGAGAAGCGCGCCGAGAAGGTCGAGTCCCAGTTCCGCCGGGGCATCATCACCGACGACGAGCGCCGTCAGGAGCTCATCGAGATCTGGACCGAGGCCACCGAGCGGGTCCGCGAGGACATGGAGGACCGGTTCCGCCAGGAGCCGTTCAACCCCATCTACATGATGGCCACCTCGGGCGCCCGCGGGAACATGACCCAGGTGCGCCAGATCGCCGGTATGCGGGGGCTGGTCGCCAACCCCAAGGGCGACATCATCCCGCGGCCCATCAAGGCCAACTTCCGCGAGGGCCTGTCGGTGCTCGAGTACTTCATCTCGACCCACGGCGCCCGCAAGGGGCTGGCCGACACGGCCCTGCGCACGGCCGACTCCGGCTACCTGACCAGGCGGCTGGTGGACGTGACCCAGGACGTGATCGTCCGCGAGAGCGACTGCGGCACCGAGCGGGGCATCCCGGTCACCGTCGCCGTCCAGCGGCCGATCCCGGGCAAGAAGGGCGAGTTCGAGTGGGTCCGGCCGCGCGCGGTCGAGAGCCAGGCCCTGTCCCGGATCCTGGCCGAGGACGTCATGGACCCGGCCGGCAAGGGCAAGCAGGTCCTGCTCGAGGCCGGCACCGAGATCGGCGAAGAGGTGATCGACCTGCTGGTCGAGCACGGCGTCGACGAGGTGCTGTGCCGCTCGGTGCTGACCTGCGACTCCAAGGTCGGGGTCTGCCAGATGTGCTACGGCCGCAGCCTGGCCAACAACCGGCTGGTCGACATCGGCGAGGCGGTCGGCATCATCGCCGCCCAGTCGATCGGCGAGCCGGGCACCCAGCTGACCATGCGGACCTTCCACACCGGCGG
>JASLBL010000003.1 GCA_030146615.1 Actinomycetes bacterium
CCCACGCGAGCTCCGATACCACGTCCTGGCGCTGGAGCGCGCACAGGAAGCGGTACACGCCCAGGTTCCGCCAGTCCTCGTCGTGGGCGGTGGTGAGCCTCGGCACGACCTCGCGCCCCAGGCGCCGGGAGCGCAGCACGACCCGGTCGTTCCGCACCGACACCAGCAGGTCCGTCACGGGAATCTGGCGGTCGGCCAGCGCGCCCGAGCGGCCGAGGTAGGGAATCTCGTACTCGCGCAGCACCGGACGGCACAGGATGTTGCCGGTCCGGCCGTCGGGAAGATGCACGATCTCGGCGAACAACCGCTCGGGGCGGCGCGCCTCCTCCGCCTGAAGCTGGGCGCGGACGAACTCGTGCAGGGTCTGGTCGGCGTGGCAGAAGCGGCCGAGCATGAGGGCGCCAGGCGGCCCGTCCACATACTGCAGGAGTACGCGGAAGGCACCCTGCGCGATGGCGCCGTCGGACTCGGCCGCCACCGTGGCCACCACGTAGAAGGCATCGGGGAGTGGACGATGCTGCGGCGAGGCCAGCGCCTCGAGGTCGGATGCCTCGAGCGTGATCTCACCGGCCCCCTCGGCAAGGGCGTGGGCCAGCTTCCCCAAGAGCAACGCGTCGCGCCCGGTCCATGGCATCGCCTCCCGGTCCCCAGCGCGGAATGGGAGCCCGGCCAGCAGCGGCGAGGCCTCGGCCAGCGGCGAGTCGGACCGCTCGAAGCCGATGCCGATCTCCTCGTCCAGCGCTTCGACCAGCGGGATCTCCCGGGTCTCGTAGCGCTTGGAGAATCTTTCGCGAAACCGCGCCAGGCCTCCCGGCCCCTGAGGAGGGGCCAGCTGATGGAGGAGCCTGACGCCTCGCCTGATCTCGGAGACGACCCGGCTGCCGAGGGTGGCCTCCTGGGCCGGTTTGACCAGGTCGACCTGCACCAGACGGGACAGGTCGGGCTGCGCGGGGAGCTCCGCGAGGACCGAGGCGACGGCTCGATAGCGGTCGGGGGAGGCCCCCAGCCCCGCGGCGTCGATCGCCTCCAGGGCGGCCCGCGCCTCGTCGAGTCGCTCGGCGACCTGTGCCGTCGCTGGGTGGGCGCGCAAGGTGGCGACCAGGCCGTGCACCGGCTCGTCTCCGGTGACGACCGGACGGGCGTCGCTGACCAGAAGCTGGTTGTCGACCAGCTCCGCCACGTACTCCTCAGCCTCGGCCTGGCTGATCTCGTCGTCGACCAACACCTCCGCCGCGGCCTCCAGCGTTGCTCCTCCTCGGGCGCGCTCGAGGACGGCGGTGAGATAGGGACTCTTGTCGACGGCGACGAGGTGGTAGGAACGGCCAGTGGCGGTAAGCCGAGCTTCGGCCAGACGCAGGCGGCCAGCTGTCTCGTAGAGGCTGGAGTTGGGCTCGTACACCAACAGCTTGCGGAGCTGAGGGTCGCGCTCGACGGCCTCGGCCAGCGCCCACAGGTAATCCATGTCGAGCCGGCTGTGACGTCGGTAGCACTCCCGCGCCTGCAGGTGCAGCCTGGTCTGGGCGTCGATGGTGCCAGTGGTGATCCCCGCGAACAGGCCGAAGGGGGTGGCTCGGGCCGCCGCTCGGCTGAAGTACGCCACCACGGCGGGCTCGAGCTTGCGGCCTTGTCTGCTGTCCGGATCCTTCTGCCAGACCTCGAGGGCCTCGTCCACGCTCGGTGAGGCGACGAAGATCGCATCGCGTACCTCGGGACGGGTGACCGCCGCCAGGAGCCGGGCCCGGAGTCTGGCCCGGTCCCGCTCGAGGGCCTCCTCCAGGCCCTGGGGGTCGCCGAGCGCGCCGACGGCTTCCAGTCCCTCACCCCAGGCCGCCATCTCCTCGAACGGCAACAACGGCGTCCGCAGGACGAAGAACCCCGACGGGGTGTATCGCTGGCCGGCCTGGTCGCGCTCAGCCACCTGGCGTCCCCGGATCAGGCCTCGGGGCCGAGACCAGGAACATCCGGTCCCAGGTGGGCTCGACGGATGTGGCCGCAGCCAACAGGACCAGGGCGACTCCGGCGGCGCCCTCGACCAGTTCGATGCCGGTCCATGTCCACCGTTCCCGCTGGCCCGGGTCCCAGTTTCCCTGCACCCACGTGCCGCCGGCGTCTCTGGCCCGACGGTAGAAGCCGAGCGTGCGCTCGAGCCAGTACAGGGCGGCACGGCCGAGCTTGGGTTCCCCGGTGGCTTGGTACATGCGGTTGTAGAGGTGGGCCAACCCGGCCGCTCCGTGGCAGAAGTTGGCGTTGACGACCCCGGTCTCTGCCGCCGGCCGTTCCGCCGCCCGGCAGGCCAGCCCCACCGCCGTCCGCTCCCAGCCGGCATCGCCCACGCCTCGAGCCGCCAGCAACAGGGCGGCCGCGATGCCCGGGTCCCCGTAGCACCAGGCGCAACGGGCTGGCCACGGCTGGAAGGCTGGTGCCACCCAGACAGGGAAGGTGGGGCCCGCTTCGGTCGGCACCGAACGCGCCAAGAGCCAGCTCACCGCCCCCTCGAGGAGCGGGCGGGCTGTCGCCTGCTCGACCCCGGCGCCGCAGATGCCGCCAAGCAGCGCGACGGGCCCCGCGACGCCGTGCGCGACGCCCAGATCCGCGCGCCCTGACGGGTACTGCTTCCGGGATTCTTGGTCCAGGATCTCCGCGGGTGGCGTCCACCAGTAGAGCCCGTGCTCGTCGTGCTGGGCACACTCGTGCAGCCGCTCGACGACCCGGCGGAGGCATTGGATCGCCACGGGGCGCGGATACCGTTGCAGGGCGTACACGCCGAGACCGGTGAGGCCCACGATGAGGTCGTAGGGCGCCGACCAGCGGTCAGCGCGCGACAGGAGCCGCAGGAGGGCCTCGTCGACTGCCTCGCTGCGGTCCTCTGCGTCCGGGTCGAGGAGGCGGCCCGTCAACTCGGCGGCCCACGCCACCCCCGTGAATCCCCCGTACAGGGAAGCGTTCATCG
>JASLBL010000060.1 GCA_030146615.1 Actinomycetes bacterium
TTCAACATGGTGTTCGAGAATCCAGAGCCTGGCAGCACCGAGCATCGGCACAAGTCGATGCTATTTGCACACGACGAGGATGCCCGGCCCGCGAGTCCGCTACACCAGGTCGAAGGCAATCAGGTCCCGTTTCTTCTGGCCTACGGCGAGCGGGACCTCCCCGCGATCATCAAGAACAACGAGCAGATGTTCAAGGCGCTGCGGGCCCAGGGCGCCCTCGTCCACCGGCTCGTGCTCGACGGGTTCGATCACTTCGACACGGCTCTGGAGATCCGCCATCCCGACAATCCGTGGATGAGGTGCGTGCGTGCGTGGATGCGCGACGGCGCCGCGACACACACCGAGCAGAAAGGAGATCCGACCGATGACCGAGCCTGAACGCCTGCTGGCGATCGAGGAGAAGGTCGAGCGCCTGCTGGCGATCGAGGAGATCAAGAAGGTGAAGGCGCAGTACCTGCGGACCCTGGACCAGAAGGACTGGGATGCGTTCGAAACAGTCTTCACTCCTGACGTGACCTTTGACCTCCGAGAGGCAATCTTCGCACGCGACAAGAACACCGGCGAGATCCTCAAAAGCGGTGACGTCCAGATCCGGGCGGAAGACATCAAGGACGACGAGTGGCTGGTCGTTGGCGCCCATAACGTCCGGCAATGGGAGCAGACATACCTCACGCCGATTGTGACCGTGCACCAGGCGCACATGCCCGAGATCGAACTGACCTCCGACAACACCGCACACGGTTATTGGCACATGGAGCATATTCTCCGCTTCCCCAAGGAAGCGGCCGCGCAGGTCTGGTGGCTACCCGATACCGACCGTCTCTGGCACGAGCTTCACGGCTTCGGGCTCTACGACGAGACCTACGAGCGGATCGACGGACGCTGGCTCATCAAGACCCTGAAGCTCACGCATTTTCGGGCAGATATCACCTAGTGGCCTGTCTCTAAGATGATTTGACAGCTGGTCAGCGCGGCGGGGAGTATCCGAGCATGCCGTTGTCTGCCGCTGCCTTGCCCATTGGTCCTGATGACCTGGCCAGGTTGCGGCGCTGGTCGAGCGCGACCCGAGCTCCTGCCGTGGTGGTCCAGCGGGCCAAGATTCTGCTGCTGGCCGCCGAAGGCGCGGCCAACACCGAGATCGCCGAGCGGCTCGATGTCTCCCGGCCAACTGTCATCGCCTGGCGTAAGCGCTACCTGCGGGAGGGGCTCGCCCACGGCCTGGTCGACCGACCCCGCCGTGGCCGTCCCCAAACGGTTCGCCGAGACCGGCGGGCAGAGATCCTGGCCACCACGCTGGCCCCACCGCCCGAGGCGCTGGGCGTGACCCACTGGTCGAGTCGGCTGCTGGCCGCCGAACTGGGGATCAGCCACAGCACCGTGGCCCGGGTGTGGGCCGAGCACGACCTCAGGCCCTGGCAGACCGAGACGTTCAAGTTCTCCACCGATCCGGAGCTGGAGGCCAAGGTCCGGGATGTGGTCGGGCTGTATCTCGACCCGCCCGCCCATGCGATCGTGCTGTGTGTGGATGAAAAGTCCCAGATCCAGGCGCTGGAACGCAGCCAGCCAGTTCAGCCACTGGCGCCAGGACGAGTCGAGCGGCGCACTCACGACTACCTCCGCCACGGCACAACCACCCTCTTTGCGGCGCTGGAGGTCGCCACCGGACGGGTGACCGACGCCTGCCAGCCGCGCCATCGGCACAGCGAGTTCCTGGGGTTCCTCAAGCTGGTCGCCCGCGCCTATCCCCGTCGGCAGCTGCATGTGGTGCTGGACAACTACGCCACCCACAAGCACGAGCGGGTGCAGGCATGGCTGGCCAAGCATCCGCGGGTCCGGCTGCACTTCACCCCGACCTACGCCTCCTGGCTGAACCTGGTCGAGGTGTTCTTCGCCATCATCGAACGCCAGGCGCTGCGCCGCGGCGACTTCGCCAGCGTGGAGGAGTTGGTCGCGGCCATCGGTCGCTTCTGCGACGGGTGGAACCAACGCTGTCAACCGTTCTGCTGGACCAAGGACGCCGAGCAGCTCCTGGCCACGCTCGAGCGTCCCACCGGCTCGGGTTAGACCAGCCAGCGGCGTCCGCAGAGGAGAAGGGATCCCAGGACATGGACCGACAGCAACAACCCGGGACGCCAGTGGGATCGTGGTCGGTCGAGCTGGCCGTGTGCGCCGAGATGGTCTTCCTCGAACTGCCGATGATTGAGCGGGTGGGACGGATCGCTGACTTGGGATTCCAAGTTGAGATCTGGAACTGGACGACCAAGGACCTCGACGCCCTGGCCGGCAGCGGCGCGGCGTTCTCGTCGATGACCGGCTATGTCACCGGCACCCTCATCGACGACGACGGCGCCGCCGAGCTGCTGGCCTCGGCCGAGCGGTCGATCGCGGTCGCCGAGCGGCTGGGCTGCCCCCGGCTGAACCTGCACGGCACCGGGCTGGACCCCCAGGGCCTACCCGGACGACCCGTGCAGGAGGTCACCGGGGCGATGTGGCTGGCCGCGGCCCGCACCTTGGACCGGGTGGCCGCCCTGGGGGAGCGGGCGGGGGTGACCTTCTGCCTGGAGAACCTCAACACCGCCGTCGACCACCCGGGGGTGCCGTTCGCCCGCGCCGCCGACACCCTCACGCTGGTCGAGGCGGTCGGGCGGCCCGGGCTGCGGATGATGCTGGACCTGTACCACGCCCAGATCGGCGAGGGGAACCTGATCGAGCTGCTGCGGCGGGCGGGGCCGCTGATCGGCGAGATCCAGGTGGCGGATGTGCCCGGCCGCTGTGAGCCTGGCACCGGGGAGATCAACTACCCGGCCATCGCCGCCGCCCTGCAGGAGCTGGGCTATCGCGGCACCGTCGGGTTGGAGGCGTGGGCGTCGGGGGACAGCGAGCAGGCCCTGGCCCGGTTTCGCGCCGCCTTCACCAGGGCTCCCGAGCCGAGAGGAGCTGGGCAATGACCGTCAGCGATGCCAGCACTGCGCCGGTGGCGGTCGGGCTCATCGGAGCCGGCGCCATTGGCGCCTTCCACGGCGAGACCCTCGCCCGCCGGCTGCCCGGGGCGCGGCTGGTCGGGGTGGCCGACCCCGCCCCCGGCGCGGCCGAGCGGCTGGCCGGCTCGCTCGGCGCGGCGAAGGCCACCACGGACCCGGCCGAGTTGCTGGCCGACCCGGCGGTGGAGGCGGTGCTGATCGCTGCCCCCGCCCGCTTCCACGCCGACCTGGTGGAGGCCGCCGCCGGGGCCGGCAAGGCGGTGTTCTGCGAGAAGCCCATGGCCCTCACGGTCGCCGACGCCGACCGCGCTATCGCGGCCGCCCAGGCGGCTGGGGTGCCGCTGCAGGTCGGCTTCAACCGCCGCTTCGACACCGGCTTCCGGGCCGCCCACGACCTGGTCGCCGCCGGCCGGCTGGGCACCCCGCAGCTGCTGCGCTCGCTCACCCGCGACCCCGGCATCCCCGACCCGGGTCGGGTGCCGCCCTCGGGCATCTTCCTGGAGACCCTGATCCACGACTTCGACACCCTGCGCTACCTCAACCCGGGTGCCGAGGCGGTCGAGGTCTACGCGGTCGCCGACGCCCTGGCCTACCCCGACTACAAGGACCAGGGGCTCCAGGACACCGCCGTGGTGCTGGTGCGCTTCGACAACGGCGCCATGGCCACCGCCGAGGCCAGCTTCCACGCCGTCTACGGCTATGACATCCGCGGCGAGGTGTTCGGCTCGGCCGGCATGGCCACTGCCGGCGACATCCGCCGCACCACCATGGTCTACCACGGCGCCGAGGGCGTGGTCGCCGACACCTGGCGACGCAACATCGACCTGTTCCATGACGCCTACACCGCCGAGCTGGCCGCCTTCGCCGACTGCGTCCGCAGCGGCGCTACCCCCGAGCCCGGCGGCCGGGACGCCCGCGCCGCCCTGGCCATCGCCCTGGCCGCCATCCGCTCGGTGGAGACCGGCAGCCCGGTGCGACTCAGCGCGGTCGAGCAGCGGTGACCTGACGGGAGCGCCCGACCGCGGCAGGTACCTGCTGCGCCGAGTTGCTGGTCGCCATCCCACTCCCCGTCCGGTGGCGCCTCGCCAGACGATCCTGACTGGCGACCTCACTGAACCACCTCGCCCATGGCGACATTCATCAGGGTTCATCGGGATCCAGGCGCCGCCCACCGAAGCGTCAAAACATCTCAGCGACGGACCACTAG
>JASLBL010000065.1 GCA_030146615.1 Actinomycetes bacterium
CTGCGGCGAGGTAGTAGCCGATGAGCACGCCGCCGACCCCGCAGACAACAGTGAGCCAGAGCGGAATGTTGTCGCGGTCGCCCGGCGCGACGAACTTGCCCAGCAGGCCGATGATGATGCCTGCGATGATCACACCGATGAGGTCCACCGGCGACCCCTTTCACCGATTGGGGACGGCCTTGTTCCGGCATTGCGCGAGCACTCGCCCCGGCTGACGGCTCAATCCAGCATGGGAATCATCGCATAATTGGCTTGTCGAGCCGCTCATACCAGGGCCCCAGGTTGGGGGGTCACCGCCGCGCCGACCCCGGCCGCCCCCAGAGTATCTCCGGCGATCCCGGCCAGCATGAGCAGCGACCGCTGCGGCGGGTGGGCGGCCCGAGCCGGCCAGGTTGGCCTTCCATGAGTACCTCCTTTTCAGGACTGTCCGGAGGATGCGTTCATTGCTGGCCGAACGGAGAGGACCAGTTCAAGGGCGACGCGAGAGAGGAGAAGGACGCGTCGCCGTGACCCAGGATGAGCTGCTGTACCGCTTCCATCTACGACAGCCTTGCCCCCCGTTGGTCAGGAGATCATGATCTGAACGGGGGCAGAACCGGCATATCCACCCAACTGATGCTCGTTCCGCGATGACCTGCGTAGAAAAAGGGCAGCCGATGACCACCGGCACGATCAGCCCATGGCCGCTCGTCCGCAAAGGTGACCAGCAACATCCAGTCAAGACGCTGCAGTACCTGCTCCGAGCGCGGGGCCACAATGTCACCGTGGACGGCATCTTCGGCCCCAAGACCGACGCCGCCGTCCGCGGCTTCCAGCAGGCTCTCCATCAGGACATCCCGTCGGTCGCAGTTGATGGCATCGTCGGACCAGTCACCTGGCGGGCACTGGTCAGCGGCATGCTCTCCTTCTAAGCAACACGTCGGGGGGCCTCGTGAGCGACCATTTCCACGCCTTCGACGACGAGCAGCAATGGCTGCGCCCGCCGCCGCGTCGCCGCCGTCGGCTGCTGCTAAGTCTGCCGCTGTTAGCAGCGTTGACCCTGGCCTCGCTGGCCTTCAGTGGACGCTCCTTCGGTGGACGCTCCGAGGTCCCTGAGCCGGCACACAAGACTCCGGCCGCCCCCACCGCCGAGCAGCAGGCGCTGGAGACTGGACGCAGGGCGCTGGAGGCCTGGGGCCGCTTTGCGGTAACCAACCATCTGGGCACTCTGCACGGGTGGTTCTGGACCAACGGGCCGCAGTACCGGCAGCTCGCCCGCGAGGCCAAGCTGCGGCGGGGCACCAGGGCCCTCGGCCCGCCCGCCTACCGGTTCACCCTGACCCGGGTGCAGGTGCTCGCTCCCTCCCCCCGGCATCGGATCCTCCGCGGGCGGGTACGGGTGGCCCGGCCGGGCGAGCGCGGCCAGTCCTACGGTTGGGATGTGTGGATGCGCCGCGGCGGCGCATCGGATGATCGCTGGCGGCTGTGGACCGTGAAGCCGACGCGCGGACCGCGAGGTCGCTCTCCCGTCGATCCGGTGGTGGTTGCGGCCGGCGACATCGCCGAGGTCGGTGGGCATCAGCAGCTGACCTCGGACCAGGTGCTGGAGCTGGACCCCGACCGCGTGCTGCTGCTGGGCGACAACCAGTACTGGAGCGGGACGTTGGCCGAGTACCGGACCCTTTACGGTCCGACCTGGGGCCGGTTCAAGGCCAGGACCCGGCCGGTCCCGGGCAACCACGAGTACGAGACCCCCCGAGCGGCCGGCTACTTCGCCTACTTCGGCAGGCTGGCCAGGCCCAGGGGCCGCAGCTACTACAGCTTCAACCTGGGCGGTTGGCACCTGATCGCGTTGAACTCCAGCATCGACCACGGGCCCGGGTCGGCCCAGGAGCGCTGGCTGCGAGTCGACCTGGTCGCCACCGACAAGCGCTGCATCCTGGCCTACTGGCACTTCCCGCGGTTCTCCTCTGGCGCCCATCAGGGGAGCTGGGGCTCGCTGGGCACCTTCTGGAACGACCTCTATGCCGCTCGCGCGGACGTGGTCTTGAGCGGCCATGAGCACAGCTATGAGCGGTTCGCCCGCCAGACTCCCTGGGCCAAGGCCAGCCGGCAGGGGATCCGCCAGTTCGTCGTCGGCACCGGCGGCTCCGACCTGCTGGGCTTCGCCAACCGCAAACCGAACAGCCAGCGCCGCATCAGCCACACCCATGGCGTGCTGGAGCTGGTCCTGCATCCGGCCAGCTACGACTGGCGGTTCGTGTCCGAGGACGGGGCCGTGCTCGACAGGGGCGGTCCGATCCCCTGCCACTGAGACGGTCCTACCGACCGCGGCAACTTGACCAGCATCGCCATGGCGATCGAGCAAGCCTCAGCGTGGTGATGGAGGTCTCTGAGCAGGCCCTCGAGGTCCACCGAACCCTCAACACAGAGAGTGTTCTAGCGGCCACGAATCGCTTTCTCTGGCAAACCTCTGGCAAACGAGGCTCAGAGCGGAGATGTGTGTGCTGCCCTATGCCTGGTGGAGCAGAGGGGATCTGAACCCCTGACCCCTTGCATGCCATGCAGTTTCGGCCAGCTCCTACGCCCAGGTCGGAGCCGCGTATCCAGCGCAACGGCCCCCTCAGGGTGACCGTGACTGTCCGCTGATACCGCTCGCGCCCGCTCGTTATGGCACGCGGGTGGCACGGACGGCGAGAACGACGATCCTCGTGCATGGCAGTGACGGTTCCACCTGGTGCGGAGGGCGAGGCTCCTCCTCGATGCCCACGACCTCGTGGGCAAGAGCCCGGAGGGCTCGCGGCAGCTGGGTGGGACTTGGATTCCACTACAGCGGTCTCCTACGTCTAGGGTCAGAAGCCCGTAGGTGAAGCAACCTGCGATTCCGATGAACGCTTGGTGACCGCTCCTGCCCGCTGTTGGCCGTCGTTTACCCGCCGGCTGCGGATGCAGCACGGACCAGCGGGCTTGGTCTTCCTGGAAGCGGTGGGATTCGAAGCCGCCTCACGCTGCTCAGCCGACCGAGGTCATAGGCGAGAAGATGTTGCGACCTGCGCCTCCTTCGTACCCCGTCGCAAGCGCTCCTGCTCGCCTGTGCCCGCAGATTCCCGATGCGTTACGGACCCAGTGCGGACCGGACGCCGTTAGCGCCGTTGGCAGCTCAAGTCGATGCGGACGATTTGTAACGTCCTACGGTCTTGCTAAGATCGACCAGCATGCCTACCCGGTCGACGACCGGCCCAGCCGCCCGTCGACCGGAAAGCGATGACAAATGCGGCGAACCCTGACCGGGCTGGTGGGGCTGATGCTGGCACTGGCTGCCGCCCCAGCCGTCGTCCCCGCTGGGCCGGCCCGGGCCAGCCTCGGCCCCGCCTACCGGGACGCCCACGCCGGGCTCCAGGCCGGTACCGTGGTCGTCATGTCGAGCGGGGACATCAGCCCGCCAACCAACGAGACCAAGGGCGACGACTACGCCACCAGCGAGATCATCCTCGCCGCCCAGCCGGACCTGGTGCTCACCCTCGGCGACAACCAGTACGAGACGGGCTCGGGGGCGATGTTCCACTCCGCGGTCGGCTTCGACGGGAGCTGGGGCCGGTTCAAGGGGCTCATCCGCCCCGCCGAGGGCAACCACGACGCCGCCGACCCCGGCCCGGGCTCGCCCAGCTTCCAGGAGTACTTCGCCGACAACCTGGCCAACCTGGAGTGCATCCGCCTGAGCCCGCCGTGCCGCCCCGACCTCGGCTTCTACGACTTCGACCTGCCCAACGGCTGGTACGTGCTGGTCCTCAACAGCAACTGCGGCCGGGCCGGCGGTGGCACCGGCGATCCCCAGACGCCCGCCTGCGGGCCGGGCTCGCCCCAGCTCACCTGGCTGGGCTTCGCCCAGCAGCGCCGCCACGGCGGCCAGACCAGCGGCCAGAAGTGCTCGATCGCCATCTGGCACCACGAGCGCTGGGGAACGTCGTTCTTCGCCGACGACCCGGCCACCCACCACTTCTGGCTGACCCTCAACCACTTCCACGCCGACATCGTGCTCGCCGGGCACTCGCACTCGACCGCCCGCATGGGACCGATGAACCCCCAGGGCCGGCTCAGCCCCGGCGGCGGCATCCGCCAGATCACCGCCGGCGCGGGCGGGCGCAGCCTCACCCCGGTTCGGGTCAACCCGCCCCGCGAGGGCACCCGGTACCGGGACAGCTCCAAGTACGGGGTCAACCGTCTCATCCTGACCAGCTCCACCAGCCCCGCCGGCTGGCAGGGTGGCAGCTGGACCAGCGAGTTCGACTACGTTGACGGCACCGTCGCGGACCGGGCCAGCGCCGGCTGCTGGCCGTGAGGAGCCACAATGCGGCCCACCCTCAAACTCGTCGCCGCGTTCCTGGCCGGCGTGCTGGTCGCCGTGCTCGGCTGGGTGGTGGTGGGCGCCATTGGTGACCGGGGCGGCGAGCCGGCCCCGACGACCAGTTCCCCCCAGCTGGCCTCGACGACCAGCCCGGTCCAGGCGGCGGTGACCACCACCACCTTGCCGGCCACCCCGGTGCCCACCGGCCAAGGCCCGAGCGCCTTCACGACCACCACCGCGGCTGGCCCTATCCAGGTCATCGTGGAGGGCGCCAGCTGCGTCGGCTTCGTCGGGGACGGCTGGCGGGTCCGCTACCAGGTCAGCAACACCGGCCCCACCGACACCGGCAGCGTCGTCGGCCAAGTCGACGACAGCCCGCCGGTCGTGCTCGAACCGGCCCACCAGCTGGCCCAGGGGGACCGCTTTGCCGAGGAGGCGCTGCTCGAGGGCGGCGGGGACGCCATCGTCGTCACCTGGGTCGGCCAGGTCGCGCGGGTGGCCAGCTTCCCGATCGAGACGCCTGGCTGCCCGACCGATCCCGCCGACGAGCGGGCCGCCGAACAGGCCACGACCACTCTGGGCGCCCCATAGCTGATCGCGTGTTGCATGGGATGGTGAGCGTCCTTCAGGGATCCAAAGCTAGTGTTGAATGGTTGCTGTGGGACCAGTCCAGCTCCACGGTGGGCCATCTTGGCGCCAGTAGTGTAGGTATCGGTCGTCACTGGAATGGAGGACGACCTCAAGGTTTCCGCCTGATCCAGGGGCGCCGAAGCTACTTTCAACGAGGCTGGCGGCAAGCACCGTTTCTTGAGCGGCGAACGGGGCTGATGGGACACTCCATGGCAGGTCAGGGGCGTCGTTATTGCGCCACAGGTGGACCACCCCTCCCTGTTGCAATGGTGTGACGAGCTCGAAGTTCCCTTTGCCACCGAAATGGCTTTGTACGAACCCGGGGACACCACTCGCCCCAGAGAAGAAGAACGTCGGCCCCTGCCAGGTCCAAGGCGGTTCCGACTCGCGCGAGAAGAGCGCAAGCCGGTCACCGATCCGAGCGACGACCTCAAGGTTCCCGGGATCGCCAAAGTTACTCTGGAGGAGGGCAACCGCCTCGACTGGCCCCACATCAGCCCCAATTAGGGTCGGTCCGATCCACGGCAGCGACGGATCATCATTATCCCGCCGATAGTGTGCAAGTCCCCCGGTGCTCAGAGGGACAACGAGTTCGAAGTCCCCGCGCCCACCGAACACTCCTTGGATCATCGCCGGGTTGCCGGAAGCCCCTGAGGAGAAGAACGTCGGCCCGTGCCAAGCGAATGGTAGTCCCGACTCGCGCCAGAAGGAGGCAAGCCGGTCGCCGATGCGAGCGACGACCTCAAGGTTCCCGGGATCCCCAAAGTTGCTCTGGAGGAGGGCAACCGCATCGACTGGCCCTGTATCGGTCGCAAATGGCGTCGGTCCGATCCATGGCAGCGACGGATCATCGTTATCCCGCCAAAAATGTACCAGGCCACCACGATCGCCGCCGGAGGTTGGCAGGACAAGCTCGAAGTTGCCGTTGCCACCGAAGTTGCTCTGCGCTAGGAAGCCGCCGCTGCGTGCGGCTGGTCCAAGCCGCACCGACCAACCAATCGAAGGGATGTTGTCCCGGTTCAGGACGAACAGCAGGTAATAGCCGGGCGGAGCGGTGCCGGTATTCGGAGGGGCCTTCACGGTCAGCCATCCACCGGTGCGACTGAAGCCTAGGCCGACGTAGCGTTGGTCGGAATTGTACGCATGGGTGACCGAGCCGGCGCGGATCATCGCCACGCGAACGATCCGGTCAGTCTGACTTGACCGCACGTGAAAGGTTTGACCCCACCCGATGGCACGTGGGGCCGACGTGAGTTGTGGGCGATCGACGCTATAGTATGGTGGCTCGTAGATTTCGATCCGCAACTCACGATTATCGACGCCGGGGGCCGGGAAGCTCTGCTGGGAATTGTGGTTGCCGCCTGCGGTCCAGACGCGCCCGTCAGGCATTAGCAGGGCAACGGAATGGTAGTTGCGGACGACGGTGGCCGCTGGGTGCGTCGTCCAAGAATCATTGTTAGGATTGTAGGTCTCAGGCTGTAGGACCCCGGTGGCATCGTTGCTTGGGTCCACAGCCCCACCGCATACGAAGACCTCACCGGTCGGCAGCAGGACGGCATTGGCGTGGTTCCGTATGGGCCGGCCGCTCAAGGTTCGCGGTCCGGTCGGCTTCCAGGACGGCGACGCGGCACCAAGATCAAGGACGATCGGTTGCGCGCCGCCACAAAACAGGACACGGGGTCGGTATCCGGTCGACGGCAGCAGCGGAAGCAGCACCGAGGTTGCGGCGAACCCATGATAGATCGGATCGCTTGGAGCAGCGGTCACGTCCGTCCACCTATACGGTGCTGGGGTCAGCCGCTGTGTGCGCCCCCCGACCGGTGTGGCACAAAGCGCATCGCCAGCTGGGAGCACGTGGAGCCGTGGGTAGTAGGCGACGTCGTGGGCGGGGTCTGGGCCGCTGAGGAGGCGCCAAGTTCCTGTCTGCCGTGGAGAGGGGGAGAAGGCTTCCGGCGAGTCGTTGGAATGCCGTGAGTCGTCCTTCTGGGGATGCCCCGACAGGGCAAGGACTGTGCCGCTCGCCAGCGTCAGCAATGTCGGATACCAGCGTCCTCCACCAGTGGTACGCCCGGGTTCGGGATTCATGGATGCCACCGGGATCCACCGCCGGCCCCAAGGTTCGAAGATCGATGCGTCCCGTAGCCCGGGAAAGTGTGGCGCGTGCGGCCCTTGATCAGTTGGGAAGTCCTCCGTCCCGCCGGCGACCAGGAGCCGCCCATCCATCAGGAAGGCATGGCCACTGCAGAACAGGTCCGACGTCGGTGACCCAACTACCGAAACCGTCAGAGACGCACAGTCAAACAGCCGCGTATGATCGATCTGGTCGCGGTCATTTTGACCTGCGTCATGCTCATCCCCACCGAAGTACAGAATCTGCCCGGTGTGGAGCAACGCCGCATGAACAGCCAGGACTTGAGCGCCTGTCGGTAACACCCGCCAGCCCATTCCAAGCCTCCTCAACCGATCAAATAATCGCTACGTCCTGGCCGGTTGACAGCGTCCAAGATGTTCCTAGCTTCGCCTGCCGCAGACAAGAGAGGGCCGGCAGCCAGATAGCCGACCCCACCGACCAACCTTCCTCCTACTACGTGGCCTCATCCATCCGATGTGGACGGTGAGGCCGGTTCCCCGGTGACCGTCGTGTCGCCGCCGGGCCGCAGGGCCGGCCTTGAGGAAGCGTAGTGGAAGTTGTAACGAGGGAGCGATCGGCGGATTGACCGTCCGCTGCTTCCGGAACGACCGCCGTCCGGACGGTTGGTGTCCGGCACAGGTGACCGGGCCAGTTTCGGTGGCCATGCTGGTGTCCACGGCGGACTGCCGTCCGGACAGGCGTCCGGCCGCCTCCCGCACACCGGCTACCAGCGTGGACACCGGGGTGGTCCTTGCGGCAGCCACCGCGGACGTGCAACTCGTGCGACGCCGGCCGGACACGGTGCCCGGACGCTGCTGTCGCAGGCGCGGCGCGTCCACGCAAGGTGAGCATGGTTGGTGTCCGGCCGGCATGGCCACCCCGGCGGCCGTCCCGGAACCGGAGCGGTCCTGCCCCAGACACTACGGACACGTCCGCTGCAGCCGTCCGCCAGGCCGTCCAGGTTCCGGACACCTGCGGACACGCGGACACCTGCCGCGTCCCACTGTCGCCCGGCGGCCGCGGTGCTAGGGGAACCGGTCGCCGGGTTGGCCGCCGCTGGTGGGATGCAGCCAACGCCGATGGACGCGGCGGTGGCGTTCACGGGCGTCCCGATATCGGGTCCACCCCCGCTACGCCGCCACATGCGGCCAGCGCGGCCGCCAGCGTGAGCAGGACCAGCCGACGCCCTGCCCGCGACCACGGGTCATCGCATCCGCGCATGCCGCCCCTGCGACACAGCCTCCTCCAAGTGTAGAACGCCCGGATCGGCGCAGATACCCCTACTGCCCGGTAGGGCCGCCCTTGTGGAGACCGCAACGCCGGTTCGGGCCGCTCCTTCGGTGGTTCGGTCACGCCCCGATCCTCCCGGCCGTGCGACCGGCCCTGCTTACTCTCCCCATTCCACGATCTTGAGCCTGGAGGGCTTGGACGGGTCGACACAGGCCGGCCGAGTCGACGGGGCGAGCAGGTCTCCGGACGGCGGGACGGCGTCGCTGACCAGGGCGCCGCGGAAGCGGACCTGCACGTTGCCGCCGCACCAGTTGGTCCACCGCCACTCCACTCCGAGGACTCCTGGCGCGAGTGGGGAACCCTCCGGGAGGTTGCCCTCCAGGACCTGTTCGTCG
>JASLBL010000072.1 GCA_030146615.1 Actinomycetes bacterium
GAACCCGCGCTGGGGCTACCAGCGCATCCAGGGCGAACTGCTCCACCTTGGCGTGCGCGTCTCGGCGACGGTGAACCGCACCACCCTGCGCCGCCACGGCCTCGACCCCGCCCCACGACGGGCGGCCACGACCTGGAAGGCGTTTCTGCGGGAGCAGGCTGCCGGGATCGTGGCGTGCGACTTCTTCACCGTCGACACGGTCTGGCTGCGACGGCTGTATGTGCTGTTCTTCATCGAACTGGAGAACCGGCGGGTCCATCTGGCCGGCGTCACCGCCCATCCGAATGGCCGCTGGGTCACCCAGCAGGCCCGCAACCTGCTGCTGGCCCTGGACAAACAGGGTCAACGCGCTCGCTTCGTACTTCGCGACCACGACGCGAAGTTCTGTCGCAGCTTCGACGACGAGTTCTGCTCAGAGGGTGGCGAGGTGCTGGTGACCCCAGTCCGGGCGCCCAAGGCGAATGCCTACGCGGAGCGCTGGGTGCGCACCGTCCGCGCCGAGTGCCTGGACTGGCTGCTGATCGTCGGCCGCGGCCACCTGGAGCAGGTCCTGCGTACCTACGTCGAGCACTACAACCAGCATCGTCCCCACCGGGCGCTTGGGCTGGAATCGCCAGACCCACCCGCCCGGCTGACCATCCTGGGCGAGGATGACCGCGGCAGTGTGCAACGACGCGACCTGCTTGGCGGCCTGCTCCACCAGTACCGACAAGCTGCATGAACGAGTTTGCGCACCCTTCAGGCCGGCATGGCAAACTGGTCCCCATAATGGCGATCGTCGATCTCACGCCGGCGGCCCGGCGGCTCTCCGAACTCGTGCGGCACATCGACGACAACCAACTCGGTGCGCCGACCCCGAGCGGTATCCCGGTGGCCGGCATGCTCGACCATGTCGGTGGTCTGGCGGTGGCGTTCGCCGCCGCGGCGACGAAGGACCTCGGGTCGGTGACCGCGACCCGGCCCGTACCCGATGGCGCCCGGCTCGGTACCGCATGGCGCGCCGAGATCCCCCGCGCCCTGACCGCGCTCGCGCAGGCGTGGACCGACCCGGCCGCATGGGAGGGCATGACTCAGGTCGGCGGGGTCACGCTACCCGGGGAGATCGCCGGACAAATCGCACTCGACGAGGTCGTCCTGCACGCGTGGGACCTCGCCCGCGGTACCGGTCAGCCCTACCAGCAGGATCCAGCCACGCTGGAAGCCTGCCTGGCCGCCATGACCAGCATGTACCCGCCCGATGACCTCGACGCCCGCAAGGGCATCTTCGAGCCGCCGGTACCGGTGCCCAACGATGCCCCGCTCGTTGACCGGGTCGTGGCATACAGCGGGCGCGACCCCGGCTGGCCCGGCAGGTAGAGCGCCTGGCCGAGCCAGCCGGCATGCCGCTGGTCGGGAAGGTCAGGCGCACGGGACGGCGACGTCCAAGGCCAGGACCCGGCCGGTCGGCCCGCAGGGTGGCCGCCCCCTCGATCGCCTCCCGCGCCGTCCTGGCCTCCCGCTCTGTGCGACGCGCCGAGTCGTTCCGGCTCGCACGTCCGATCGCGCACGTCCGGCGTCCTTCATGTGCAACAGGTCCGCCCGGCCCGGTCATCCGCTGCGGCGACGACCCATGTTGACAAGTAACTGACTATATGTCAGTATCCTGACATGACTCGACGAGACGACCACCGCACGCCCCAGGGGGAGGCGGCCACGCGGGTCATCCTGTCGGTGTTCCGCGCCAACGGCCTGCTGCTCACCGCCGGTGACCTGCTGGTCGCCGACGATGGCCTCACCTCCGCACGCTGGCAGGTGCTCGGGGCGATCACACTCACGGAGCGCCCGCTCACCGTGCCGCAGATCGCACGGCGGATGGGCCTGACGCGCCAGAGCGTGCACGCCACCGTGGGACGGCTGGCCCGCGACGGCCTGCTCGCGCTAGCGCCGAACGCCGACCACCGCCGCTCCCCGCTGGTCAGCCTGACCGAGCGCGGCAAGGCGACCTACTCGGCGACCGACCGGCGGCAGGCGGCCTGGGTCAACCGGCTCGCGGGCGGGATCGGCCGCACCGACCTGGAGACGACCACGCGGGTGCTGGACGAGCTCTGCCGCCGGCTCGAGCTGTCCGAGCACCAGAGTTAGGAGGTAGCCATGAGCCAGTGGTGGGCCGTGCCGATGCTGATCAGCGGCGGACTGTTCGTCGGCGGCCTGGTGGCGATCGCCTGGGAGCGCGTCCCCGCCTGGCGCGCGAGCAACCTGCTGGAGGGTTCGCGCACACGCTGCGACGCATGGACCGCCTCCAGCCGGCGCTCCTGGTCGTCTGCCTCGGCTCAACCATCGGCTTCGCCAGCAGCGCGGGCGGCGCCGCCCGCACCCTCGCCCCGCTCGCCGCCGGCGGCCTCGTGGTCGTCCTGGTCGGCTCGGTGACCCTGCTGGTCCCCATCCAGCGGCGGCTGGTCGCGTCCGGGCCGGCACCGCCGCCGGCAGCCGCCGTGGTGCTGCGAGCCAGGTGGCTTGGCGGCCACCTGGTTCGCACCGCCCTGGCGCTGGGCTGCTTCGCCGTCGCCGCCACT
>JASLBL010000096.1 GCA_030146615.1 Actinomycetes bacterium
AGGTCGGTGCCCTCTTCGGCCAGGATGGCCAGGTCGGCCTCGCGGTCGCGGGGGTAGCTGGCCAGGTCCTCGGCCGGCCCGAACTGGAGCGGGTTGACGAACACCGAGGCGACCACGAAGCCGTTCTCGGCCCGCGCCCTGGCCAGCAGGGACCGGTGGCCGGCGTGGAGGGCGCCCATCGTTGGCACGAAGCCGACCCCGGCGCCGCGCTGCCTGGCGGCGTCGGTGGCGGCGCGCAGCTCAGCGCTGCTCGCGACCTCGCGCACGCCGTCCCAGCCTCCGGAGCAGCTCCAGCCGCTCGTGCGAGTCCTCGCCCTCGACGTGGCCGTGTAGGCCGGCCTCGACCCGCGCCCTGGCCTCCGGGTCCAGGCGGCCGGCGGCGGCCGCCCGGTCGGCGACCAGGCGGGCCAGGGCGACGTAGACGTTGATGACCTTCTGCTTGCGGGCCAGGGCCTCGGTGTGCATGGCCACGGTGCGCCCGTCGCCCCGCACCCACGGCCCGGACAGCCCCGCCTGCCCGGTGGCCAGGGCCGAGTCCACGCTGGCGTGGATCAGCCCGCTGAGCAGGGCCGCCGGGTCGATCACGCCGCCGGCCCGGAGCTGGTCGGTGGCGGTGGCCGACAGGGCGGCGCAGCCGTTGGCCGCCAGGACCAGGGCGGCGTGGTAGCGGACCCGGCCCGACTCGGGCACGTCCATGGGCCGGCCGCCGAGCGCGGTCACGACCTCCCGGCCGGCCGTGTCCCCGGTGACCCCCCAGACCGTCCCCGGCAGGCGGCCCAGGGTGGCCTCGAGGTCGTCGTTGAAGATCTGCACCGGGTGGCAGGCCGCGGTCCGGGCACCGACGGCGGCGGCCGGGGCGAGCAGGCCGGGGCCGTCGACGCCGGCGGTGTGGATCACCACCTGCTCGGCCGAGAACGCACCGTCGGCGGCCAGGGCGGTGACCAGCGAGGGCAGCTCGTCGTCGGGGACGGTCAGGAGCACGAGGGAGGCGCCCCGGGTCGCTCCGGTGGGGTCGGCGATCGCCAGGCCGGCCGCCTCCACCCGCTCGCGGCCGCGGTCGGAGCGGGCGCCGACGGTGACCTCGACGCCGATCCGGTCGAGGAAGATGGCGAGGGCGAGGCCGACACGGCCCGGGCCGATCACGGCGGCGGGCGAGAGCTTGCTGCTCGGCGATGACGGCATGGAACCCCCGGGGCGAGACGTCACGGAGTATATCCGGTCAACTCGGGACGAAATACCCTGCGCCGGGCAATCAGGTGCAAGGTCCGGGCGCTCGACCGGTAGGGCTCACGCCCGGCCACCCGCCGCTCCAGCTCGACCAGCGCCGCCAGCTCCTCCCGGTTCAGGTCGTCGTCGCCGGCCTCGGCGAACACCCCGACCCCGTAGGCCGCGGCCAGGGCGAGCCCGGCCTTGTCGAGCAGCTGCTCGGCCTCGGTCAGGGTCACCGCCTCGGACCCTCCGTCTCCCCCGCTCTCGACCAGCCGGAGGGCGTCGGCATGGTCGCCGCGGCGGCCGGCCCGAAGGGCCAGCCAGTCGCGGTTGGCGAAGCTGAGCGAGAGCACGCCGCCCTCGGCCAGGACGCCGGCCAGGGAGCCGACCAGGGCCGCCTGGTCGTCGACCCGGGTGAGCAGGTCGTGGCAGACGGCCACGTCCTGGCTGCCCTCGCCGAGCAGGCCGGGCAGGTCGGCGGCGTCGCCCTGGACGCCGGTGACCCGCTCGGCCACCTCGCCGCCTTCGTCGGCCGCCCGCTGGGCGCACGTGGCCAGCATGGCCGCCGAGGTGTCGACCACCGTGACCCGGTAGCCGTGCCCGGCCAGGGCGACGGCCAGCTGGCCGGTGCCGCCGCCGGCGTCGACCACCGCCGCCGGGGCCGGCGGCAGGGCGTCCAGCACCTGCCCGAGCAGCAGCTCGAACCCAATCCGCCCCTTGCGCGTCACGCCTGCAGCTCCCCGACCGGGACGACCCCGGAGACGGGGCCGGGGCCGAGCCGGGCCAAGGCGGCCGCGGCCAGCTCGCCGTCCGGGAAGGTCGCGAACGGGTCGGCGTCGCACAGCGGCACCAGGACGAACGCCCGCTCTCGGGCCCGCGGGTGCGGGACGGTGAGCTCGGGCGTGTCGACCGGCGGGCCGTCGTACAGCAGCAGGTCCAGGTCGACGGTGCGTGGCCCCCAGCGCTCCTCCCGGGCCCGGCCGAGCCCGTCCTCGGTGGCCTGGAGGAGCTCCAGCAGCTCCTGGGGGCTGCGGTCGGTCTCCAGCACGGCCACCGCGTTGAGGTAGGGCCCCTGCTCGGGCCCGCCGACCGGGGCCGTCTCGTACACCCGGGACACGGCCATCACGTGGGTCCGCTCGTCGGCGTCCAGCACCCGAACGGCCGTGTCCAGGATGGCCATGCGGTCGCCCAGGTTGGAGCCAAGCCCGACGTGGGCCCGTGTCATGGCCGTCCCTCCCCCGTCGTCTCGCGGTCCCTGGTGATCTCCACGGCGACGCACGCGTCGACCGGCAGCGGCGCCTGCGGCTTGGTCACACGGACCCGGACCTGGCGGATCCGCTCGTCGGCCAGGACCAGCTGGGCCACGTCCTCGGCCACCGCCTCCAGCAGCTTCCTGGGGCGGCCGCCGACCACCTCGGCCACCCGGCCGGCCAGGCTACCGTAGTCCACCGTCCGGTCGAGGTCGTCGGCCCGCCCGGCCGCGGCCAGGTCGACGGCCAGCTCCAGGTCGACCACGAACACCTGGCCGAGCTGGGCCTCGTGGGGCAGCACCCCGTGGTGGCCGCGGACGCGCAGCCCGCTGAGGAGGATCCGGTCCGACGGGAATGGCGCACCCCCAGTGCCCGTCGAGCTTTCGTATGCGCCCGCCGTGCTCATGGCCGGAGGACCGGCGACCCGTGGTGCAGGACCATCCGCCAGCGGTCGCCGTGGCGGCGGAAGACGTTGGTGGCCAGCACCTTGGCGTCCTCGATGTCGGGGCCGCCGGCCCCCGAGAGGATGTTCTCGGCGCAGGTGACCCAGGCGGTGTCGGCGTCGACGTGGACCCGGACGTCGGTGAGGAAGAACTGGATGTAGGCCGAATTGGCGAAGATGGCCACCCAGGACCGGCTGACCTGCGGCCAGCCGCTCATCACGTCCCAGCCCGGGTGGATACAGCGGACCTCGTCGTCGTGCTGCCAGCACGCCTCCATCCGGTCCATGTCCAGGGCTTCGAAGGCGGCGTAGAACTCCTCGTTGGCCTCGGCGACGGCCTTGACGTCGGCCGAGCTCACGTCGCCCCCCAGCGGAGCATCGCCTCGGTCATGCGGACGGCCCTGACCAGGGGAGCGACGTCGTGGACACGGACGATCCGGGCGCCGCGCTCCACCGCCCAGACCACCGTGGCCGCCGTGCCCTCGACGCGCTCGTCGGCCGGGCTGTCCAGGGCCCGCCCGATGAACGCCTTGCGGCTGGTGCCGACCAGCACCGGGTGGCCGAGCCGGGTGAAGCGGGCCAGGCCGTCGAGCAGGGCGTAGTTGTCCCGGTCGCGCTTGCCGAAGCCGATCCCGGGGTCGACGACCAGGGCCTCGTGGTCGACGCCGGCGAACTCGGCGGCCAGGCAGCGCTCGGCCAGGAACGCCTCGACCTCGGCCACGACGTCGTCGTAGCGGGGGTCGTCCTGCATGGTCGCCGGGGTCCCGAGCATGTGCATCAGCACCAGCGGGACCTTGGCCTCGGCGACCACGCCGAGCATGTGAGGGTCGTGGCGGCCGGCGCTGACGTCGTTGACCATGGCCGCCCCGGCGGCCACGGCGGCCGCGGCCACCGCCGCCTTCCTGGTGTCGACCGACACCGGCACCCCGGCCTTGCTGACCAGCTCCTCGATCACCGGCAGGACCCGGTCGAGCTCGACCGCCTCGGGCACGTCCTCGGCCCCAGGGCGGGTCGACTCGCCACCCACGTCCAGCAGGTCGGCCCCCTCGGCGGCCAGGGCCAGCCCGTGGGCCACCGCCGCCGCCGGGTCCAGGAACCGCCCGCCGTCCGAGAACGAGTCCGGGGTGACGTTCACCACCCCCATGACCAGGCAGCGCTGCCCGGTCGGCAGGACCCGGTCACCGACCCGCAGATCATGCGGGGCGAGCGGGGCAACGGACAAGGGCCAGACCTCCCGGGGGGCGGGTGCCCGGTCATCTTACTTACTGAGCCTACCGAGACCGCGGGATCAACCCAGCCTGGTCACCCCGAGAAGGTTCATGGCCTCCATGCGGGTCGACATCGAGTCGCGGAACATGCCGCGGACAGCCGAGGTGACGGTGATCGCGCCCGGCTTGCGGACCCCGCGCATGCTCATGCAGAGGTGCTCGGCCTCGATCACGACCAGGGCGCCCCGCGGCTCCAGGCGGTCGACCATGGCGTCGGCGATCTGGGCGGTCAGCCGCTCCTGCACCTGGGGCCGTCTGGACAGGCCGTCGACCAGGCGGGCGAGCTTGGAGAGGCCGGTGATCCGGCCCTTCTCGTTGGGGACGTAGGCGACGTGGGCCTTGCCGACGAACGGGATCAGATGGTGCTCACAGATCGACGCCATGGGGATGTCCCGGATCATGACCATCTCGTCGTGGCCCTCGTCGAACACCGCGTCCAGAGCCCGGGTGGGGTCCTCGCGGAGGCCCGTGGTGATCTCGGCGTACATGCGGGCGACCCGGGCCGGGGTGTCGTTGAGGCCGTGGCGGTCGAGGTCCTCGCCGATCCCCTCGAGGATCAGGCGGACGCCGCGCTCGACCTTGTCCTGGTCGAAGCCGCCACCTGGGAGGGCGCTCAGTCGGACGGCGAGCCGTCCTGGGCGCGGGCGATGCCGGCCTCGTCCCGGGAACGGCCGCCGTTGGAGCGGACGTGGCCGGGGGGCGGGGCCATGATGCCGCGGGCCGGGCGCTTGACCACCGGGGCGAGGATCTGGGCCAGCTCCTCCTTGCCGATGGTCTCCTTCTCCATCAGCGCCTCGACCATGGCGTCGGCCACATCGCGGTAGGTGGTCAGGATCTGCTCGGCCTCGGCGTGGGCCTCGTCGATGAGACGGCGCATCTCCTTGTCGATCTCGAAGGCGACCTGCTCGGAGTAGTCCTGCTGGTGGCCGAAGTCGCGGCCCAGGAACACGTTCTCCTGCTTGGTGCCAAGGACCAGAGAGCCGAGCCGGTCGCTCATGCCGTACTCGCAGACCATCTTGCGGGCCACCTGGGTGGCCTTCTCGATGTCGTTGGAGGCGCCGGTGGTCGGGTCGAGGAACCACAGCTCCTCGGCCACCCGGCCGCCCAGCAGCATGGCCAGCTCGTCGATCATCTCGCTCCGGGTGACCAGGAACTTGTCCTCGACCGGGAGGCTGAGGGTCCAGCCGAGGGCGCGGCCGCGGGAGATCACCGACACCTTGTGGATCGGGTCGGCGTTGGGCAGGGCGTGCCCGACGATCGCGTGGCCCGACTCGTGGTAGGCGATCATGCGCTTCTCCTTGTCGGAGATCACGCGGGTCTTGCGCTCCGGGCCGGCGATCACCCGGTCGATCGCCTCCTCCAGCTCGTCGTCGACGATCTCCCTGGCGCCGTGGCGGGCCGACAGCAGGGCGGCCTCGTTGACCACGTTGGCCAGGTCGGCCCCGGTGAAGCCCGGGGTCCGGCGGGCCAGGACCTCCAGGTCGATCCCGGGGGCGATCGGCTTGCCGCGGGCGTGGACCTTGAGGATGTCCAGGCGGCCCTTGAGGTCGGGGCGGTCGACGGTGATCTGGCGGTCGAAGCGGCCCGGGCGGAGCAGGGCCGGGTCGAGGATGTCGGGCCGGTTGGTGGCCGCGATCAGGATCACGCCCGACTTGACGTCGAAGCCGTCCATCTCGACCAGCAGCTGGTTCAGGGTCTGCTCGCGCTCGTCGTGACCGCCGCCCAGGCCGGCTCCGCGCTGGCGGCCGACGGCGTCGATCTCGTCCACGAACACGATTGCGGGGGCGTTCGCCTTGGCCTGCTCGAACAGGTCGCGGACGCGGGAGGCGCCGACGCCGACGAACATCTCCACGAAGTCGGAGCCCGAGATGGAGAAGAACGGCACCCCGGCCTCGCCGGCCACGGCCCGAGCGAGCAGGGTCTTGCCGGTGCCCGGGGGGCCGAACAGCAGCACGCCCTTGGGGATCTTGGCCCCCATGGCCTGGAACTTGGCCGGGTTCTCGAGGAACTCCTTGATCTCCTGGAGCTCCTCGACCGCCTCGTCGACCCCGGCCACGTCCTGGAAGGTGATCTTGGGCTGGTCCTTGGTGACCAGGCGGGCCTTGGACTTGCCGAAGCTCATGACCCGGTTGCCGCCGCCCTGCATCTGCTGCATGAGGAAGAAGAACAGCAGCAGGAGCACGGCGAAGGGGAGCAGCTGGATGAGGATCTGGACCAGCACCGACTGGCCGCGGGGGTCGACCCGGGCCGGGATGCCTTCCTCCCTGGCCAGCTGGAACAGGTCCTTGCCCTGGAGCTCGGTGTAGGCGGCCTCGAACTTGCGCCCGTCGGTGTAGGTGCCCGTGATCTTCTGGTCCTGGTCCTTCAGGGTGATGTCCTTGACGCGGCCGTCGGTGATGCTCTTGACCACGTCGGACAGCCGGGCCTCCTCGACCTGCGGGCTGGCCGCGAAGAAACGGAAGAACAGAAACACCAGCACGAGGATCAACAGCAGGTACGCCATTGGTCCACGGAACAGTCGGTTCAGATTGGGCATCTTGTCATCCTGTCGCTCCTCCCCGGTCCATAGTGGCACGACCTTGCCGTTTGTGAAGCGGGAGGAATCGGGCCACGCCCGGCTCGGAGGGGGCAGTCACTGAAATGCGTGGTCAGAAGCGTCATCGTAGCAGGCGCCTCACCGGCCGCGGTACATCTCGGGCTTCAGCGTGCCCACGAACGGCAGGTTGCGGTAGCGCTCGGCGTAGTCCAGCCCGTACCCGACCACAAACACGCTCGGGATGTCGAAGCCGGCGTACTTCACCTCGATGTCGGCCTTGAGCTGCTCGGGCTTGTAGAGCAGGGCGCACACCTCGAGGGTGGCCGGGCGCCGGCTGCGCAAGTTCTTGAGCAGGTAGTTGAGGGTCAGGCCGGAGTCGATGATGTCCTCGATGATGAGCACGTCGCGGCCCTGGATCTCGCGGTCGAGGTCCTTGAGGATGCGGACGACGCCCGAGGTCTGGGTGGCCGAGCCGTAGGAAGACACCGCCATGAAGTCGAACTCATGGGGCACGGTCAGGTGCCTGGCCAGGTCGGCCATGAGGATGAAGGCGCCCTTGAGCACGCCGACCAGCAGCACGTCGCGGCCCGCGTAGTCCTTGGAGATCTGGGCGGCCAGGTCGCGGACCTTGGTCTGGACCTGGTCCTCGGTGAGCAGCACCGACTCGATGTCGTCCTCGTACACGGGCGCCTGGCTCCTGATGGGATCCGCTCGGGAGGGGTAAGCCTAGCGGCTCCGTCAATCAGCCGGGTGGGCCAGGAACCGGTCGATGGCGGCGGCGTCGGGCACGGGCTCGCCGGCCTGCCTGGCCGCCTCCCGGACGACCCGCCGGGCCAGGGCCACCGGCAGGCCGGCCAGGGCCTTCGGGTCGAGCCGCGCGGTACCCGCATCGGGCCATGCGGTACCCGCACCCCGGGTTGTTGGGGCCCCATCCGGGAGGGTAGCCCACGGCGGGTTGGGGGGCGCTTGGCTGTCCACACCCCCCGCACCCTCCACACCCCCCGCCAGCGTGGCGGCCAGGGCCTCGGCGACCAGCGGGTCGAGCCAGGCCCGCTCGTCGGCGGCCAGGGCGGCGGTGCGGGCCAGGGCCTGGGCCGCCCCGGGGCGCAGCTCCTCCAGCAGGGGCAGCAGGCGCTGGCGGACCCGGTTACGCAGAGGGCCGTCGCCGGCGTTGGTCGGGTCCTCGCGCCACTCCAGGCCGATGGCCGCGCAGCAGGCCCGGGTGTCGGCCCGCCGGGCCCCGAGCAGGGGCCGCAGCAGGCGGCCGCTGCGGACCGCCATGCCGGCCAGGCCGTCCGGGCCGGCGCCCCGCAGCAGCTGGAGCAGGACCGTCTCGGCCTGGTCGTCCAGGGTGTGGCCGGTGGCCAGCCAGGAGCAGCCGAGGTCGTCGGTAGCCGGCCACAGGGCGGCGTACCTGGCCGCCCTGGCCGCCCCCTCGGGGCCGGCCTGGCGGTGCGGCTCCAGCTCGGCCGGGCCGAGGGTGCAGACCCGGACCGGGAGGCCCAGGACCTTGGCGTGGTCGGCCACGAAGGCGGCGTCGGCCGCCGAGCCGGGCCGCAGCCCGTGGTCGACGGTGACCACGGCCAGCCGCCAGTCGCGGGGGCCGGCCAGAGCCCGCAGGGCGTGGAGCAGGGCCAGGGAGTCGGCGCCCCCGGAGACGGCGACCGCGACCCCGTCGCCGGCCGCCGGCACCCCGGCCGCGGTCAGGGCCTTGGCGGCCCGGTCGGCGACCAGGCGGAGCTCGGCCGGGGCCCTGGTCATGGCGGTCGCGCCGTCAGCCGGCCCTGGCCAGGTAGCGGTCCCCAGGTCATCGCGACCGCGCTGCTACATGGAACGGGCAAGGTACCGGTCGGGGTCGCGGACCTCATCCATCGTCGGGAGGGCCGCCGGCTCGGCGAAGACCCGGTTGACGGCGTCCATGCCGCCGCGCTCGAACAGCCGGCGCACGAACTTCTCCCCCATGGCGTACTGGTCGAGCTTCTGCCGGAAGCCGAGCAGCTGCTGGATCAGGCGCTCCGCCGCCCCCTGGGCGTTGCGGCGGGCCCGCAGGGTGTCGTGCATGTGCTGGTGGCCAGGGACGAGCCGGTCCCCGACCTGGTCCATGACGAACTCGCCGTGGCCCTCGAGCACGGTCATGGTCGACTGGATCCGGTCGACGATGGTCTTCTGCTCGGGGGTGACCAGCAGGTCGAGCAGCTCGATCCGCTGCCCGGCGATCACCCGCCTGGCCAGTCCTTGGAGCCGGTCGGTGAGGCGCTTGAGGGCCTCGTCGTCCACCTCCACCGAGCCCAGGTACTCGTCCAGCAGGCCCTGGATGTGGCCAGGCAGCCAGGCCACCCCGCGGAACTGGCGGCGGTGGGCGGTCTCGTGGAGGGCGATCCAGAGCCGGAAGTCGGCCGGGCGGAAGCGGTGGCGCCGCTCGGTGGCCACGATGTTGGGGACCACGTACCAGACGGTCCCCTCGCCGTGGGCCCTGACCGGGACCTGGGAGGCGTCGCCGTTGACCGAGGCGGCCTGGTCGGGGCCGGGAATGGGCAGGTCGTACTGGCCGAGCACCCGCTGGCCGACGTAGCCGAGCAGGGTGCCGGCCTGGGCCCCGGCGATCGCCCTGGTGCTGGTGCGCATGGCCGTCGGCACCGGGCCGCTGGCCCTCCAGGCCTTGCGCTCGGCCACCTTCACGGCCAGGGGCCGCAGGACCCGGCGCAGGGTGGCCAGGTTGGCCTCGACCCACTCGCCGCGGTCGAGCGGCTCGGCCACCGGCGGCGGCAGCTCCCCGCCGAGGCCGGTGAACTCGGCCACGGCCCGGTCGGCGGTGGTCGACAGCTCGGTGAACTGGCGCGACCAGGCAGCCCGGGCGGGCAGCTCGGACCCGCCGGCCACCCGGCGGCCGACCCGGGCGGCGAGCTGCCAGTCGACGAGCTCGGGAACGTCGGTGGGAAGGGCGGTCGAGACCACGGCTGCTCCAGAATCGAGGTGAACGCGG
>JASLBL010000111.1 GCA_030146615.1 Actinomycetes bacterium
TCGCCAGCCAGCAGGGCGGTGGCGAGCCGGCGCCCGGCCCGGCGTCTGGCTGGTCCCCGGACGAGGTCCGCAGCATGCTGTCCAGCTACCGCACCGGGATCGAGCGAGGCCGGACGGTCGCTGGCGGCTCGGACACCGGCGAGCGTCCTCCGGACGCGTCCTAGCGGCCACGGAGGGGGGAGATGGCACAGCTCAGCAGCGAGGCCCGTAACCTCAACTGGCTGGTCGCGAACTTCGCCAAGGCCACGCCGGGGGTTGCCCACGCGATGGTCGTCTCCGCCGACGGGCTGCCGGTGGCGGTGTCGGAGCACCTCGACCGCCCACGGGCCGACCAGCTGGCCGCCATCGCCTCGGGCCTGGCCAGCCTGACCCTGGGCGCCTCCCGCTGCTTCGACGGCGGCCTGGTCACCCAGACGGTCGTCGAGATGGACCGCGGCTTCCTGTTCGTCATGTCGATCAGCGACGGCTCCTCCCTGACCGTGCTCGCCTCCTCCTCCTGCAACGTCGCCGTGGTCGCCTACGAGATGACCGTGCTCGTGGCCCGTGCCGGTGACGTCCTCACTCCCAGCCTCCGTGCCGAGCTCCAGGCCACCCTTCCGACATGAGCCCACGCCAAGCCAGATGAGGCACCGCGCGTGACCACTCCCGAAGACCAGCCAGCCGCCGGTCGCCGCCGGGTCCGGCCCTACGCCATGACCGGCGGGCGCACCCGCCCGGCCCATACCGATCTCGAGATCGAGGCGCTGGTCTCCACCACCTCCCTGGGCGAGCGGTCGCCGAAGCTGACCGTGGAGCAGCGGGCGATCGCCGCCCTGTGCCGCGACATCCTGTCCATCGCCGAGATCTCGGCCCGCCTCGACCTTCCCCTGGGCGTGACCAGGGTGCTGGTGGGCGACATGGCCGACGAGGGCATGGTCATGGTCCACCGGCCGACCCAGGGCGGCGACCGTCCCGACCTTGCGCTGCTGGAGCGGGTGCTGTACGGCCTGCGCTCAATCTGACGTTTCCGCGTCGGCCGGCCAGCCGACCTTGGTACTGGTAGTGGCCGCCGACCGCGCGACCAGCGAAGGGCTCGCCGCCCGGACGGGCGTGGTCGCCGCCGCGGCCAGCGGGCTGCCGTTTGAGGCCGGCAGCTTCGATGTCGTCATCCCACCGACGTGCTGTGTTGACTGCGCGCCAAGCTCTCCGTGCTGAGAGCCTGCAGAAGGCTGCTGGCACCCGGTGGACGCCTCGGCTTCTACACCATCGTTGAATCGCCGGGGCTGTCGCCGGCGCTCGCCGGCGGGCCCGGCGAGCTAGGCCCAGGGCGGTGGCCATGCGCAGCGACCACCAGCGGCTGCTCCGCGCCGCCGGGTTCCACGACATCATCGAGATCGACGTCACCCCGGCCTTCGCCGCCACCGCGGCCGCCTGGCTGGCCGAGACCGAACCCTATGCTGAGGAGCTGGCCCAGCTGGAACCACCCGGCGCCTTCGAACAGTGACAAGCCGACCGGCGAAGCATGCTGGCCGCCATCCGCCCTGGGCTGCTGCGCCGCGCCCTCCTCCTGGCCCATGCATGATGAATGTAGCTGGCGCGTGAGGGTTGCACGACCCGGTCCCACGACGTTGGCCGCAACAGGCTCCACGATCGCCACGCAGTGGCGACAGCACCGACGGTGATTCCTACGAAATCAGCCGTGTCTTAGCTTGTGATTTAACCCGCTGACGTGCTGAGTCGGCCGTCGACCGAGGTCAACGGGCTGAAGGGCGGGTTGGACTGTCAGGCGGCCTTCGCGGTCGTGGCTGACTTCTTCCTGGGCTTCTTGGTGGGCTTCTTAACCGCCGGGTAGCGCCTCGCGGGAGCCGAGCCGCGGCCCTTGGGCCGACCCGGCGGGCATCCTGAGGGTTTCGGCGCAGCAGCTGGCGAGCCGAGCCGGAGGAGAAGCTGCGGAAAGCCGCGGCGGACCCGGACCGGTGACAGCCGCGGTTGGGGTCGGGGCCGCTCCCAGGGCAGCCGTTGATCGCCGGCGACCTGGCGGGCCAGGCGCAGCTGGGCATAACCGGCCAGGACCAGCCAGGTCCAGCGGTCGGCCTGCTCGGGATGGCGGGGGCGCAGGGTGGTCCAGCCGAGGGTCTGCTTACAGAACCGGACCGTGTGCTCCAAGTCGAACCGGCGCACGTACGCCCGCCAGGCCAGGTCCAGATCCAGCTCGCCAGGGCCGGCCCACCACAGCCACAGCACCTTCGGCGGCCGCGTCTCGGCGGGGACCCGCTCGACCTGGAGGCGGATGATCGTGCCGCGCACGATCGGGCGGGGCCCACGGCTGCCGTGGCCGGGGTGGCGCTGCTGCTTGGGATGCAGCCCGCCCCAGGCCTGCACGTTCACGGCGCCGTACTGGTCGTCGCTGGTGTTAAGGGTCGCGGTGGGAGCCGGCCAGGTGGTTGGGTCGGCACAGTTGAACTTGGCGCCGTGACGACGCGGCCGGCCCGTGCTGCCAGGTGGCCGTAGTGGTGGGTCGTCGTAGAAGCAGCGGTCCGAGCGCAGCCGCACCAGCACGGCGGCGGGCGCGTCGGCCAGGTCCAAGGTGAGCTGGGCGGAGTCGTAGCCGCCGTCGAACACGAACAGCGGCATGGCCTCACTGGCGGGCAGCCGGGCCAGCAGCGCCCGGATCTGTGCTGCGGCAGTCTGGTCGGTGTCCTCCAAGGGATGCAGCCGGCGGGCATCCACCGGGGCGGTCCAAGAATCCCGCTCGAAGCTGAGCTGCGCGATCCACTGGAAGGCCCAGCCAGCGATGATCGGCTGGCCCGCGGAGTGGCGTGAGGGATGGTAGTAGCCGCGCTCCGGGGAGCACTCGGCGTCGCAGCGCGGCCAGGTGGTCACATCAACGGCGAAGACCGGCGGGTCGGCGGCCGGCAGGCTGCCCGCGAGCAGCTCGCGCAGCCGCTCGGCATCGACCTCACCTCCGGCCAGGGCGGCATAGACGCTCCCCCAGCCGCGCTGGTGGACCGCCTCCAGGCTCAGGTGGGGCAGCGACGGGACCGCCGGGGCGCAGAGCAGCGCATCGCCGAGCTCGAACAGCGCATCGGCGCGGCGGGTGAAGCAGGCGTGCAGCTCAGCCCGGAAGTGGTCGAGCCGCGTGAGGGGGAAGGTTGGCATCGGCATGGCCGCGCAGCCTGACCCACTCGACGGCTATAGGCAACCTGACCAGCACAAACAGCCCTGCAGAGTTAAATCACAAGCTTAGTGCTGCGTTCCTTAATTTGGTTGTAGATGATAGGAGTGGTTGGCTTGGTGGCTTCCTGCCACCGACCCGGAGATCCGTGCCCACCCTGCTATCGGCCCGACCACCCCAAGATGCCGCCGAGGAACGCGCGGTC
>JASLBL010000137.1 GCA_030146615.1 Actinomycetes bacterium
CATCGGCAAGGTCGAGTCCGACCACGGCCGCGCCCCCCTGCCCGGGGTCCGTTCGGGCCTGAACCGCTACCGCGACGCCCGTGGGCGGCTGCGGTCCTGTTGTGCGGGGCCGATGCAGTTCAACCTGACCGACGGGCCTCCCTCGACCTGGGCCCGCTATGGCCGCGGGAACGTCTATGCCCCGGCTGATGCCATCCCGTCGGCGGCCCGCAAGCTGGTCGCCGATGGCGCCCGCCACAACCTGGATCGGGCCCTGTACGCCTACAACCACTCCCAGGCGTATGTGGCCAAGGTCAAGGCCCTGGCCCGCCGCTACGCCGGAGGGGTGGGCGGCGGTGAGCGGCCGGATCGTTCTGCGCCTGGACCGGGGGCTGGGCTGGACCAAGCCACTCACGGTGGCCTGCTGCGCGGGCTGTGGGGCCGAGCTGGCCCGCCACCGCAACCCCGACCGGGCCCTGCGGGCCGCCCGGCGGCGGCGCTGCCCGGCCTGTGGCACCCGCAGCGCCGCCCGGCTGCCCGGGACGACCAGCCTGGCCGCCGATCTCGCCCTGGTCCGCGGCCGCCCTGAGCTCGTGGGCGGCCGTCGCTGGCCGCCCGCCCGCCACGTCGCTCCCCGCTCTCGAGCTGCTGGAAGGAGGTGAGTCCCGCTATGCCCGGATCCCGGACCTGGCTGACCGCCAGCCAGGCCGCGGCTCGGCTGCAGGTGTCGGCCAAGACCGTCACCCGCTGGGCCAACCAGGGCCGCCTGCAGCACCAGCGAACCCTTGGCGGCCACCGCCGCTTCGACCCCGAGCTGATCGACGCCCTCGTCCAAGCCCTCACCTACCGCCCCTAACCCCGTCCCCTGTTTGGAAGGAGCTTGCTCGTGGCCCGACGTTCTCTCTGGCTGATCGACCTGGGTGACGGCACCTGGGCGGTGTCCTGCCTGGCCTGCCGCATCGCCCTGTACCGGGGCCCCAAGGCCGGCGCCGACCGCGCCGCCGCCGCCCACGCCTGCGAACCCGTCCTGCCCCTGGGCCGCCGCCGTCGACCGGCCTGACCACCTGGCCCCCTCGTGTCCCGGTGCGGCGGCGCCATCCCGACCCGCGTGGACGGCGGCGCCGCCACCACCAGCCATCAACCCGTTCGTGAAGGAGCAAGCTGGTGAACCCTCGTACCGGCTGGAACCAGCCACCCCCCAGCTGGGACGCCCCCGGCTGGGCCCCGCTGGTCGACCCTGGCCCCCGTCCCCTCCAGACCGCCCGCACCATCGGCCGCTGGACCTGGCCAACCCTGGCCGTGGGCGGCTTCCTGACCGTGACCGGCTTCGTCCTCGGCCACGACGACCCCACCCCCGGCCTCTCCGGCCGCGGCCTGCTCACCGTGGCCCTTGCCGCGGCCGTGGTCGCCCTCCTCACCGTCCATCGCCGCTACGGACCCCGGCCCCTGGCCCGGGCCCTGGCCGAGTACGCGATCGTGTTCCTGCTGGCGGTGCTGGTGGCCACCACCGGTGTCCCCCTCGACCAGCCACCCGTCCCCAGCGGCACGACCGCCAGCGGCAGGACCGCCCAGGCCGCCCCCGACCAGCGGCCGGCCCTGGTCAAGACGATCGACCGCTTCGGCGACTGGCTCCGCGAGTGGCGCGAGTGGGCCCGCACCCAACACGACCGCGCCCCCCGGCCTGAGCCCGAAGGCGAGGCGATGGCCGCCCCACCCCCCTTCCCGACCCCACCTGCCCCCTCGACCTGGAGGTCCCAGCGCTGATGTGGTCATCCCTGCCCTCCAACCTGCGCACCGTCCTCGGCACCGCCCTGCTCCTCGGCCTCGGTGTGGCCGCGGCAGCGTTCACGCTGTCGTTCTTCGCCCTCCGCGACGCTGCCGCCGACCCCGCCCTGGCCTGGGGCCAGGGAAATGCCTGGCTGTTCCCCATCGGGGTCGACATGGCCCTGGTCTTCTTCGAGGTCCTGCTCCTGGGGGCCTCCATGGTCCGCGTCCACGACCACGGCCGGGTCGTGCAGTACCCCCGGGCCATCCCCTTCCTGCTCATGCTGGTCGCCGCCGCCGGGACTCTGTACTTCAACGCCACCCACGTGCCCGAACAAGTCCGCCCCATCGCCCTGGCCGTGCCGGTGGCCAGCATCCTGGTCACCCTGGGGCTGGCCTATCTGCTGAAGATGCTGGCGGCTGCGTCCGGGGCCGCGGCCATCCACCTCGCCCCTCCACCGCTGGAGCCCAACCGGATCGTCCGCGCCGCCGACGTGCTCCATGGCGAGCTGGTCCGCGACCCCCAGGTTCCTGACCTGTCCGGGCCAGCCGAGGCCTACGGCCAAGTGCCCAGCCCAGGCCAACAACAAGCTCCCCACAACGGACACCGAGAGCTGGCCGAGCCGACCAAGCGGGCCGCGGTCGAATTGCACCTTTCCCGGCTCAGCTCCCAGGAGGTCGGGGTGGCCACCGGCAGCTCGATCGTGGCCGCCCTGGCCGCCCAGGGGATCCCGGTCGAGGAGACCTACGCCGGCCGCATCCTGGGCGAGTGGCGGACCGCCCACCCCGCCCCCGGCGGGGCCCGTAAGCGGGGGAGCGGCCGGCGATGACCCCGGGACAGTGGTTCGCCCACGGGTCGTGCCTGCTCTGTGGCCGGGTGTTCGCCTTCGACCCCGAGCGGGTCTGTTCCCATCCCTGGCCACCCCCGGACGGGCCGCTGGCCCCGATCTGCCGGCCCTGCATCACCGAGGTCGTCAACCCCGAACGGCGCCGCCGGGGCCTGCCCCTGTATCCGATCCTGCCTGGCGCCTACCTCGACCAGTGACCACCACCCGGCGGGGGAGTGATGCCCGCCGGCCGCGCCGCTGACCCAGGAATTGCCCATGGCCAGCACCTGCCGCACCTGCCAGCAGCCAGTCCGCCTCGTCGAGACCGGTGTCAACCGCCACCGCATCCGCCTGGACGCCGAGCCGACCCCCCACGGCGCCGTGGTCATCCGTGGCGGGATCGCCCTCCCGGTCGGCCCGAACCTGCGCCCCCACCACGGCGAGCCTCGCTACCAGCCGCACCAGGCCACCTGCCCCAACCAGCGCCCACAGCCAAGGAGACGTCGCCATGAGCGCCTGCTTTGAGTGCCAAGTCGACCACCACCACGACTGTCCCTCCATGGCCGAAGAGGACTTCTCGATCGACGCCGATCAAGACGGCTGGTTCACCGTCTACTGCTGCTGCGGCCTGGCCGTCGGCAGCCACCAGACCACCGCGGCCGAGTACGCCGAGTACGCCGAGGAGCTGCGCCGCCGCGGCTGGAGCCAACCGGCTGACCCCGGCCAGGACCTGGGGAGGCGTGGCTGATGACCGAGCTGTTGGTGTGCTGGATCGACCCCGACTACGACCGGGCCCAGGCCTCGGATGGAGTGAGCCGCTACGGCGCCTATGTGCGCGATCATGCCCGGCGGTTCGATCCGTGGCAGGACGCCCCTGACGGCGTGACCACCGACCCGGTCGAGTTCGCCATCGCCGCCTTCCAGGTGGCGACCGGCCCGATCATGAGCCCTGGCTTTGTCCGCTGGCACCCCCGGGTCTGTGGCTACGGCACCGAGCACAGCGACGACGGCCGCCTGGTCGTGTCGGTCACCCTGGCCGCCCCGGCCCCGCTGGCGCTGGCGGGCGGGGCCTGGCGGGGCTGGGAGCGCGGCTACCGCGACCGGGTCCTGGAACCAGAAGACCGGGGGCCGGTCGCCCTGACTCGCCTCGAGCTGCGCTGGCCCCTCGCCGGCGAGCAGTTGCACCGGCCGACCCGGCCCCGGGTTCCCGGCCGGCCCAACCTGGTCGACGCCACCAGCGCGGTGGCCGTGGTCATCGGTTCGGTCAACCACACCGCCGGGCCCGTCCTGGCCGCCCCGGAGGCCGGCGGCTGATGGGCCCGGCCCATCCGATGACCGCGGGCACCACGCCGACCCGGCTGGGCCCTGGCGACCTGCTGGCCGCCCTCGGCGACCTGGGCGGCGCCCAGGCCGCGGT
>JASLBL010000016.1 GCA_030146615.1 Actinomycetes bacterium
CGCGACATCAAGCCGGCCAACCTGCTGGTCCGCGAGGGCCGGGTCCACCTGATCGACGTGTTCTTCGCCGAGGTCCGGCCCAGCCCCTGGCGCCAGGCCGTCGACCTGGCCAACATGATGCTCTGCCTGGCCTGCCGCTCCAGCCCCGAGCAGGTCTACCGGCGGGCCCGGCTCCAGTTCAACGACGACGAGATCGCCGAGGCGTTCGCCGCCACCAGCGGCATCACCATGCCCTCCCAGCTCCGCCGGATCATCCGCGAGCAGGGCCGCGACCTGCACGGCGAGTTCCTGCGGCTGCTGCCGGAGCTGCCGCGGCCGATCGCCATCCAGCGCTGGAGCATCCGACGGGTCGGGCTGATGCTCGGGGTCGCCCTGCTCGCCCTCCTGGCCCTGCTGACGGCCCTGAACAGCTTCGGCGCGGCGGGGCTGTTGTGAGGCGCCGGCTGCTGCTCCTGACCGCGGCCGTGCTGGTGCTGGCCGGCTGCGGGGTGGCCCCGACCTCCTCCAGCTTCACCGAGGCCCGTGAGCCGAGCTGCCGCTACCAGGGGCGTGAGGGCACCGCCCTGATGGTGCTGATCGCCCAGGCGGTGCCGACGGCCAGCCAGCTGCCCTGCGTCGAGCTGAAGCCGGCCGGCTGGACGGTCACCAACGTGTTCGTGCGCAACGGCCGGGTGCGGTTCGCCCTCGACTCCGACCGGGTCGGCCAGGGCGCCGTCCGGGTGGTGCTCCAGCAGTTCTGCGCCCTCGGCAAGGTCACCCGGGTGCCCTCCGATCATCCCGGGACCCGCCGCTACCAGGAGGTCATCTCCATCGAGCCGGGCAAGCGCTACCAGGGAGCCGTCCACTACCTGTTCCCCGGCGGCTGCGTGACCTACCGGCTCGACTTCCGCAGCGACGAGCAGGCCCGGCCCCTTGGCGAGGTCAGCCTGGCCCTCGGCTTCGTGACCCGGGACGCCCTGCGTCAGACGATCAGCGACTTCACCGACGGCAAGGTGCCGCTCGACCCGCCGGCCGAGGCGGCCCGGTGAGCCTGCTGCCGGCCAAGGTCCGGACCCTGCCCCGCCACCCCGGCGACGCCCTCCGGCTGCTGGCCGGGCTGGCCATCCTGGTCGCCTGCACGGCCACTGTCCGCCCCGACGACGTCGGGGTCCTCGAGGAGGACCTGTTCCGGCTGGCCAACGACCTGCCCACGGCCCTGTACCCGGCCTTCTGGGTGGTGATGCAGGCCGGCAACGTGCTCGCCGTCGGGGTCGCCTCGGTGGTGGTCGCGGCCACCCGCCGGTTCTGGCTGGCCGCCAACCTGGCCATCACCGGCGTCGGGGTGTGGCTGGCCGCCAGGTGGATCAAGGACCAGGTGGGCCGCGGGCGGCCGGCCGACCTGCTCGCCGACGTCCACATCCGCGGCGGCCAGGACAGCGGCCTCGGGTTCGTGTCCGGGCACGCCGCCGTGGCCGTGGCCATCGCCACCCTGATCGCCCCCTACCTGGGGCGGCGGGCCCGCTGGGTGGCGGCCGCGGTGGCCGCGGTCGTCTGCGTCTCACGCCTGTACGTCGGCGTCCACCTGCCCCTGGACGTGGTCGGCGGGGCCGCCCTCGGCTGGGCCGCCGGGTCGCTTGTCCACCTGCTGCTCGGCGCCCCCGGGGGGCGGCCGTCGCCCGAGCGGGCCGCCAAGGCCCTGGCCGAGCAGGGGCTCGAGGTGACCGAGGTGATGCCGCTGGGCGGGCGCGACGCCCGCCGCTCGGCCCGCTTCCAGGCCGTCGGCCCCGACGGCCAGCGGCTGTTCGCCAAGCTCATCCCCAGGGAGCGGCGCGACGAGGACCTCCTCTACCGGATCTGGCGGATGCTGGTCCGGCGCCGGGCCGAGCCGGGGCGGCGGGGCAGCGGCCCGCCGCTGGTCCAGGTCGAGCGCGAGGCCTACCTGGGCCTGCTGGCCGGCGCGGCCGGGGTCCGGACCCCGCGGGTGGTGCTGGCCGGCCAGTACGGCAACGGGGCCGGGCTGCTGGTCCAGCGGATGATCCCCGGGCGGTCGCTGGAGGACCTCGGCCCGGCCGAGGTCGACGACGCCACCCTGGAGGCCGCCTGGCAGGAGGTGGCCACCCTGCACCAGGCCGGCATCGCCCACGGCGACCTGGGCCGCCACAGCGTGGTCGTCGACGGGGACGGGCGCCCCTGGCTGGTCGACTTCGACCACGCCACCGCGGTCGCCCCCGAGCGGCTTCGCCACGCCGACCTGGTCGAGCTGCTGGTCAGCCTGGCCGCCCGCGTCGGCCCGGACCGGGCCGTGGCCGGGGCCGTCACCGCCTTCGGCAGGGAGCCGCTGGCCGCCGCCCTGGCCGCCACCACCCCGCGCGCCCTCACCCAGACGACCCGTGAGGAGCTGGACGACACCCCCGGCCTCTGGGACCAGCTGGCCCGCCGGGTCGCCGCCCCGGCGCCCGAGCCGGCGGGGGAGGGCGACGCCGCGGTCAGGCGTCGATCTTCTGGCCCTTCCCGATGACAACCACGCCGCCCTCGGAGACCGCCAACCGCTCCCGGTCCCGGTCCAGGTCGACGCCGATCCTGGCCCCCTCGGGAACCTGGACGTTCTTGTCCAGGATGGCGTTGCGGACCACCGCCCCGCGGCCGATGTCGACGTCGTGCATCACCACCGACCCCTCGACGAGGGCCCCGGCGTGGACCCTGACCCCCGGCGACAGGATCGAGCGCCGCACCGTGCCCCCCGACACCACCACCCCGGCCGAGACCATCGAGTCGAGCGCGTGCCCGGTGCGGCCCTCGCCGTCCTCGAACACGAACTTGGCCGGGGGCAGTGGCTCGTGCCAGGAAAGGATCGGCCAGCGCCGGTTGTAGAGGTTGAACACCGGATGGACCGAGATCAGGTCCATGTGGGCGTCGTAGTAGGCGTCCAGGGTGCCGACGTCGCGCCAGTAGCCCCGGTCCCGGTCGGTGCTCCCGGGCACGTCGTTGGCGGCGTAGTCGTAGACCTCGGCCTCGCCCCGCTCGACCAGCATGGGGATGATGTTGCCGCCCAGGTCGTGCTTGGAGTCCTCGTCCTTGGCGTCCAGCGACACCGCCTCGATCAGGGTGTCGGTGCGGAACACGTAGTTCCCCATGGACGCGAACACCTGGTCGGGGGCGTCCGGCAGCCCCACCGGGTCGCTCGGCTTCTCCCGGAAGGCGCTGATGGCGCGGCCGTCGGAGGCCGTCTCGATGACCCCGAACTGGTAGGCGTCGCCGATCGGCACCCGGATCCCGGCCACCGTCACCCCGGCCCCCGACTCGATCTGCTGGGCCACCATCTGCCGCGGGTCCATCCGGTAGACGTGGTCGGCCCCGAACACGATCACGTACTCGGGCCGCTCGTCGTAGATCAGGTTGAGGCTCTGGAAGATCGCGTCCGCCGACCCGGCGAACCACCGCCGCCCCCGCCGCATCTGCGCCGGCACCGGGGCCACGTAGTTCCCCAGCAGCGGCGACAGCCGCCAGGTGGTGGTGACGTGCCGGTCCAGGCTGTGGCTCTTGTACTGGGTCAGCACCGCGATCCGCATGTAGCCGCCGTTGACCAGGTTCGACAGCACGAAGTCGACCAGCCGGTAGTCCCCCCCGAACGGCACCGCCGGCTTGGCCCGGTCCGCGGTCAACGGCGCCAGCCGCTTCCCCTCGCCCCCGGCCAGGACCATCGCGAACACATCGGGGTTGGCCATGGTTCCACCTGCTTCCTTCGCACCCAACAAGCCGGACAGCGACCGTTCCCGACTTTATCGTGGACGCCTACCTGCGGGTAGGAACCGCCGGTGCACCCCCGGGGTCAGGCGGCCGGCTGGTTCTGGTCGTCGGCGTCGGCTGCGGGGCCGGTGGTGGTCGCCCTCTGGGCGGAGACCTCGATGCCGGCCTGGTCGAAGGCGACCTTGAGGCGGGCGCGGAGCTCGCGGGCGACCTTCCACTGCTCGAGGGGGCGGGTCTTGGCACCGAGGCGGACGCGGATGCCGTCGGGGCCGAGCTCCTCGACGCCCCAGACCTCCGGCTGCTCCAGGATCTTGGAGGCCCAGTGGGGGTCGGCGGCGAGGTCGTGGGCGACCTGCTCGATGGTGCGGGTGGCGTCGTCGAGGTCGGTCGAGTAGGCGACCTCGACGTCGACCAGCGCCCTGGCCCAGCCCTGCGAGCGGTTGCCGACGCGGCGGATCTCGCCGTTGGGGATGTGCCAGAGGGTGCCGTTGACGTCCCGGAGGCGGGTGGTTCGCAGCCCGACGCCCTCGACGGTGCCGGTGGCCGGGCCGGCGTCGACCACGTCGCCCACCCCGTACTGGTCCTCCATCAGCATGAAGATGCCGGAGATGAAGTCGCGGACCAGGTTCTGGGAGCCGAACCCGACGGCGACCCCGACGATCCCGGCCCCGGCGATCAGCGGGCCCAGGTCGAGGCCGAGGGTGCCGAGGGCCATCAGCCCGGCCAGGGTCCAGATGCCGAACGAGGCCACGCTGGCCAGCAGGGCGCCGACCGTCTCGGCCCGCTGGACGCGGCGCAGACTGGGGATCTCGCCGGTGCGGGCCAGGGCGGTGGGGGCACGCAGGGCGGCCAGGCCGCGGTCGTCGGTCATCGAGGCCACCATCCGCCGGATGGCCCGCCGGACCAGCCGGTTGGCGACCCAGGCGCCGATCAGGATCAGGACTGCCGTGGCGGGCTCGATGGCGTGTTTGAGCAGAGGATCACCTTTGGGGGATGGGAGAGCGGTCGTTCCTGACCACCGTAGCGAACACGCTCCGAGGGCTGTCAACCGTGCAGGTCGAGGGTGGCGGTGGTGACGGCGTCGAGGCGCCGGACGAGCACCGAGGCGCCGTCCTCGACCGTCCAGCCGTCGGCTGGCGCGGGCACCATGCCAGGTGGGCCGGTCACCTCGACCCGAAGGACCGGCGGGTCGAGCAGGACCTGAGGGTCGGCGGTGAGCCGGTAGGCCAGCCCGTCCCCGCCGCCGCCGGTCGACTGGAGGCGGTAGCCGACGGCCAGGGTGGCCCCCTGGCCGGGACCCAGGTCGATCCCGACCCGGACCACCGGCCGCCCCTGCTCGGTGGCCGTGGCCGGCCGGACGGGGCGGCCGTCGAGGGTGACCGAGGCCAGCGTCACCCCCGGCGGCAGGGTGGTGGCCAGCGTCCCCGCCGACCGGTCGGAGGCCTCGCCGGCGGCGAGGCCGGCCCGGACCGGCTCGCCCTCGGGGACGGCGTTGACCACCCTGACGGTCCTGGTGACCTGGGCCGACCCGTCGGGCGCGAGCTGCACGGCCTGGCGGATGCTGCGGCGCTGGAAGACGTCGACCCGGCTGCGGTTGCCGTTGGAGGTGTGGACGGCCAGGTAGTCGCCGCCTCCCGGGTCGGCCAGGGCCCCGTCGAGCCGGTGGCCGGCCAGCATCCGCTGCAAGGTCGGGTCGGCGGCGTAGGCCTGGACGTTGCGCCCGGCCCCGGCGGCACCCAGGACCCGGCCGGTGGCGACGAGGTCGTTCCCGCTCAGGAACCGCGCCACCAGGGTGGCCAGCACCGCCTGGTGGAAGCGGTGCCGCTCGTCCAGGCTGGGCCAGCGAAGGTCGGCGTCGCGGGTCAGCCGGGGGACGGCGTCGGCGGCCTCGACGCGGCCGTACCCCGGCACCGCGACCGGACCGGTGGCCTCCAGCAGCCTCCGCATGGCCACCGGGTCCAGGGCGATCACGCCGTCCGCCCGCGGCAGGCCCAGGGCCTCGGCGGCCCGCAGCCAGGCCCGCCCGGTGTCCGGGAAGTGGGCTGACCCGCCGGCGCCGTGTAGGGCCTGGGCCAGCTCCGCCCCGCCGGGCCGCAGCTCGACCACCCCCTCGTCGAGCTCGATCTCCCGAACGGCCAGGGGGACACCCCCCGACGGCCGCAGCTCCGACGGGCTGGTGAGGACGACCAGGTAGCGACGAACCTCCCCCACCCCAAGGGCCGCCGGCAGGGCGTCGAGGGTCGCGGCCAGCGGCCTGGCCCGCCCAAGCGCGTCGTCCAGCCGCCCACGGGCCCAGCGCCGGGTCTCGTCCACCCCCGGCTCGAGCGGCCCGCCCCGGACCCCTTCGAGCTGCACCCTGGCCCCCTCCAGCTCCGCCACCAGCCCCTTGGCCTGCGCGGTCGCCTCGTCGAGGGCATCCAGGTCGAACCGGTCCCCCCGCAGCAGCGCCGCCGGCCCCGCCCGCAGATGCGGCGCCACCGCCACCGCCCGCTCCCCAGCCCCAGTCAGCCCGGCCGCCGCCGCCAGCAGTCGCCGAGTGTCCTCGATCCGTCCCGACAACACCGGCAGCCGCGCCGCCACCCGCACCTCCCGCCGCTCCGGCACGGCCGCCGCCACCTCCAGACTCCGCTTCGCCGCCGCCACCGCCGCCCCAGCCTCGTCAGGCTTCCCCCGCGCCAGCGCCGCCTCGGCCCGGGCCAGCTCGTCCCTGACCCCCGACGCCCCGACCAGTAGGGCCTGGCGAGCCTCGATGAGTCCCAGCACCAGCCACCCCGCGCCCACGACCAGCGCGACGAACACGCCGATCAGCACGCGGGTCGCGGTCCGCCGCGCCCGCCATCCGGGCAGCCGGCGCCGCCGCACATCCAGCCTGGTCGCGGCGGTCGGCCAATCGGGTCGGGGGAGCGGCGGGGGGTCGTTCGCCGCCGCCTGCGGCAAGGAGGGCGGGGAGTTGGGGTTGGGTCCTCGGAGGGGTGCGCCGGCTGGCGGTGAGCCGGGGTCGGACCCATGGAGGGGTGCGGGGTCGGACCCTTGGAGGGGTGGGGGTGTGGACAGCCCCGCGAACAACCTCCGGCGGTCGGCTACCCTCCCGAGTGGGGGCCCGACCACAGCCGGGTTGGGTTCAGGCTCGCCCTCCCATTCTTCCTCTCGAGGGGGCACGGCATTGGCCGGGTCGGGCTCGCCGTTGCCCTCCCCCTCCCCTTCCCCCTCCTCCTCCCGCCCCTGCTCGGGATCCCCACCCCGCAGCCCCGGCGAAGGGAACTGCTCCAGCAGATCCACCAGGTCGATCAGGCGGAATGGGCGGCTGACGACCACGCGGGCGCGGTCGGGGGGGAGGGAAGGGTGGCGCTCGCCGGGCTTGAGGAGGACCACCAGGGGGCCGGGGTGGTGGCGGCGGATCCAGGTGTGGATGCTGTCGCGCTGGCGGGCGGTGACGTCGAGGACGACGGTGGTTGAGGGGGCGCCCGGCCAGGCGGGGGGGCGGTGGGCGGGATCGAGGCGGGCGACGTGGAGGCGGCCGCGGGCGACCGCCTCGAGGCTTGCGCCGAGGAACGGATCGCTGGAGATGAGCAGGACCGGCTCTGCCACGGGCGCACCTTCCCCGACTGCCTGTGGCCCGAATGGCTCAACATCTTGCCAGCAGGAACCGGCAAAGACAACGAATCCCCGCAGGTCACACCAGGGGGCCGGCGCTATGCTCCGGGGATGACCCAGCCAGCCACGGCCGGGGCCGGACCGGAGGTCGGGCCGGCCCGGGTGAGGTTCCGTGTGCCCGACCCGGACGCCGCCCTCGAGGAGGTGCGGCTCTACCAGGAGGTGCGGCGGCCCCGGGTCGGGCCGGCGTTCACCAGGGATCCTGCGGCGGCCGAGTGGGTGCTGGAGTTCCCCCGGCCGGCCGTCGACCGGATGGAGTACCAGCTGGCCCTGCGCTACCCGGGCGCCGGGCCGGTGCTGCTGCCCGACCCGGCCAACCCGCTCCGGGCCGACGGGCCGTTCGGGGAGAAGTCGGTGATCGAGTTCCCCGGCTACCGCCGGCCGGCCTGGCTGGCCGCCGCCGGCCGGCCCCCCACCCCGGCCACCACCGGCCTGGCCGTGCCCAGCCGGGTCCTTGGGGTCCGGGTCCCGGTCGAGGTGTGGCGCAGCCCCGGGGGCCGCCGCGGCCGGCCCGGCGACCCGCTCCCGATGCTGGTCGTCCACGACGGCCCCGAGTACGCCCGCTACGCCGCCCTGCTCGACTTCCTCACCGTGGCAACCGCCGACGGCCGCCTGCCCCCGATGCGAGCCGCCCTGCTCGCCCCGGTGGACCGCAACGAGCACTACTCGGCCTCCCCGGCCTGGTCGCGGGCCCTGGTCTCAGAGGTCCTGCCCGCCCTGGGGGCGCTGGCCCCGACCCCGCCCGGGCGCCGGTACCTGGTCGGGATGGGGGCCAGCCTCGGCGGCCTGGCCGTCCTGGCCGCAGCCCGCACCGCCCCGGCCAGCTTCGGCGGGCTGTTCCTCCAGTCGGCCAGCTTCTTCCGGCCGGTCACCGACGACCACGAGCGCCAGTTCCCCCGGTTCCAGCGGATCACCCGGTTCGTCGACGACCTGGCCGCCGGGGGCGGCGGCTCGGCCGAGCCGGCCATGGCCGCCCTCACCTGCGGCACGGTCGAGGAGAACCTCCACGGCAACCGGGTCGTCCGCGACGCCCTCGCCGCCCGCGGCTGGCGGGTCGCCCTGGCCGAGCACCGCGACGCCCACAACTGGGTGGCCTGGCGCGATACCTTTGATCCCTGGCTGGTTGAACTGCTTCAGGAGCTGTGGGGTTGAGAAGGGACTACGTGGGGCTGTGGTCGCCGGCGATCGGGGCCGAGGGCGGGCTGCTCGCCTACGGCCACCACGGCCGCCCGCTGCTCGTCTTCCAGTCCGAGCAGGGCCGCTGCTCCGACTACGAGGACCGGGGCATGATCGACGCCATCGCCGGCCTGATCGAGGCCGGCCGGGTCAAGGTCTACTCGGTCGACAGCTACGACGCGGCCAGCTGGGGCGACCCCAACCTGCCCCTGGAGGCCCGGGCCGTCCAGCACGGCCGGTTCGAGGACTGGATCCTCAACCAGGTCGTCCCCTTCATCCACGACGACTGCCAGGGCCCGATCGACGTCATGGTCACCGGGGCCAGCTTCGGCGCCTTCCACGCGGCCAACTTCGCCTTCCGCCGGGCCGACGTCTTCCCCCTGGCCATCTGCCAGAGCGGCGTCTACGACGCCGGCCAGCTCGGCTGGGGCGAGCGCGGCGACGCCGTCTACTTCAACAACCCGATGGACTATGTGGCCAACCTCCACGGCGACCACCTCCAGTGGCTGCGCGGCCGCCTGTCGCTGCTGCTGGTCTGCGGCCAGGGCCAGTGGGAGGACACCACCGGGGCGCTCGAGTCCACCAAGGCCTTCGCCCGCCTGCTGGGCGAGAAGGGCATCCGCCACGAGACCGACCTGTGGGGCCACGACGTGCCCCACGACTGGCCATCCTGGCGGGCCCAGCTCGCCCACCACCTGCCGCGCTTTGTCTGAGCTTCGTCTGAGGGAAGGGGCGCCATGACCAGGACCCACCTGATCGGCCTGCTGCTCGGGACCGAGGACGACTGGCCGACCGCGTTCGAGCAGTACCTGGGCCGGCTCGCCCCCCGCATCGAGCTCGACGGCGAGACCCACGAGGTGGCCACCGAGCGGGTCACCATCGAGCCGTTCGACCTGCGCCAGCCCGTCCGCCACGCCCTGGTCATCGACCGCCTCGCCTACTGGTACGACCACCCCCGGGAGTGGCTCAAGAAGATCGCCCTGATGGACCGGGCGTACCTGCTCAACAACCCGTTCACGTTCCAGGCGATGGAGAAGCACGCCGGCTACTGCGCCGCCATCCGGCTCGGGTTCGACGTGCCCGCGACCTGGCTGCTGCCCCACAAGGTCCCGCCCGAGAACGAGCGCTTCGCCCCGACCGCCTCGCGCTACAACCGGGCCTTCGACCTGGCCGCGGTGGGGGAGCTGGTCGGCTACCCGATGTACATGAAGCCCTTCCACGGCGGCGGCTGGGTCAACGTCTACCGCATCGCCGACCCGGCCGAGCTCCAGGCCGCCTACGACGCCTCGGGCCGGGAGCTGATGCACGTCCAGGCCGGGATCGAGGGCTACGACATCTTCACCCGCGGCCTGGCCATCGGCCCCCAGACGATGGTCATGCACTACGACCCGACCAAGCCCCTGCACCTCCGCTATCAGGTGAACCACGGGTTCCTGACCCCGGCGCTGGGCGATGAGATCGTCACCTTCGGCCTGGCCGTTGGTTCCTTCTTCCGGTGGGAGTTCAACAGCTTCGAGGTGATCGTCCGCGACGGCAGGACCTATCCGATCGACTTCGCCAACGCCACCCCCGACATGGCCCTGATCTCGCTCCACTACTACTTCCCGTGGGCGATCACGGCCCTGGCCAAGTGGTCGCTGTACTGCGTGGCCACCGGCCGGGCGATGCGCCTGGACACCGAGATGGCCCGCTGGTACGCGGTCGCCGACGACCCGGGCCGGTCCTGGGAGGAGAAGCTGGCCGCCTACCGGGCCCTGGTCGACAACTACTACGAGGCCGACCGCTTCGCCGAGTTCTGCGACCGGCACCTGGCGAACGCCGACGAGTGCATGGCCGAGTACATCGAGAGCCCCCAGTTCGACGCCCACCTGGTCGCCTGCATCCAGCAGGCCTTCCCCCCGCACGAGCACGAGCAGTTCGTGGCCCACTACCGGGGGCTGCTCGGCGCCTGGGTCGCCGACCAGCGGGCGGCGGCGAGCCACTAGGTCCGCTCAAGGCCCGCTAGGCGACGATCGCGACCGCCTCGACCTCGATGAGCAGGTCGTCGAGGACCAGGCGGCGGACCTCGACGGCCGTGCTCGCCGGCGGCCGGGCGGTGTTGACGTACTGGTCGCGGACCTCGCGGACGGCCGGCAGCTGGGTGGCGTCCGCGAGGTAGAAGGTCAGCTTGACCACCTGCTCGAAGCTGGCGCCGACCGAGTGGAGGGCGGCCGCGAGGTTCTCGAACACCTGCCGCGCCTGGGCGCGGACGTCACCGGGGCCGACCAGCGTGCCGGTGCGGTCGAAGGCGACCTGTCCGGAGATGTAGACCGGGCGGCCGGCCGTCACCTCGACCACGTGGGTGTAGCCGGTCGGCCGGTGCATCGTGTCGGGGTTGACGAAGTTGGCGACGGGTGGGGTCGGCGCGGGCGCCTGGGTCATGTGGCTCCGTCCTCTCTCGAGCTGGGGCTGCCACGGTCGTGCATACCCAGGTCGGCGTCGATCGCCATGGAGCGGGCGGTGCCGGGGGTGCGCTCCTGGTGTGGACGGATGGCGGTCGCGATGGTAGAACCTCCAGTAACTGGAGATTCGAGGGGAAGTTGGTGCCCGAGGCGTTCTCGATCGGCCGGCTGGCGGCCCTGACCGGGTTGCCGGTCAAGACCATCCGCTTCTACTCCGACGCCGGGCTGCTCCCCCCGAGCGGACGGACCGAGGCCGGCCACCGCCGCTACACCGCCGCCGACGTGGCCCGGCTCCAGCTGGTGCGGACCCTGCGCGACCTGGACGTGCCCCTGGAGACGGTCGGCCAGCTCCTGGCCGGCCGGCGGGAGCTCGGCGAGCTGCTGGCCGCCCACGTCACCGCCCTCGAGGCCCGCGACCAGGCGCTGCACCGCCAGCTGGCCGTCGTCCGGGCGGCCGCGGCCAGCCCCACCGCGGCGACCTTGCGCCGGGTGCACGCCCTGTCCCGGCTGGAGGCGGCCGAGCGGGGCCGGCTGCTGGACCGCTTCTGGGACCGCGTGACCGACGGGCTGCCCGGCAGCGACGCGGTCGACCGCCTGCGGGCCGTCGGCACCCCCGAGCTGCCCCCCGACCCCACGCCCGAGCAGCTCGACGCCTGGCTGGAGCTGGCCGAGCTGGCCGCCGACGAGGACTTCCAGCGCGCCACCCGCGACAACGCCCGCTGGGGGGCGGAGGCCGTCGGCGACCGCTTCGACCCCGACGCCGGGTCGCGGGGCGTCGGTGGGGCGATGGCGGCGGCGGCCGAGCTGCGGGCCGCCGGGGTCGAGCCGGCCGACCCGCGGGCGGCCGCGGCGGTGGCGCCGATGGCCCGCGGCTTCGCCGAGCTCCTGGGCCGCCGCGACGGCCCGGCGTTCCGGCGCTGGCTGGTCGAGCAGCTGGACGCCCACACCGACCCCCGGGCCGAGCGCTACTGGGAGCTGGTCGGCATCGTCCAGGACCGGCCCAACGAGGCGTTCACCGCCCGCGTGGCCGACCACGCCTGGCTGCTGGCCGCCCTCCGCCACCACCAGGACCGTCCCGGCGTGCCCGCGTGACCGTCGACGCCCCGCGGCCGCCGATCCTGAACCGCGCCCTCCTGCTGCTGTTCGTGGCCTCGTTCGGGGCCATGACCGGCTTCTACCTGCTGTTGTCGGTGGTCCCGCTGTACGCCGAGTCGGTCGGGGCCGGCGGGATCGGGGTCGGGCTGGTCACCGGGGCGCTGATGGCGGCCACGGTGGCCGGGGAGCTGGCCGTTCCCCGGCTGGTGGCCAGGTTGGGGTTCCGGGTGGTGCTGGCGGCCGGCCTGGTGCTGCTGGGGGCGCCGGCGCTGGCCCTGGCCGCCTCGGACACCATGGCCGCGATCCTGGCCGTCAGTGTGGTCCGGGGGCTGGGGTTCGCGATCGTCGTGGTGGTCGCCGGGGCGCTGGTGGCGGCGCTGGTCCCGGGCGAGCGCCGCGGGGAGGGGCTGGGGCTGTTCGGGATCGTGGTCGGGGTGCCCGGGGTGGCGGCCCTGCCGCTGGGGGTCTGGCTGGTGGGGGAGCTCGGCTACCCGGCCGTGTTCGTCGCCGGGGCCCTGACGGCGCTGGCCGGGCTGGTGGTGGTCCCCGGGCTGCCCGGCCGGGCGTCGGCGGGGGAGCCGGCCGTCGGCATCCTGGCCGGGCTGCGCTCGCCGGCCCTCGTCCGGCTGGCGGTCAGCTTCGCGGCCACCGCCATGGCGGCCGGGGTGGTGGTGACCTTCCTGCCCCTGGCCGTCGGCCAGGGGTCGGCCGGCCTGGCCGCGGTGGCCCTGTTCGTCCAGGCGGCCGGGTCCACGGTCAGCCGCTGGTGGGCCGGGCGCTTCGGCGACCGGCACGGGCCGGCCGTCCTGGTCGTCCCCGGGATCGTGACCACCGCCGCCGGCATCCTGACCCTGGTCCTGGTCGAGCGCCCGCCGGCCGTGCTGGCCGCCATGGCCCTGTTCGGGTGCGGGTTCGGGGTCACCCAGAACGCCACCATGACCCTGATGCTGAACCGGGTGGCGCCCTCGGGCTACGGGGCGGTGACTGCCATCTGGAACCTGGCCTACGACCTCGGGATCGGCGTGGGCGCCCTCGGCTTCGGGGTGGTCGCGGCCCAGACCGGCTACCCGGCCGCGTTCGCCGTCACCGCCCTGCTCGTGCTGGCCGCCCTGGTCCCGATCTGGTGGGACCAGACGGCACCGGCCGCCCGGTGACCATGTCGCACATTCGGTTACGCCGGATCGGTCAGTCTGCGCGAGATGGGCACAGCAGAGCGACCAACCCTGTTCAGCACGGACACCGCGTCCGATATCATCCCGAAACTGGAGCCCAGCGTCGGGAACGGAAAGGCGGTCGCCTATGTATCCGGCCAGCTTCGACTACGTCGCGCCGGCGACGTTGGAGGAGGCGCTCGAGACTCTCGGTCGGTTCGGGGACGACGCCAAGGTGCTCGCCGGCGGGCAGAGCCTCATCCCGCTGATGAAGCTGCGGCTCGCCGCCCCCCGGGTGGTGGTCGACATCAACCGCCTGCCCGGCCTGGACACCCTGGCCGCCGACGGCGGCGGCCTGCGCATCGGCGCCCTGGTGCGGCACAAGACCTGCGAGAAGTCAGATCTACTAGGCCCCGGCCGCTGGGGCACGCTTGGGGCCGCGGCCCCGCTGATCTCGGACCCGATCATCCGCAACCTCGGCACCGTCTGCGGCTCCCTGGCCCACGCCGACCCCCAGGGCGACTGGGGCTCGGCCCTGCTGGCCATGGACGCCGAGGTGGTCGCCCAGGGCCCGGACGGCACCCGCACGGTCCCGCTGGCCGAGCTGTTCGAGGGGCCGTTCGTGACCTCGCTGGCCCCGACCGAGATCATCACCGAGGCCCGCGTGCCCGACCCCGGTCCGGCCGCCGGCGGCACCTACCTCAAGCTGGAGCGCAAGGTCGGCGACTTCGCCACCGTCGGGGTGGCCGTCCACCTGGCCATGGACGACGGCCGGGTCGCCAAGGCCGGGATCGCCCTGACCGCGGTCGGCCCGACCAACCTGCGGGCCACCGCGGCCGAGGAGGTCCTGGCCGGCTCGGAGCTGACCGACGAGGTGGTCGCCGAGGCGGCCCGGCTGGCCGCCGAGGCGGCCCAGCCGTTCAGCGACACCAGGGGCACCGCCGACTACAAGCGGACGGTGGTGCGGGTGTTCACCGAACGGGGCCTGCGGGCGGTCGCCCGGTCGCTCGGGGCGGCCGACGGCCGGCCGGGCGCCGGCGCCAGCCCGGGCGCCGGCTGGGCCGGGCCCACCGTCGCGACCGAGCAGGGAGCGCCCATGGCCCAGGACCGCCGTTGCCCGAACTGCGGGGCCGCGTTGCCCCAGGAGGAGGGCCAGCACGCCCTGTCCCCCTTGGCCGGGACGATCCAGTGCCCGACCTGCGGGGCCACGGTCAACCTGGACGGCCCGCCGGGGGCCGAGGGCGGCCCGCCCCGGGAGGGACCGGGCGAGGGCGAGCCGGTCACCACCGAGGCCTCGCTGGAGGCCACCGAGCGCCACGACTACTTCAGCGGCGAGGAGACCCTGGGCGGCGTGATGGACGAGCTTGACGACAAGCCAGGCGGACCAGACGGGGGTGAGCGGTGAAGGTCACCGTGACGGTCAACGGGCAGGAGCGCTCGGCCGAGGTCGAGCCGAGGCTGCTGCTGGTGCATCTCCTGCGGGACAAGCTTCGCCTGACCGGTACCCACGTCGGCTGCGACACCACCAGCTGCGGCGCCTGCACGGTGCTGCTGGACGGGACCCCGGTCAAGTCGTGCACGATGTTCGCCGTCCAGGCCGATGGCCGCGAGGTGACCACGGTCGAGGGCCTGTCCGCGGCGGGAACGCTCAGCCCGATCCAGGAGGGGTTCAAGGAGGAGCACGGGCTCCAGTGCGGCTTCTGCACCCCGGGGATGCTGCTCGCCTCCAAGGCCCTGCTGGAGGAGAACCCCGACCCCAGCGAGGAGGAGATCCGCTGGGCCCTGTCGGGCAACCTCTGCCGCTGCACCGGCTACCAGAACATCGTCAACGCGGTGCAATGGACGGCGAAGAAGCTCCAGTCCGACAGCGCCCCCACCGCCGCCAGCTAGGAGGCCGAGATGACCGAACACCACACGGCCGAGCACTGGCTGGGCAGGAGCGTCAAGCGCAAGGAGGACGACCGCTTCCTCCAGGGCAAGGGCAACTACATCGACGACATCACCCTGCCGGGCATGCTGCACATGTCGATCCTGCGCAGCCCGGTGGCCCACGCCCGGATCAACTCGATCGACACCTCGGCCGCCGAGGCCCTCGACGGGGTGGTGGCGGTGGTCACCGGCGAGCTGCTGGCCCAGCACAACCTGGCCTGGATGCCGACCCTGTCCGGCGACACCCAGGCCGTGCTGGCCACCGACAAGGTGCGCATGCAGGGCCAGGAGGTCGCCTGCGTGATCGCCGAGGACCCCTACATCGCCCACGACGCCCTCGAGCTGATCGAGGTCGACTACGACCCGCTGCCGGTGGTCATCACCCCCCAGCAGAGCCTCGAGCCCGGCGCCCCGGTGATCCGGGACGACAAGGAGGACAAGCAGGACAACCGCATCTACCACTGGGAGGCCGGGGACGCCGAGGCCACCGACCGGGCCTTCGAGCAGGCCGACCGGGTGGTCAGCTACGACACCTTCTACCCCCGCTGCCACCCGGCCCCGATGGAGACCTGTGGCTGCGTGGCCGACGTCGACCCGGTCACCGGCAAGGTCACCATCTACATGACCTCCCAGGCCCCGCACGCCCACCGGACGGTGTTCGCGCTGGTCACCGGCCTGCCCGAGCACCAGATCCAGATCATCTCGCCCGACATCGGCGGCGGCTTCGGCAACAAGGTGCCCGTCTACCCGGGGTATGTGGTCGCCACCGCGGCCTCGCTGCTGCTGGGCCGGCCGGTCAAGTGGATCGAGGACCGCACCGGCAACCTGATCTCGACCGGGTTCGCCCGCGACTTCTACATGAAGGGCGAGCTGGCCCTGAACAACGACGGCAAGATGCTCGGGCTGCGGGTCAACATGCTGTCCGACCAGGGCTACGCCTACGCCGACGCCCAGCCGAGCAAGCTCAAGGCGGGCCTGTTCCACATCGTCACCGGCTCCTACGACATCCCGGCGGCCCACGTGGTCACCGACGGGGCCTACACCAACAAGGCCCCCGGCGGGGTCGCCTACCGGTGCTCGTTCCGGGTCACCGAGGCCTCGTTCTTCATCGAGCGCCTGGTCCAGACGGCCGCCTACGAGCTCGGGGTTGACCCGGTCGAGCTGCGCCGCATGAACTTCATCCAGCCCGAGCAGTTCCCCTACACCTCGGCCACCGGGTTCGTGTACGACTCGGGCGACTACGAGACGGCCATGGACAAGGCCCTGGAGATGCTCGGCTACGAGGACCTCAAGGCCGAGCAGGCCCGGGCCCGCGACGAGGGCAAGCTGATCGGGATCGGGCTGGCCACCTTCACCGAGGTCGTGGGGGCGGGGCCGAGCAAGGACTACGACATCCTCGGCCTGAAGATGTTCGACTCGGCCGAGCTGCGGGTCCACCCGACCGGCAAGGCGATCCTCAAGATCGGCGTCCAGACCCAGGGCCAGGGCCACGAGACGACCTTCGCCCAGATCGTGGCCAATGAGCTCGGCATCCCGCCCTCGGACATCCTGGTCCAGCACGGCGACACCGACAACACCCCCTACGGCCTCGGCACCTACGCCTCCCGGAGCACCCCGACGGCCGGGGCGGCCACGGCCATGGTCTCGCGCAAGCTGCGCGACAAGGCCAGGGAGCTGGCCGCCCACCTGCTGGAGGTCGCCCCCGAGGACCTGGAGTGGGCCGGCGACCGGTTCCAGGTCCGAGGCGCCCCCGACCGGCAGACGACCATCCAGGAGGCCGCCTTCGCCGCCTACACCAACCACCCCCAGGGGATGGAGGCCGGCCTGGAGGGGGTCACCTACTACGACCCGCCCAACATGACCTACCCGTTCGGGGCCTACGCGGTCGCCGTCGAGGTCGACCGGGGCACCGGCCAGTGGAAGGTCAAGCGGATGGTGGCGGTCGACGACTGCGGGGTCCGGATCAACCCGATGATCGTCGAGGGCCAGATCATGGGCGGGCTCACCGAGGGGTTCGCCATGGCCGCCATGGAGCTGATCACCTTCGACGAGCTGGGCAACTGCATCGGGTCGAACTTCTCCGACTACCTGATCCCGACCTCGTGGGAGACGCCCAAGTTCGAGCTGGGCGAGACCACCACCCCGTCGCCCCACCACCCGATCGGGGCCAAGGGGGTCGGCGAGTCGGCCACCGTCGGCTCCCCGGCGGCGTTCGTCAACGCGGTCGTCGACGCCCTGGCCCACGCCGGGGTGCGTGAGCTCGAGATGCCGATCGGGCCCGACAAGGTCTGGCAGAAGCTGGTCGAGGCCGGGCTCGCGGAGTAGATGACACGGAGGGGTTCGGGGAACCCCAGGGGGGTGCCCCGATGATCAAGAGGTCCGAGGTGCTGGTCGAGGCCGGGCGGCTGGCCGCCGACGGCAAGCCGTACGCGCTGGCCACGGTGGTCAGGGTGGTCCGGCCGGCCTCGACCCGGCGGGGGGACCGGGCGCTGGTCAGCCCCGACGGGACCCTGGCCGGGTGGGTCGGCGGGGCCTGCTCGGAGCCGATCGTGGTCCGCGAGGCCCTGCGGGCCCTGGCCGACGGCGAGCCCCGCCTGGTCCAGATCGGCCCGGCCGGGTCGGGCGTGGACGCCCCCGACGACGTGGTCGTGGCCGAGAGCCGCTGCGCCTCCGAGGGGGTGGTCGAGGTCCTGATCGAGCCCGAGCTGCCGGGCCCGCTACTGGCCGTGCTCGGCGAAGGGGTCGCGGGCCGGACGCTTCACCAGCTGGCCCGGATCGTCGGCTGGCGGGTCACCGACCAGCTCGACCCCGCACAGCGCGCCGACGCGGTGGTGGTGGCCACCATGGGCCACGGCGACGAGGACGCCCTCGCCTCGGCCCTCAAGGCCGGGGTCGGCTATGTGGGGCTGGTGGCCAGCGCCCGCCGGGCCGCGGTCGTGCTCGACGCCCTCCGCGAGCGCGGGGTGGACGAGGAGGACCTGGCCCGGGTGCGCAGCCCGGCCGGCCGCGACCTCGGGCCCTCGACCCAGGAGGAGATCGCCGTGGCCATCCTGGCCGAGCTGGTCGACTGGCGCCACGGCCTGGCCGCCGACCCGTCCGGGCTGGCCCCGGCCGCGTCTTCGTCGGCCTCGGCCCAGGCCGAGGCGGTCGACCCGGTGTGCGGCATGACGGTGGCCGTGGCCGGCGCCCCGACGGCGGTTCGCGACGGGGTCACGTGGTACTTCTGCTCCGTCGGTTGCCGGGACCACTTCGAGACCACGGGAGGGTCATGACCGAGGACAACCGCCCCGAGCCGCCGTCAGTCGGCGGCGAGCGGGAGATGCTGTCTGGCTTCCTCGACTTCCACCGGGCGACCCTGCTGTGGAAGCTGGAGGGCCTGGACGACGAGCAGCTGCGCCGGGCCATGGTCCCCTCCGGGACCAGCCTGCTCGGCCTGGTCAAGCACCTGGCCTACGTGGAGCGCTCGTGGTTCCAGGGGGTGTGGGCCGGCCAGGAGGTCACCTTCCCCTGGACCAGGGAGGATCCCGACGCCGACTGGCGGATCGAGCCCGACGAGACCACCCGGGACATCCTGGACCTGTACAACGGCGAGTGCGACCGCAGCCGTGAGATCGTGGCCGCCGCATCCTCACTGGACGAGATCGTCGAGCATCCCCGGCGCCAGGGGTGGAAGATGAGCCGGCGCTGGATCCTGATCCACATGGTCGAGGAGACAGCCCGCCACGTCGGCCACGCCGACATCCTCCGCGAGCAGCTCGACGGCGCCGTCGGGGAGTGACGCCGGTGCCCGGGGTGGTGGTGATCACCGACTGCGACCACGACAGCGTCGACCCGGAGCGGGCGGTGCTGGACGGCCACGACGTCGAGTTCCGGGTGCTCCAGTGCCGCACCCCCGAGGAGGTGGCCGCCCAGGCCGGCGACGCCGACGTGCTCATCAACCAGTACGTGCCGATCACCGGGGCGGTCCTGGACGCGCTGCCCCGCTGCCGCCTGGTCGTCAGGTACGGGGTCGGGGTCGACAACGTCGACGTGGAGGCGGCCGCCGAGCGCGGGGTCTGGGTGGCCAACGTGCCCGACTACGGCCGCGACGAGGTCGCCGACCACACCCTGGCCCTGGCCATGTCCCTGCTGCGCGGGGTGGTGCTGCTCGACCGCTCGGTCCGCGACGGCATCTGGGACCTGGAGGCGGCCCGGCCTCTGTGGCGCCTGTCCACCCTCACCTGGGGGGTGGTCGGCTGCGGAGCCATCGGCGCCGCCGTCGCCGGCCGGGCGGCCGGGCTGGGCATGCGGGTGCTGGGCTACGACCTCCCGCAGGTGCGCTCGGACCCGCCGATCGAGCGGGTGCCGCTGGAGCAACTGCTGGAGGAGGCCGATCTCGTCTCGCTGCACGCCGCCCTCACGCCCGGGTCACATCACCTGATCGGGGCGGAGGCGCTGGGCCGGATGCGCCCGACGGCGCTCCTGGTCAACACCGCCCGGGGCGGGCTGGTGGACGCCGCCGCCCTGCTGGCCGCCCTGGACGCCGGTGAGCTGGCCGGGGCCGCCCTCGACGTCCTGGAGGGGGAGCCCCCGGACGAACTCGGCTGGCGGCTGGTCCGCCATCCGAGGGTCGTGGCCACACCCCATGCCGCCTGGTACTCCGAGGAGGCCTTCCACACCCTCAAGACCGAGGTCGCCCGCGAGGCCCTACGGGTCCTGGCGGGCGAGCCGCCCCGCTCCCCGGTCAACTCCCCGGCGGCCCGCCCATGACTCCTCCCGAGCGGATCCCTGCCGCCGGTTCAAACGGACCCACCGAGCGGGGCAAGAAGCCGGGGCCCCATCCCCACCCGGAGCTGGGGTCCCATCCCCACCCCGAGTCGAGACTCCACCCCCACCCCTTCCTCGAGCGGTTGGCGGCTGTGCCGGTGGTGGCGATCCTGCGGGCCGCCAACGCCGAGTGGTTCCTCGAGGCTGGGCGGGTGCTGTACGAGGGTGGGGTGCGGGCGATTGAGGTGACGCTCACCTCGCGGGGGGCGCTGGAGGCGTTCGGGCGGTTGCGGGAGGAGCTGCCGGGGGATGCGGTGCTGGGGGTGGGGACGGTCAGGTCGGCGGGTGATGCCGAGTTGGCCCTCGAGGCGGGGGCGACCTATCTGGTGGCGCCGGACTTCCGGCCCGAGGTGGTGGCGTTCGCGGTGAAGCGGGACCTGCCGGTGGTGCCTGGGGCGTTGACGCCGACTGAGGTGGTGGCGGCGTGGGGGGCTGGGGCGACGGCGGTGAAGGTGTTCCCGGTGTCGGCGGTGGGTGGGGCGGCCTATGTGAAGGCGGTCAGGGCGCCGCTGCCGGAGGTGCCGCTCGTGCCGACCGGTGGGGTGGGCATCGACGACATCGGGGCCTACCTGGACGCGGGGGCGGTCGCCGTCGGGGTGGGATCGCCGCTGCTCGGGGACGCCGGGGAGCCGGGGGGTGACCTCCGGGGACTGGCCGAGCGGGCCCGGCGGGCGGTGGCCGCGGCCGGAGGGGGCCGCCGGAGTGGTTCGGGGCACCCCAGGGGGGTGTCCCGATGAATGGCCTGGGGCCATTGCTGGCCGTCGGGGAGACCATGGTGCTGCTCACCGCGGCCGAGGTGGGGCGGCTGCGGCATGCCAGCTCGCTCACCCTGGGGGTGGCGGGGGCGGAGTCGAACGTGGCCATCGGGGCGCGGCGGCTCGGGTGCCCGGCGGCCTGGGTTGGGCGGGTGGGGGACGACGAGCTGGGCGAGCTGGTGGTGTCGAGGATCCGGGCCGAGGGGGTCGACGTCGGCGGGGTGGTGCGCGACCCGGGCGCCCCGACCAGCCTGATGCTCAAGGAGCGCCGGACCGCCGACATGGTCAGGGTTCTGTACTACCGCCGCAACGGCCCCGGTTCCCGGCTGGCCCCCGGCGACCTCGACCCGGCCCAGGTCGCGGCCGCCGGAGTGCTGCACGTGACCGGGATCACCCCGGCCCTTGGGGACTCGGCCAGGGCCACCGTCGAGCACGCCATCGAGCTGGCCAGGGCGGCCGGGGTGCCGGTCTCCTTCGACCTCAACTACCGCTCGGCCCTGTGGCCGCCCGACCGGGCCGCCGCCGTCTGCCGCGACCTGGCGGCCAGGGCCGACATCGTGTTCGCCGGCGACGACGAGGCCGAGCTGCTCGGCCTGGCAGGCGACGCGGCCGACCTGGCCAAGGGCCTGGCCGCCCTCGCCGCCGGTCATGCCGTGGTCAAGCTGGGGGAGCGGGGCGCCGTGGCCGCCGTGGACGGCCAGGTCCACAGCGTCGAGGGGGTCCGGGTGCAGGCCGTCGACCCGGTGGGGGCCGGGGACGCCTTCGTCGCCGGCTACCTGGCCGAGACCCTGGCCGGCCGCCCGGTGCCCGAGCGCCTGGTCACGGCCGCCGCCTGCGGCGCCTTCGCCGTCACCGTCCCCGGCGACTGGGAGGGCCTCCCGACCCGCGACGAGCTCGCCGCCCTGGGCGCCCGCCCCGGCACCGTGCACCGCTGACCCGGAACGGCCCCGTCACGGAGGCTCTCGATACTGACCCGACCCAGGGGAGCACGGCGGCGGGACCGGAGGTCCGCTGAGCCGGGTCAGTGGCGGTGGTGGTAGCGGCGCCGTGAGGCGAACAGGGCGGCCACGCCCACCAGCATCAGCAGCAGGCTGGCGACCAGCATGGACAGGGCCGTGGAGCCGGTGAAGGCGAGCGGCGACCGGCTAGCAGGGTCGACGGCGACGGTGGGCTGGCTGGCCGCGGCCGCCCGGGTGTCGTCGGCGGCGGGGCTGGTGGTGGGGGTCGTCGGCTGGCCGGCGTCCCTGACCACCGGGCTCTGGGTGGAGGGGGCGGCCGGCGCCGGCGCGGCCGGCGGGGTGGTGGCGCGGGACGCGGACCCGTCGGCCCGCAGGGGGACCAGCTCCAGAAGCAGGACCCGGTCGGTCACCTCGAGCTCGATGGTGTCGAGCTGGCGCCTGGCCCCCGGCGGGTCGGTGAAGCGGCGCTCGGGGCTGGTGCCGAGCTCGGGCACGAACTCGCGGGCCCCGGCCACCGGGCGGTCGAGGGCGACCGTGACCTGCTGGCCGGGGACGGTCAGCTCCTGGCCGGAGGCCGGGTCCCAGCCGGCCCGCTCGACCCACAGGGCAAGCCAGAAGTGGCCGTCGGCCTTCTGGAGCAGGCGGTGCTGGACGCCGTCGACGTTCCCGGTCAGCCGGAAGCCGAGGTGGCCCGGCCGGGGCTGCTTGGGGCCGTCGTCAAGCAGGGCGAGCAGCCCGGCCACGGCGTGGTAGGCCGGGGTGGGGGCGCCGGCCGGGTCGAGCAGGCCGGGCCCGGCGCCGTCGGCGCCGCCGCCCTCGACATAGGTGCGGACGGCCAGCCCGGCGTTGGCCAGCAGCAGCCGCGGCAGGTACCTGGCGGCCACCGTTGCCGGCAGGTCCGCGCCCAGGTCGACCTCGGTGACCTGGACGGCCCCGTCGCCGGAGCCGAGCTGGTCGGCGGCGCAGCCGGGGCACCGGCCGTCCAGCTCCAGCCGGACGGCCTGGTAGTCGACGCCGGGGCCGCTGCCGAGCACGGCCACCCCGGCCATCGCCGGGTGGGCGGTCACGGCTCGGCGCAGGGGCGTGGCCCGCTTGCCGGCCGGGGCCTCGAGGGCGGCCACGGCGGGACCGAGCGACGCCGCCGCCTCGGTGGTCGCCTCCGGGTCGGCGTCGGCGCCCATGACCAGGTCGAGCCGGAGGTCGGCGCCGGCCAGGGCGCGCAGCCCCTCCAGGGCGGGGTCGTCGGGCCCGGTGGCCGCCGGTCCCCGGACGTGGCGGATACCGGCCGCCTCCAGCCGCTGGGTGATCGCCCAGCCGGCGGCGGCGTCGCGGGGGGCCACGTTCACCCCGACACTGTCGGTGAACGCCCCGGCGGCCTTGGCCAGCTGCTTCCCGGCCGGCTGGGCGGCCGCCGGGGGCCTGACGGTGGCCGCGGCGCCGGTCCCCAGGCAGGCCAGAAAGGCCAGCGCGATGCCGGCCAACAAGGGACGCAACCGAGGCATCTATCCTCCGGAGCAAGGCGGGGGGATACGCCGGATCGGCGCCGCATGCGCCACTATCGTGAGCACAACGGATCGGGTCAAGCAAGCGCGCCAACCTGGACATCCGGGCGGCCTCGGCCCGGCGGCGCCGTGACCTGCCGCGTTGGGGCGAAGACGGCTAGGCTTGCCCCGGACCCGACCCTTCCGGAGGGCCGAGGCGCGAGCCCCGGACCCCGGACCCGACCCGGAGGCCAGCTCCCGTTGCCGATCCCCGGCCCGTCGCGATGGCGGTTCCCCAACCCGGCCGCCGCCGGCGAGGACGGGCTGGTCGGGATCGGAGCCGACCTGGAGCCGGCGACCCTGGTCGACGCCTACCGGCAGGGGATCTTCCCCTGGCCGCACCCGGGGGCGCCGCTGCCCTGGTTCTCACCCGACCCGCGCGGGGTGATCCCGCCCGGCGGGGTGGGGGTGTCGCGCTCGCTCCGGGCCCGCCTGCGCCGCTCGGGCTGGGAGACAACCGTCGACCGGGCCTTCGCCGCCGTCCTGGCCGCCTGCGCCGACCGGCCGCGGGACCAGCTGAAGGGGGGGACCTGGATCACGGCGCCGATGCGGGGCGCCTACCAGCGGCTGCACGACCTCGGGCACGCCCACAGCCTGGAGGTGTGGGACGGGGACCAGCTGGTCGGCGGCCTGTACGGGGTCGGGGTGGGCGGGGTGTTCACTGGCGAGTCCATGTTCCACCTGGCCACCGACGCCTCCAAGGTGGCCCTGGTCGACCTGGCCGCCCGCCTCACCCAGGCCGGCGGCTGCCTGATCGACGTCCAGATGGTCACCCCCCACCTGGCCAGCCTGGGCGCCCGCGACCTGCCACGGGCCGAGTTCCTCGCCCTCCTGGCCCGGGTCCGCGACCACCCGGTCCGCCTGCCCACCGACCGCCTCTCGGTCGCCCGCCTCAGCTAGGATCGCCTTATGCGTGGGACCATGACCGGCAAGATCCTCGAGGAGCACCTGGTCTCCGGGCGGCTGGAGGCGGGCGAGGAGATCGCCCTGCGGATCGACCAGACGCTGCTCCAGGACGCGACCGGGACGATGGCCTGCATGGAGTTCGAGGCCCTGGGGCTGGACCGGGTCCGGGTCGACCTGGCCGTGCAGTACGTCGACCACAACATGCTCGGCTTCGACCACCGCAACGCCGACGACCACCTGTTCCTCCAGGGCTGCGCGGCCCGCTACGGCCTCCACTTCTCGCGGGCCGGCAACGGCATCTGCCACCAGGTCCACACCGAGCGGTTCGCCCGCCCCGGGGCGACCCTGCTGGGGGCGGACTCGCACACCCCGACCTCGGGGGCCTGCGGGTCGATCGCCATCGGGGCCGGCGGCCTCGAGGTCGCCCTGGCCATGGCCGGCTACCCGTTCCAGACCCCGACCCCGATCGTGGTCGGGGTGCATCTGGAGGGCGAGCTGCCGCCCTGGGTCGCCTCCAAGGACCTGATCCTGTGGCTGATCCGCAAGTACACGGTCAAGGGCGGCCTCAACCGCATCTTCGAGTTCACCGGCCCGGGCGTGGCCACCCTCCCGGTGACCCAGCGGGCCACGGTCTGCAACATGATCACCGAGCTCGGCGGGACCACCGCGATCTTTCCCTCCGACGACCAGACCCGCCGGTTCCTGGCCCGCCAGCGGCGCGAGGACCAGTGGGTGGAGCTCGGGCCGGACCCCGACGCGGCCTACGACGAGGAGGTCCACCTCGACCTGGGCACCCTGGAGCCGCTGATCGCCAAGCCCCACCAGCCCGACAACGTGGTCCCGGTCGAAGAGGTCGCCGGCACCCCGGTGTTCCAGGTCTGCTTCGGGTCGAGCGTCAACTCCTGGTACGAGGACCTGGCCATCCCGGCGGCCATGCTGGCCGGCCAGCATCTGCCGCCGACCACGGTCGGCACGGTGTCGCCCGGCAGCCGCCAGATCCTCACCACCATCACCACCTCGGGGGTGCTGGAGGGCCTGGAACGGGCCGGCCTTCGCATCCTGGAGCCGGCCTGCGGGCCGTGCGTCGGGATCGGCCAGGCCCCGCCGACCGGGAAGGCCAGCGTCCGCACCTTCAACCGCAACTTCAAGGGCCGCTCGGGCACGGTCGACGACCAGGTCTACCTGGCCTCCCCGGCGACCACGGCGGCCACCGGCCTGCACGGTAAGATCACCGACCCCCGCACCCTCGGCGACCCGCCGCGGGTCAGCGACCCCGACCCGGTGGTCGACGACTTCATGCTGCTGGCCCCGCCGCCGCCCGAGGAGGCGGAGCGGATCGAGATCGTCCGCGGCCCCAACATCAAGGAGCCGCCGATCCCGCCGCCGCTGCCCGACGAGTTCACCGGGCGGGTCCTGATCGTGCTGCCCGACAACGTCTCCACCGGGTCCATGGCCCCCGACGGGGCGATCGTCATGGCCGACCGGTCGAACGTGGAGGCGATCGCCGAGTACACCTTCATGAAGGAGGACGCCGGCTTCGTGCAGCGGGCCAAGGACTGGGAGGGCGGCTTCATCGTCGGCGGCGACAACTACGGCCAGGGGTCCAGCCGCGAGCACGCCGCCCTGGCCCCGCTCGCCCTCGGGATCCGCTGCGTCCTGGCCCAGGGCTTCGCCCGCATCCACCGGCGCAACCTGATCGCCCAGGGCCTGCTCCCGCTCACCATCGACAAGCAGGCCCACGACCGGCTCGAGGTCGGCGACGAGCTGTCGATTCCCGGCGTCCGGGAGGCCGTCGAGGCCGGGGCAGAGGAGCTCGAGGTGCGGGTCGAGGGCAAGGACGGGTTCACCGCCGCCCTTGACCTGTCCCCGCGTGAGCGCGAGGTCGTGCTGGCCGGGGGCGTCCTCAACCAGCTCCGGGAGCAGGAGCAGCAGGGCGAAGGGCCCACCGAGGGGGCTCAATGAGCACCGACGTGTTCGCCGCGATGGACGAGGCCAGGCGAGGTGGGCGGACGGTGGTCATGGGAACCACTGTGCGGACCGAGGGCGACCCGCCGTCGGCCCCGGGGAACCGGGCCCTGTTCGCGCCCGACGGGGCGCTGCTGGCCGGGACCATCGGCTGCAACGGCCTGGACCGCAAGGCCGGCCGGGACGGGGCCGGGCTGCTGGTGGCGGGGGAGCGGTCGGGCATTCGCGCCTACACGAGCTTCGAGGGCGAGCCCGGCGAGGGCGTGGTCGAGGTCTTCCTGGAGGCCTTCGCCGGCCCGCCGCGGCTGGTCGTCGGCGGGGCCGGGCCGGTCGCCGACGCCCTGGCCGCCATCGGCGGGATCGTCGGCCTGGCCGTCCGGGCCGAGCCGCCCGGCTCGGCCGCGTTCGAGGAGGCCACCGAGGGCCTCGGCCCGGGCGACGCCGTGGTGTTCGTCGACCACGACGACCCGGCGCTCGTGCCCGCCCTGACCGGGCTGCTCGGCGGCCAGGCCGGCTACATCGGGGTGATGGGCAGCCGCCGGCACACCCCGGGGTTCGTGGCCCGGCTGCGCGCCGCCGGGGCCGACCTGCGCCGGCTGCACAGCCCGACCGGTCTCGACCTGGGCGCCCGCCGGCCACCCGAGATCGCCCTGTCGATCCTGGCCGAGGTGATGGCCGTGACCCACGCCCGTCCGGGCGGCAGCCTCAGCATCGTCGGTGGGGCAGAGGAAAGCCCCGAGTAGGCCTCGGGCGCGCGGCCCGCGGTTCTCCTCGGGGCCTTCCATCCCCCGAACGGCACCTCCGTCGCCGCGGCCACCTCGGGGGGTGGGGCGGCTCGCGTCCAGGTCACGGGAAGAGACCGGGCCGGGCGTCCCGGTC
>JASLBL010000162.1 GCA_030146615.1 Actinomycetes bacterium
GGCCAGGGGCGGGGGGAGCTCGGTGGCCGACGGCGTGGCGCCGAGGACGGCGGGGGCGATGGCGGCCAGGCCGGCCCCGAGGGTCGCCCAGCCGAGCAGGGCGATCACGGCGGTGGGGGCGACGACCACCACGAAGCTGCCGGCGGCGGCGACCAGGCCGCCGGTCTGGACGACGCGGAGGCGGCCCAGGCGGTCGATCAGGCGGTCGCCGGCGAGGCGGCCAAGGGCGAGGGCGGCGGTGAAGGCGCTGAAGCCGGCGGCGGCCAGGGCGGGGCTGGCGGCGTGCTGGTCGTGGAGGTGGGCGGCGCTCCAGTTGCTGGCCGCGCCGTCGAGCAGGCAGGCGCAGAACGCGATCGTCCCGAGGAGCAGCAGGCGGCCGCCGGGGCGGGCCAGCAGGGGCTGGCGGGGTTGGAGGGGCTCGGCGACCAGGTGGCGGGTGGCGGCCAGGCCGGCCACCACGCTGACCGTGGCGGCGAGGGCGAAGTGGGGCAGGACGGCCAGGCCGGCGGCGGCGGCCGCGGTGCCGCCGAGGCCGCCGGCGAGCATGCCCATGGGATGGGCGGCGTGGAGACCGGACAGGATCGGGCGGCGGTAGCGGCGCTCGAGCTCGACCCCCTGGGCGTTCATGGCCACGTCGACGACGCTGTTGGCCGCGGCCAGAACGGCCAGGGCGGCGACCAGCCATCCAAGTCCTGGGGCGAGGGCGACGCCGAGCAGGGCGGTCGGGTAGACGGCGAAGCCCAGGCATAGGCTGGGGCGGCTGCCCAGCCGGGCCACCAGGGCGCCGCCGGCGGGGAGGCCGGCCAGGGCCCCGCCCTCCAGGCCGAGCACGGCCAGGGCGAAGGTGCCCGCCGAGAGGGCGAGACGGTCCTGCACGGCCGGGATCCGGGTCGCCCAGGCGGCGACCACGAACCCGGTGACGAAGAACACCACCGCCGTGGCGGCGCGGGCCCGGCGGTCGGCGGCCGACGGTACCGCGGCCTCGCGGTCCCCAGTCCGGTGGTCCTCGAATGACGCCATAGCCGTCTGCTACCCGACCGCCTCGATAACAATTCATTTGGACATTGCATGAAGGTTCTAAGCTCTCTGCATGCTGGATGTCGGTCGGCTGGCCACACTGCGCGCGGTGCTGGCGCATGGGTCGTTCTCGGCTGCCGGGCAGGCGCTGGGACTGACCCAGCCGGCGGTGTCGCGGCAGATCACGCTGCTGGAGCGGCAGGCCGGGACCCGGCTGGTGCGGCGGACCCGCCAGGGGGCAAGGCCGACCGAGGCGGGGCGGCTGCTGGCCGAGCATGCCGAGGTGATCCTCGACCGGCTGGCGCTGGCGTCCGAGCAGCTGGCCGAGCTGGCCGGGCTGCGGCGTGGGCGGGTGCGGCTCGGCTCCTTCTTCACCGCCTTCGCGCTGCTCACCCCGACGGTGGCCGCGCTCACCGAGGCTCGGCTGCCCGACCTGGACCTGGAGCATGAGCTGGTCGACCGGCGCACCGCGTTCCGGCGGCTGGCGGCCGGGGAGCTGGACCTGGCGATCGTGTTCGAGCACGGCTTCGAGCCCGACCCGCCGCCGCACGACATCGAGCTGGTGCCGCTGTTCATCGACCCCGCCCGGGTCCTGCTCCCGATCCGCCATCCCCTGGCCGGCCGGGCCGAGCTCGCCCTCGGCGACCTGGCCGGCGAGACCTGGATCCGGGCCCATGACGGGTCGGCCGCCCGGCTGCTCGACCACGTGCTGGCCGAGGCCGGGCTGCGCCCGAAGCTGCTGCTGGCCGGCCACGGCGACGAGCCGGTCGAGACCCAGGTGCACGTGGTCGCCGGCGACGGCGTCGCCCTCGCCTACCAGCTCAACGTGATCATCAACCCGGCCGGGACCGCTATCCGGCCGCTGGCCGGCGACGCTCCTGTCCGCCTCGTCCAGGCCGCGCTCCTGCGGGACCAGCAGGCCCCCGGCCCGCGAGCCCTGCTCGACGTGCTGGGCGAGCTTGGCCCGGCCCCGGCCGCCTAGCGCCCCGGACGGCGGGGGGCGCGGCCGTGACGGAGCTTCATGGCCCGCTTGACGGCCGGGAGGACGTAGCCCGGGCGGTCGAAGCTCTGCATCGGGAACGGCAGGGGGAAGCGCTGGCGGGTGATGGCCTTGGAGCGGGTGAACTCGCGCAGGCCGTCGGGGCCGTGGATGCGGCCGAAGCCGGACTCCCCCACCCCGCCGAGGGGCAGCGACGGCATGCCGGCGAACGTCAGCACCGAGTTGACGCTGGTCATGCCCGAGCGCAGGGTACGGGCGATGCGGTCGGCCCGGCGGCCGGCGAACACGGCCCCGCCGAGGCCGTAGGGGTTGGCGTTGGCCAGGGCGACGGCGTGGTCGGCGTCGCGGGCCCTGGTCACCGGCAGGACCGGCCCGAAGGTCTCCTCCCCCATGACCAGGGCGTCGGGGGGCACGTCGACCAGCACCACCGGGTCGACATACGGCGGGCGGACCGCGTCCGGGCCACCGACCAGGGCCCTGGCCCCGCGGGCGAAGGCGTCGTCCAGGTGCCGCTGGATGATCTCGAGCTGCCGGGGCAGGGTGATCGGCCCGAAGTCGGCGCCGGGCTCGCCGCCCGGGCGGATGCGGGCGGCCCGCTCGACCAGCTTGGCCAGGAACCGGTCGTAGACCGGGTCGACCACATACACCCGCTCGACGGCCAGGCAGGTCTGGCCGGCGTTGGCCATGCCGCCCCAGACCGCCTGCTCGGCCGCGGCGTCCAAGTCGGCGTCGGCGTCGACGATCATGGCGTCCTTGCCGCCCAGCTCCAGCACCACCGGGGTGAGCCGCTCGGCGCAGGCGGCCATCACCTTGCGGCCGGTGGCCGGCGACCCGGTGAGCGCGACCTTGTCCACGCCGGCCAGGCACAGGGCGTGGCCGGTGGTCCCGTCCCCGGTGACCACCTGGAGCACCGGCTGGTCGGGCACGGCCTCGGTGAAGGCGTCGGCCAGGAAGCAGCCCACCGCCGGGGTCAGCTCGCTCGGCTTGAACACCACCGCGTTGCCGGCGGCCAGGGCGTAGACGATCGACCCGAGCGGGGTGAACACCGGGTAGTTCCAGGGGCCGATCACCCCGACCACCCCCAGCGGCTGGTACTCGACCGAGGCGGCGTGGTTGGCCAGGACCAGGTTGCCGCGGGCCCGGCGCGGGCGGAGGACCCTGGCCGCGTTGCGGGCCGCCCAGTCGAGGTGCTCGACGATCATCAGGACCTCGATGAGGGCGTCGGCGTCGGGCTTGCCGTTCTCGCGGTGGACCAGGGCGACCAGCTCGTCGGTTCGGCGGACGAGCAGCGCCTTGTAGGCCAGCAGGGCCCGCCGGCGGCCGTCGAAGCCCAGCCCGGCCCAGCCTCCGGCCGCCTCCCGAGCCCGGGCCGCGGCGGCCGCGACCTGCTCGGGCCCGTCCACCGGGAAGGTCCCGACCACCTCCCCGGTGGCCGGGCTGGTGGAGTCGAAGGTGCGGACGCGGGCCGCGCGGTCCTCGGTGATCGCCATGCGTTCCCCTTTCCCCACAAGGACTCTAGCCGCTCAGCACACGGGCCGGAGTAGATCGTCGCGAACCGGTCACCGCGCTGGAAGTTTGCGACCGCAAGTTCGTAGAGTTCGGCGCGCATCCCGCTCGGCGCTCGCGAGGGGCCGTGACTCGCCCGACCGCCGTGCTCTGCCTGGCGTCGCCGCAACCGGACGCCACCCGAGCGAGGAGAGAACGTTGACCGCCGCAACAGACGTCGTCGTCGTCGGCGCCGGCCTGGCCGGCCTGACCGCCGCCAGCAGGCTGGTGGACGCCGGGGCCGAGGTGGTGGTGCTGGAGGCCCGCCAACGGGTCGGCGGGCGGACCCTGACCCTGCCCGCGGCCGACGGCACCCCGATCGACCACGGGGGCCAGTGGATCGGCCCGACCCAGGACCGCATCGCCGCCCTCGCCGCCCGCGTGGGCGTCACCACCTACGCCAGCTACGAGCACGGGCTCAACACCGAGTTCCGCGAGGGCCGGGCCCACCGCTTCGACGGCCAGCTGCCCGACGGCAGCGACCCGGTGAGCGCCGTGGCCATGGGCCAGGCCATCCGCGAGCTCGACGCCATGGCGGCCAGGGTGCCGCTGGAGGCCCCCTGGACGGCCGCGGACGCGCTGGCCTGGGACTCCCAGACGGTCGAGACCTGGCTCCAGGACCGGGTGGCGGCCGGGCGGGCCAGGAACTGGCTGCGGGCGGTCATCCGGGGGACGCTGGCCGCCGAGGCCCGCGACCTGTCGCTGCTCCACACCCTGTTCGTCATCCGCTCCGCCGGCGGCATCGCCCCGCTGATCGCCACCGCCGGCGGCGCCCAGGAGCGCCGCTTCCACCAGGGCGCCCAGACGATCTCGGTCCGGCTGGCCGAGGCGCTGGGCGAGCGGGTCGTCCTCGGCGCCCCGGCCGAGGTGGTCCGCCACGGCGAGCACGGGGTGGTGGTCGAGGCCGGCGGCCGGGCGGTCGCGGCCGGCCGGGCCATCCTGGCCGTGCCGCCGGCCATCGCCGGGCGGATCGGCTACCGGCCGGCCATGCCCGGCTGGCGCAACCAGCTCACCCAGCGGGTCCCGATGGGCAGCGTGATCAAGGTCCACGCCCTCTACGACGAGCCGTTCTGGCGCCAGGAGGGACTGTCCGGCCTGGCCGTCAGCGACAACGGCCCGGTCAGGATCGTCTACGACAACTCCCCCGAGGAGGGGTCACCCGGGGTGCTGGTCGGGTTCATCGAGGGCGAGCAGGCCCGCACCTGGGCCCGCCGCGACCGGGCCGACCGGCGGGCCGGCATCCTGGCCTGCCTGACCGACTACTTCGGCGAGCGGGCCGGCCGGCCCCGGGAGCTGCTGGAGCGGTCCTGGGCGGACGAGGAGTACAGCGGCGGCTGCTACGCCGGCTACTTCCCGCCCGGAGTCTGGACCTCGTTCGGCCAGGCCCTCCGGGAGCCCATCGGCCGCATCCACTGGGCCGGGACCGAGACCGCCACCGTCTGGACCTCCTACATGGAGGGCGCCGTCCAGTCCGGCGAACGGGCGGCCGACGAGGTGCTCGCCGCCTCCTGAGCGGGTGGAGGCGCGGCCGACCCGCACCACCCTGTTGGTGGGGCCCCTGCCGGGAGGGTAGCTCCGGGCGGGGAGTGAAGCGAACGGCCGTCCACACCCCTACCCCTCGCCGCGGAAGTGGTCGTAGGCCAGGCCGGCCAGGGGCTCGGGACCGGACCGGGTGATCCGCACCCGCTGGCTCGGGTCGGCGGTGAAGCGGCCGCAGTCGAGCACGCCGCCGAGGTCGGCGGCGCGGGGCAGGGCGGCGGCCAGGACGAAGTCCTCTCCCCCGCCGAGGGCCAGGGCCAGGGGGTCGAGGCCGAGCAGGGCGGCCGTCTCGACCACCCCGGGGGCGAGGGGAACGGTGGCGTCGTGGATCTCGACCCCGACCCCGGACGACTCGGCCAGGTGCCGGGCGTCGCCGGCCAGGCCGTCGGACACGTCGATCATGGCCGTGGCCCCCGCCCTGGCCAGGGTTACGCCCATGGCCAGGGCGGGCTGGGGCCGGCGGTGGGCGGCGGCCAGGGCCGGGAACCGGCGCAGCAGCTCGGGAGCCGCCGGGTCCTCCGACCTGAGCAGGGCCAGCCCGGCCGCGGCCGCCCCCAGCGGGCCGGTGACGGCCAGGCGGTCCCCGGGCCGGGCCCCCGACCGGAGCACCGGCCGCTCGACCTCCCCGACGGCGGTCACGGCCAGGGACAGGACCGGGCCGGCGGAGACGTCGCCCCCGACCAGCGACACCCCATAGGTCCGGCAGGCCTCGGCGATCCCGGCATAGACCCGGTCGAGCCGGTCCACCGGGGTCTGCTCGGGCACGGTCAGGGCGAGCACCGCCCAGCGGGCCTCGGCGGCCATCGCGGCCAGGTCGGAGAGGTTGACCGCGACCGCCTTCCAGCCCCAGTCCTCCGGCTCGGAGAGCTCGGCGGTGAAGTCCAGCCCTTCCACGATGACGTCGGTGGTGACGACCAGCTTGTGCCCGGGCGTCGTCGCCAGGATGGCGGCGTCGTCGCCCACCCCGACCTCGACCCCGGGGCCGACCTCAAGGTCGCCGGTGAGCCGGGCGATCAGCCCGAACTCGCCGAGCTCGGAGAGACCGGGATCGACCCGGGGACGACCGTCTCGCGTCATGCGCCTCGGGTACCCCCGGCCGGCCTACGAAACCGCCTTGACGATCGCCTCGTCCAGGCCCGGGAACTCGGCCAGGTAGTCGGCCCGCTCGGCCTTGAGCCGCTCGACCTGGCGGCGGTACTCGTCGGTGCGGCCCTGGCGCTCGTACAGCCGCCGCGGCTGGACCAGCTCGGCGTCGTCGATGCCGGGCACCTCGGCGGCGACCTGGTAGCCGAAGTCGGGGTCCTCGTCCCAGGTGATGCTGCCCTCGGCGATGGCCCGCACGATGGCCGAGGAGTGCGGGATCCGGACCTTCTTGGAGCGGTCGTCGCCCTCGGGCCCGCCGACCCGCCCGGTGTTGAGCAGGAACACCTCTAGCGGGTGGGTCTCCAGCAGCTCGGCCAGCCGGTTGCCCTGCTGCTCGTGGCGGAGCGGGAAGAACGGGTTGGTCCCAGGGACCCGCAGCGACCGGCCCTCCTCGTCCTTGCCGCCGGCCGAGGTGCCCTGGGTCTCGCCGAGCATGAAGTAGCCGGCCGCCTGCTCGACGTTGAGCCGGGCCACCCCCGGGATGATGTTCTCGTTGCGGTTCAGGATGAGCAGGAACGACGCCGGCGGGACCCGGTCGGCCGGGTAGTTGTCGATCGAGCGCATGTTGAACACGGCCCGGCCGTTCTGGGTGTAGGAGGTGTCGAAGAAGTCGATCTTGTCGCCGTGCTGGGAGACGTTCTCGAGATAGGCGTCGGGCCTGGTCACGGCCCCGTGGATGGCCGGCTCGTCCTCGGCCGACAGGGCGAAGGTCTTGGCGAAGCAGCCGTCCTCGGTGGAGACGATCTTCCCCCCGGCGAACAGCCCGATGAAGTCGTCCTGGACCGCCTGGGAGCCGTTCTGCTTGGTGAAGGTGGTGGTGGTCTTGCCCGTCCCCGAGAGGCCGACGATCAGCATGGTCTTCTCGCCCTCGGAGGTCGGGATGACCTTGCAGCCGGCGTGCATGGCCAGCCCGCCGCCCTCGTACACCTTGCGGTTCCACATCCGCAGGCCGCCCTTTTTCGACTCCCCGAAGTAGTCGGAGTTGAGGACCCGGGTCACGCCGGCGTCCAGGTCGACGGCGATCACCCGGTCGTCGGGATAGCCGGGGGCGGCCAGGTTGGGGGTGTAGACGATGGTGATCTCGGGCTCGTGCCCGGTGTCCCCCTCGACCGGGTCGTAGTAGAGGAACCGCTGCATGCCGGCGATGTTGGCGTTGGCCTTCTCGATGACGAGCCGGGCCGGGGTGCGGTAGGGCCCGGCGTGGCCGACGAAGCCGTCGACCACGACCATGTCCTGGCCGCGGATGTACTCGTCTTGCAGCGCGGCCAGCCGCTTTCCTTCCTCGCGGTCGATGGTCTGGTCGCTGTGCTCGTCGGGCCGGTCGGTGACCACGTAGGTCGACCCCTTGGAGCGGGACACGACCTTGGTCTGGACGTTGACGTTGCCGTACTCGGTCTGGCGGGCCTGGGGCATGGCGTCGGTGTACTCGCGCAGCTCGGCCTCGGTCGGGTGGAAGGCGATCGACTTGGCGGCGAGACCCAGGTCGGACGGTGGCGAGCTCGGCATCTAGGGCCCTCCAGCAGTGGAGACGAGAAGCTCCAGTCTAGCGTGCGGCACTGGCTCTCCCCTGCTCCAGACAGCGCAGCACCTCGTCGTCGTCGACCTGGGGGAAGTGCTCGTAGGCCTGGCCGACGTTGAGGTACGGGTCGGGGGTGACCAGCACGACCACCTGGTCGACCACGGGCGCGAGCCGCTCGGCCAGGCCGGTGGGGCCGACGGGCACGGCCACCAGCACCCGGCTGGCGCCGGCCCGGCGGGTGTAGGCGGCGGCGGCCGCGCAGGTCCAGCCGGTGGCGACCCCGTCGTCGACCAGGACGGCGGTCCGGCCGGCGAGCTCGAGGGGGGGCAGGCCGTTGCGGTAGGTGGCGGTCCGCCTGGCCACCTCGGCCGTCTGGCGGGCGGCCTCGGCCCTGACCGCGGCCAGGTCGAGCCCGAGGCGGCGGATGGCCGGCTCGTCCAGCGCCTGGACCCCCTCGGCGACCGCGCCGACGGCCAGTTCGGGGTTGCCGGGGGCGCCGACCTTTCGGGGCACGACCACGTCTAGGGGGGCGCCGAGGCGGGCCGCGACCTGGGCGGCCACCACCACCCCACCGCGCGGGAGGCCGAGGACGAGCACGGGAGGCCTGGCGAGGCTAGCAACGACCTCGGCCAGCAACCCGCCAGCCTCGACCCGGTCGAGGAACCGCCGCTGCCGTCCCGCCATGTCGCTCCCAGTCGGGGAAGGCAAGAATACCGGCCCTTGCGCTCTCGTGAAATGCCTGGCCGACCACCTGGTACCCGCCCTTGGCACACCCTGGAGCCGCGTGTAGCATGCGCAGACCCTTCGACCCCGGTGCAGCCGTGGGCGCACCGTTGCGGCGGCAGACTCAAGGAGGTCGTTGCTTGTGGTGACGGCATACATCCTGATCCAGACCGAGGTCGGCAAGGCGGCCCAGGTCGCCAAGGAGATCGCCGAGATCAAGGGCGTCCAGCAGGCCGAGGACGTCACCGGCCCCTACGACGTGATCGTCCGCGCCGAGGCCCGCAACGTCGACGACCTGGGCAAGCTGGTCGTGGCCCGCGTCCAGGCCGTCGACGGCATCACCCGCACCCTTACATGCCCTGTGGTCCACTTGTAGTTGCGGACCACAGAAGGCAGTCCCCGATTCATTCGGGGGGGAGTCCTCCCCCTCGAACCCCCCCAACTGCGACCAGCCAGTCCACCGCCCGGGTCAGGGTCTCGAGGTCGGCCGGCTCGATCGCCGGGAACATGGCGATCCGGAGCTGGTTGCGGCCTAGCTTGCGGTAGGGCTCGGTGTCGACGATCCCATTGGCCCGCAGGGCCCGGGCGACGGCGCCGGCGTCGACCGAGGGGTCGAGGTCGATGGTGGCCACGGTGTGGCTGCGCATCGCCGGGTCGGCCACGAACGGGGTCGCGTACTCGCTCGCCTCGGCCCAGCCGTAGACGGTCCCGGCCGACTCGTCGCAGCGCTTGGCCGACCAGGCGAGCCCGCCCTGCCGGTTCAGCCAGTCGACCTGCTCGGCCAGCAGGAACAGGGTGGCCAGGGCTGGGGTGTTGAGGGTCTGGTCGGCCCGTGACTGCTCGAGGGCGATCCCGAGGCTGAGCATGGCCGGGATGTGGCGGCCGGAGGCGGCGACCCGCCCCACCCGCTCGACGGCCGCCGGGGACAGCCAGGCCAGCCAGAGGCCGCCGTCGGCGGCGAACGACTTCTGGGGGGCGAAGTAGTAGACGTCGGCCTGGCGCGGATCCACGGGCAGGGCGCCGGCCCCCGAGGTGGCGTCGACGCAGACCAGCCCGTCGGCGCCGGCCGGCCGGCGGATCCCCATGGCCACCCCGGTCGAGGTCTCGTTGTGGGTGAGGGCGTACAGGTCGACCTCGGGGTCGGGGCGGGGCTCGGGGTGGCTGCCGTAGGGGCTGGCGATCACCTGGGGCTCGTCCAGGTGGGGGGCGGCGGTGGCGGCGGCCGCGAACTTGGCCGAGAACTCCCCGAACACCAGGTGCTGGCTGCGCCGCTCGATCAGGGAGAAGGTGGCCAGGTCCCAGAACAGGGTCGAGCCGCCGTTGCCGAGGGCGACCTCGTAGCCGGCGGGCAGGTCGAACAGCTCGGCTAGCCCGGCCCGGATGCGGCCGACGACCGAGCGGACCGGGGCCTGGCGGTGGCTGGTGCCGAGGAAGGCCGGGGCGGCCGCGGCCAGGGCGGCCACCGACTCCTGGCGGACCTTGGAGGGGCCGCTGCCGAAGCGGCCGTCCCCCGGCCGCAGCTCGGCGGGGAGGATCGGGGTGGATTTCTGGTCGGTCATGCGGCCACTCTATCCTCGCTCGACAACCGCACTGCCCCGACGGAGGCACCCTGTGTCAAGGATCTCCCGCCGTGTCGCCGCCATCGCCGAGTCGGCCACCCTGGCCATCGACGCCAAGGCCAAGGCGCTCAAGGCGGCCGGCGAGGACGTGATCGGCTTCGGCGCCGGCGAGCCCGACTTCCCGACCCCGGCCCCGATCGTCGAGGCGGCGGTGGCGGCCTGTCGGGAGCCCCGCTACCACCACTACACCCCGGGGCCGGGCCTGCCCGAGCTGCGGGCGGCGATCGCGGCCAAGACGGCCCGCGACTCGGGCCTGACCGTCGAGCCGAGCCAGGTGCTGGTCACCAACGGCGGCAAGCACGCCCTCTACCAGGCCTTCACCACCCTGCTCGACCCCGGCGACGAGGTCCTGCTGCCGTCGCCCTACTGGGTCACCTACCCCGAGGCGATCTCGCTCACCGGGGCCGAGCCGGTGGTCGTCGAGACCGGCCAGTCGACCGGCTTCCGGGTCTCGGTCGAGCAGCTGGAGGCGGCCACCACCGACCGGACCAAGCTGCTGGTGTTTGTCTCCCCCTCCAACCCGACCGGGGCCGTGTACCCTCCCGAGGAGGTCGAGGCCGTCGGGCGCTGGGCCGTCGAGCACGGGATCTGGGTCGTCGCGGACGAGATCTACGAGCACCTGGTCTACGGGTCGGCGGAGCACATCTCCATGCCGGTCGTGGTGCCCGAGCTCGCCGACACCTGCGTCGTCGTCAACGGGGTCGCCAAGACCTACGCCATGACCGGCTGGCGGGTCGGGTGGCTCCTCGGCCCGACCGACGTCGTCAAGGCCGCCACCAACCTGCAGTCGCACGCCACCTCGAACGTCAGCAACGTCGCCCAGCGGGCGGCCGTGGCGGCGCTGACCGGCGACCTGTCGGCCGTCGCCGAGATGCGCTCGGCCTTC
>JASLBL010000252.1 GCA_030146615.1 Actinomycetes bacterium
CCGCCGCCGGGGCCAGGGCCCGCAGCCGCCTGGCCACCCGCTCGCCCCGCCCCGGCCGGGGCTGCCCGGGCCGGGCCGGGGGCACGGCCAGCAGCTGGCGCCCACACACCGGGCACGAGCTCCCCGGGCGAGCCGCCCGGACCTCGTCACAGCGCGGGCACCATGCCTGCCTGCTAGCCACCGGACACCCTCCGCTCAGCCCCGGCCATGGCACAGGCGCTCTTGGGGGGCCGTGGGGGGAGCGGGCTCCCCCCACATGGATCGGGAGCCGCCGATAGTCCGCCTGCCCGCTGCACCTGTTGGCCTAGCTATCGACGATCCGAAGGTCGCGCGACGTCCTGTTGAGGCGGCGGCCGCCGGTGTCGGTGCAGATCACGATGTCCTCGATCCGGGCTCCGTAGTGACCCTGGGGGTAGAGGCCGGGCTCGATCGAGAAGGCCATGCCGGGCTCCAGCGGCTCGTCGTTGCCGGCGACGATGTAGGGGTCCTCGTGCTCCTCCAGGCCGATCCCGTGGCCGGTGCGGTGCAGGAACAGCTCGCCGTGGCCGGCGGCGGTGATCGGGTCCCGGCAGGCGGCGTCGACCGCGGACGCCGGCACCCCGGGCCGGACGGCGGCGACGCCGGCCAGCTGGGCGGCGCGCAGCAGCGCGTAGAGCTCCTGGAAGCCGGGCGGCGGCTCGCCCACGACCAGGGTCCGGGTGGTGTCGGAGCAGTAGCCGCCGAGCCGGCCGCCGATGTCGACGACCACCGGGTCGCCGGGCTGGATGACCCGCCCGGTTGCCCCGTGGTGGGGGCTGGCCGCGTTGGGGCCGGAGGCGACGATGGCGAAGCAGAACCGGTCGTGGGTGTCGCGGATCGCCTCCTCGATGTCCCTGGCCAGCTCCAGCTCGGTGCGCCCGGCCCAGCGCAGCCCGCCCAGGCCCTCGACCACCTGGTCGATCGCCGCCGCCACCCGGGCCAGGGCCTCCAGCTCCTCGGGGTCCTTGCGCATCCGCAGCTGCCGGGTGACGGTCGAGGCGGGGACGAACCCGGCCGCCGGCAGGGCGGCCTGGAGCCGCAGCAGGAAGCTGCTCCACAGCTGGTCGCCGGCCCCCAGCCGCCCCCCGGTGGCCCCGGCCGCGGCCAGCGTGTCGGTGACCAGCCGGACCGGGTCGTCGGTCTCGGCCCAGGCGGCGACGTCGAGCTCGAGCTCGCCCAGCTGGCCGCGGGCCAGCGGCGCCTCCAGGGCCGGCACCACCAGCCGGGCGTCCCCGGCCGCCGGCACCACCAGCATGGTCAGCCGCTCCAGCGGCGGCGGCCGGTACCCGGTCAGGTACTCGAGGTCGGCCGCCGGCCCCAGCAGCAACGCGTCGACCCCCCGCTCGCCCTGCTCCTTACGGGCCCTGGCCAGCCGCTCGGCCCGGGCCGCGGCACTTGTCGTCATGGCGTCGATCCTACCGTCAAGCCGGCCGTCCATGGCAGACTCCCGACCGCGTTCCGGCGAGCCGGGAGTGAGGGCATGACCGGGCAGTTGCTGGATCCCGAGGATCCCCGGGTACTGCAGCGCAACGCGGCGGCCACGGCGTTCATCAGGATCCTGGTCGGCCTGGCCGCCTTCATCCGTCTACCACAGCCTCATCCTCGGCAGCTTCAGGCGGCTCGGCTGGCTGTTGCAGTTCGCCATGCATGTCCTCAGCAGCGTGGTGCTGATCTTCATGGGCGGCGTGGCCTCGGCCCCGCCAGCGCGGAGGCGCGCTACGGGTTCGTCGACCTGCTGTTCCTGCACACGCTGATCAGAGCCGGCTGGTCGGTGGCCACACTGGTGGCCCTGCCCAGGGAGCTGCGGCGGTTCCTGGCCCCCTACACGCTGGTTGCGATGGCTGGCTGGCGGTGATCCTCGGGGTCCAGCTGGGGGTCGACGACCGCTACGCGACCCTGCCGATCGCCGTCCCATCGGCGACAGCTCGGCCTCGGCCAGCTCGCCCAGCGGGACCGGGACGGCCCGCGACCCGAAGACCGGCAACGTGGCCGCCTCGTAGACCATGACCCGATGGTCGCCGGGATAGAGATGGAGCAGGTGGTCCACGAGCACCCGCAGCCCGTCGGTGGCCGGGCCCTGCCGGTAGCGCAGGTCGCCGACCACGCCAGCCTGCCACAGCACCAGCGCGGCCGAGGTGTCGATCCGCCGGCCGTTGAGCAGGAAGTCGGTCGCCTCATAGCTCTGGCACCCGGCCGGGTCGATCCCCAGGTCGGCGAAGAGGCAGTCCTCGGTCGAGACGCCGGGCAGCATCTCTGGGCCGGCGGAGGGCCGGCCGACGCTATCAGACCTTGACCCGCAGGGCCTGCTCCAGCACGTCGAAGCGCACCGGGGGGCCGCCGGCGGCCCGCCAGCCGTCCAGGACAAGGGCCATCGGCTCGGCGGTGTCGACGGCGACCCGGCGCGACTGGTACTCCCGGACCGACGGGTGGGGAACATGCAGGCCGTAGTAGAGGTCCTTGGAGCGGGCGTAGATGCCGAGCGGCTCGCCCTGGAAGGCCATCACCGACAGGCGGCCGTCGTCGGGCAGGGCCCGGGGGGCGACCTTCATCCGGCCCATGGTGAACTGGCCGTTGGCCACCACCAGCCCGGCCAGGCGCAGGTCGACGGCGGTGTGGTCGACCTCGAGACGGGCCGGGGTGGAGCGGGTGGCGGCGAGCCCGCCGAGGGCGGCGGCCAGCCGGCCGGCCCGCCCGGCCCACCGGGGGACCATGCCGGCGGCCCCCCACGTCCCTCCGCCGGCCTCCGCCGGGGCCCGGGCCGACACCTCGGCCGGGTAGCCGAGCTCGGCGGTGTTGGCGAACAGCCCGACCCGGTCGCTGCCGTCCGGTCCCCGCCAGCGGGCCCGGCCAACGTCGGCCTGGAACAGGTTGGGGCCGAGCAGGTGGCGGGCCAGCTTGGCCGGGTCGTCGGGCAGGCCGAAGGTGGCCGACAGGTCCTGGCGGCCGAGGCCGGCCAACCCGAGGACGGCGTCGGGCCAGCGGGGCCCGGTCGGGTGGACCAGGGCCCGGAGCACGGCGTGGACGACCCGGTCGGAGCCGACCGCGACCAGCAGCCGGTGGCCGTCCTCGAGCGCCCTGGCCGCGAGCTCGGTGGCCCGCCCGACCGGCCGGGCCACGACCGCCTCGGCGACCACCCCGGCGGCGGCCAGGGCCCGGCGCAGCAGGGTCAGGTCGCGGCGGGCGGCGGCCGGGTCGGCGATCAGGAACGGCGGCCCGAACGGCAGGCGAGCCGCCCGCTGGGGCGGCGAGGTCAGAGGTGCGGTCACGGCGTTCATCCTATAGAACAGCGGTCCGGGATCGGCGTCGAGGAGGGGCGGATGGACGAAGGGCTTGCCGGGCTGGCCGCCGGCTACGGGTTCGCCGAGCCGGCGGTCGGGCTGGGCCGGGCGGTCAAGGGCGAGGAGGTCAATACCGACTTCGAGGTCGCGGTGCCGCTGGCCATGCTCAACCGGCACGGGCTGGTCGCCGGGGCCACCGGGACCGGCAAGACCAAGACCGTCCAGGGCCTGGCCGGCCGGCTGTCGGACGCCGGCGTGCCCTGCTTCGTGGCCGACATGAAGGGCGACGTGTCGGGCATGGCCGAGCCGGGCGAGGCCTCGGGCAAGGTCGCCGAGCGCATCGAGCAGCTCAAGGCCCCCTGGGACCCGCACCCCTGCCCGGTGGAGCTGCTGACCCTGTCCGGCGACCCGGCCAAGGGGGTGCCGGTGCGGGCCTCGGTGTCGGAGTTCGGGGCGCCGCTGCTGGCCAAGGTGCTCGACCTCAACGACGTCCAGACGAGCGTGCTCAGCCTGGTCTTCCACTACGCCGACGCCAACGGGCTGCTGCTGGTCGACCTCAAGGACCTGCGTGAGGTGCTGAAGTTCCTCGGCACCGAGGCGGGCCAGGCGGCCGTGGC
>JASLBL010000359.1 GCA_030146615.1 Actinomycetes bacterium
GGTCTTCAACGACAAGCTGCGGGAGTGGGAGAACTTCTACAACTACCACCGCCCCACGGTGGCCTGGGCGGCCAGACCCCCTATGAGAGACTCAAGCAGCGAACCCAGACCCGCGTGTAACCAGCCACCATCAGTTGCACACGCCCTACTCGGCATCGCCAGCCGCCTCGTGAAAGCGGTCCAGACGGTCCCGCAACGCCCGGTCCGCTTCCGGGTACAGATGCCCGTAGCGGTCCAAGGTGAAGCTCACCGACGTATGCCCGGCGCGAGTGGCGACCTCCTTGGGACCAGCCCCGGCGGCGATCCACAGGGCGACCGCCGTATGCCGTAGGTCATGGATGCGAAGCCCCTCCAAGCCCGCGGCCCGGGTCGCCGGTCGCCACACCCGGGTGCGAAAGTTGGCGGTTCGCAGCGGGCTACCGTTGGAGAGGGCGAACACGAAGCTGTCCGGCTCCATCGACCGGCCGGCAAGATGCTCCTGCAACGCCTCGACCACCACTCGGGGCAGGCCAACCCGACGCCGACCAGCCGTAGTCTTGGGCGGCCCCAGGTACAGCCAGCCGTGCATCTCCGTTACCACCTCGGCGACCTCGACCACGCCGGTGGCCAGGTCCAGGCGCTTGCGGCGCAGCCCGGCCATCTCCCCGATCCGCAGGCCTCCATAGGCCCCGAGCAGGATCAGCGCCCGGTAGGACGGCCCGATGGCCACGGCTAGGCGGCGGACCTCGGCCACGGTCAGGAACCGCATCTCGGCCCGCTCAATCTTGGGTAGGGGGATCTGTCGGCACGGGGAGCGGGGGAGCATGCCCCCTTCCACGGCGGCGGCCAGGATCTTGGTCAGCACCTGGTAGCACTTGTGGACCGTCGCGGGGGCCAGGCCCTTAGCTGACAGTTCCGTGACCCAGGCCCGCACGTCGCGCTGGCTGATGCTGGCCAGCGGGAGCGGGCCGAAGCGGGGCAGCAGGTAGCGGTCCAACAGCATCCGATCCCGCAACGCCGTGGTCGGCCGGACGTTATTGGTCGTCTCCTGCCACTCCTCCACCCATTCCGAGAACCGGACTCGACCAAAGGCCGGGTTGGTCCAGTTGCCCCGGGTCTTGTCGTGGTCGACCTCGGCCAGCCAGCGTTGTGCTTCGGCCTTGCGGGCGAAGCTGCGCGAGTGCTGGTGGCCGTCCGGCCCCCAGTAGCGTGCCCGCCAGGGCCTTGGGCCGATCCGGTCGCCGGTCGATGGCCATCAGCCGACCTCGGGGTAGTCGCCGGCCTGGACCCGATGAGCGGCCACGTACTCGGCCAGGTCGTCAGGATGGAAGCGGACGTAGCGGCCTAGCTTGCGGTAGGCGATGCGGCGCTCGAGGACGAGTCGGCGCATGTGCCGAGGCGTAGTACCGAGCCGCTCGGCGGCCTCCTCGAAGGTCATCAGCCTGTCCATCCTTGCGATCCTGCTCCTGCTAGGCGGCGGTCATAGTCCGAAGTTCCTCGCGGGCCACCTCCCGCTGTTCGCGGGCGCGTGCGGCGGCCGACATGGCCAGCCAGCGCTCGCCCTCGCTCTCATATCCGGCACCCGCGTAGGTCCAATTTGCGATGACGATGGCGGCCTGGTCGTCCTCGGGCCGGTCCCAGGCGTCCAGGGGCACGCCGTCGCGGGCCCGGCGGCGCTTGGCGAACTGCACGCGGGCGCGGCGCAGGGCGGTGAAGGTGGTCGAGTAGCGGCGGCTCTTGGTCGACCAGTGACCGCCGAAGCCGAGCATGTGCGCCCAGGCTCGCAACCTAAGCCCCTCCAGCTCGGGGCGGCCGCCCAGCTCCCAGCAGGCCCGGACAAGCTCACCGACGTGGGCGGGCAGCTTGTCGAGGTGGTCCAGGTCGTCGGCGGTCAGGCGCCAGTCCAGGCCCGAGCCGAAGCTCTCGGTGGCCTTGGTCGCGTATTTGGCGATGTAGCCGGCCACCTGCTCTGCCGACAGCTCCCCTTCCTGGTCCTCGGCCGTGGTGATGTTGCGCACGTCCAGTTGCTCCCCCCAGCGGGCATAGCGGCCCGGCCCACCATCGTCCAGAGCTGGACAGGGCACCCGGACGACCGGGACCGCCTGGCGCAGGCCCTCCTCGAGCAGGCCGGCGGTGAACGGCGCCGGTGGTGGAGCCAGACAGGCCGGGCAACGGCAGTCGGTGGCCGCGTCGAGGCGGATGACGGCGTGGAAGTGGATCGCCCCGCGCCGCTGGAACTCGGCCACCTTGGCGTAGGAGATCCGGACCAGCCGCCGCAGCTCCCCCTCCTGCAAGCCGACCAGCCGGCCGAGAGCACGCTGGATGGCGATGGTGGTCCGTCGCCACAGCTCGGGGGCGAGAGCGTTCCAGAGCACCTGAGCCTGGCTGTCGTAGCAGGACGGGCAGAGGGGCTCGCCCAGCCGCAGGTCGTCCTCGGCATGGCGGTGCCAGCAGCCATCCCGTACACCGTGGGGGCAGCGGGCACCTTGGCGGTGGGGGTGGCAGGGCAGCACGAGGCGCCCCTGTGCCCTGCGGCTGTGGACCTTGCCGAAGGATGGGGCGGTGAAGGTGACGAACAGCCGGGGGTGCTCGCTGATGCTGTCAGGGACGCCTTTGCCGCCCTTGAGCCCGGCGGCCAGCAGCTGGTAGGCGTCGGCCCGGTAGGTGGTCGCACACGATGGGCAGCGTGACTTTCGGCGGGTGCCGCAGGCTTTGAGCAGCACCCCGTCCGGCTCCCGGTCGCTGTCGTAGATGGTGCGGATCTCGCCGGTGGTCCGGTCGGCCTGCTCGACCCGTCCGGCGAGGCGGATCGGGTGGTGGCAGTAGCCGGCCTGGGCGACCAGCTCGGCCCACCGGTGGTAGCCGTGACCGGCTCGGTCGACGACCTCGGCGAGGACGCCGGGGAGCAGCTCGCCCACGCGAACCGGGTCGGTCACTGGTCCACCCTCCTGTTGACGGAGGCTGGCAAGGTCTTCGTCGTACGGGATCGGTGAGCGCTGGGATGACGGCCTGGGTCGGTCGCCCTCCAAGGGCCCGCATGACACCGCCGCCCCCAGCTCCCCGAGGGCTTGTAACCGGCAACAGAGGGACGCGCCCAAGAGCGCCAGTCAGTGACCGCCCGGACCGAGTCCTCCTCACCGAGCTGTCGCTGCCACCCCGAGGAGGGGACATGTTCGTCGGGATCGACTGGGCGTCCGAACGCCATGCCGTCTGCGTGGTCGACGACGCCGGCCGCAAGGCCACCGCCTTTGCCATCACCCATACCGCCGACGGGTTCGACCAACTGGTGGCCCGCCTGCGCCGCTACGGTGATCCGGCTGGGCTTCCGGTGGCGATCGAACGCCCCGACGGGCGGCTGGTCGACCGGCTGCTGGAAGCCGGCCACCCGGTCGTGCCGGTCCAGCCCAACGCCATCAAGGCCTGGCGCGACGCCGAGGTGCTGTCGGGCGCCAAGCACGACCCCGGCGACGCCGCCCTGATCGCCGAATACCTGCGCCTGCGCTCCCACCGCCTGCGGGTACTGGCGCCGTTCTCGGCCCAGACCCGCGCCCTGCGGGCGGTCGTGCGCACCCGCGAGGATCTGGTCGACCAACGCGTCGCCGCCAGCAACCAGTTGGGAGCCTGCCTGGAGGCCTTCTGGCCCGGCGCCAAGCACGTCTTCGCCGACCTGGCCAGCCCGATCGCCCTCGACTTTCTGACCCGCTACCCGACCCCAGAGTCGGCCGCCAGCCTGGGCGAGCAGCGCATAGCTGCGTTCTTGACCAAACACGGCTACTGCGGCCGCCGCTCCCCGGGTGAGCTGCTGGCCCGCCTGCGCGCCGCCCCGGCCGGGCTGTGGGGCACCGTGGAGGTCGAGGCCCGCCGCGACGCCGTCCTGGCCATGGTCAAGGTGCTGCGGGCGCTGCTGGCCGCGATCAAGGACCTCGACCGGTCGGTGATCGCCCACCTGGGTGAGCACCCGGACGCCGAGATCTTCACGTCGCTGCCAAGGTCGGGTCGGATCAGCGCCGCCCAGGTGCTCGCCGAGTGGGGCGACTGCCGCCCAGCTTATGCGGACGCCGAGGCGGTCGCCTGCCTGGCCGGGGCGACCCCGGTCACCAAGCAGTCCGGCAAGCACACCGCCGTGCAGTTCCGCTGGGCGTGCAACAAGCGCTTGCGCCGGGCGGTCTGCACCTTCGCCGACAACTCCCGCCATGGCTCGCCGTGGGCGGCCAAGGTCTACGCCGACGCCCTGGCCCGCGGCCACGACCACCCACATGCTGTGCGGATCCTGGCCCGGGCCTGGATCCGGGTGCTCTGGCGCTGCTGGATCGACCAGGTCCCCTACGACCCAGCCAAGCACGGCGCCGCCCGCAAGCTGACCGAAATGGCCACTTCTGCGGCGTGAGGTTGACACAGAGGGTGTCATGCAGCACCCTCCGGGGCCGGCATCGGTGGCACGACCAACAGCCCAGGCGCCTGCCCGGCCAGCAGCTCAGCCGGATCGGCACGCAGCCCGGCCGTGGCCCGGATGATGGCGGCGACCTGGTGGTGGTCGACCTGGGGCGTGCGCACCCGGTGGAAGCCCGGCCGCCCCGGCAGGCTGGTCACCGCCAC
>JASLBL010000382.1 GCA_030146615.1 Actinomycetes bacterium
TGCGGAAAGGGCAATACGCATTTGAGGCTTTTGGCTGAAAATGCGAATAGAGACTGCTCTAGAGCTTCTGTGCCATCGGACTACGTGAGGTCAGGAGGCCTCAGTAGGTGCTGCCGACCGAGGACGGCCGCCGCAGGCGGCCGCCCGCAGGGCCGGCCTTGAGGGTGTAGAGAAAAGTCTCCCAGCGCCTCACCAGCACGGACACGACGGAGCGGAATGCCATGCTTCGCATCCCGCCCCGTCGCATCGGTCGAGCTGGCTACTGGCTGTGCATGGTCCTGGTCGTGGTCGCCGTCGCCCACCGCAGGCTTGGGCCCAGCTCGTCGGCCACGACCTCGACGGTGGATCGGGCGCTGCCGTCCTCAGCAGTCCAGGTCCACTGCTGGAGCCGGCCCAGGACCACGACCCGGCTGCCCTTGGCCAGGGACTCGGCTGCTCGACCTGAAGCATCTGATCCGGGCGTTGCTGCCACTCGGACCGAGATACCCTACTAGGGGTTCCCTTTCCTATAGGAAGTAGGTTATCATCATGGCATGAGGACAGATCGGCGGGTCCAGCGGCACAACCAGACCATCGAGGAGATCCTCGACCTCGCCATCCAGGTCATGGCCGAGGAGGGCGTGGCCGCCCTCAGCCTGGCCGAGGTCGCCCGGCGCATGGGCATGCGCCCCCCCTCGCTGTACCAGTACTTCCCCTCCAAGCTGGCCGTCTATGACGCCCTGTTCGAGCGGGGCGCGCGCCAGACCCTCGCGATCCTGGAGTCCTACCAGTCCCGCATCGCTGAGGACCCCTTGGAGGGGCTCGCCGCGGCCCAGGCGGCCTGGAACGACTGGGTGATGGCCAACCCGGTGCTGGCCCAGCTGCTGTACTGGCGTCCGGTGCCCGGGTTCGAGCCCTCCCCCAAGGCCTACCAGCCGGCCCTGCAGCTGCAGGACCTGGGGTGGGCAGCCCTGCAGGCGGCCGTGGACGCTGGGCAGCTGGCCCCGGCGGCCGCCAGCGAGGAGGGGGGTGCCCTCTACACGATCCTGATGGCCGGGGTCATCAGCCAGCAGCTGGCCAACGAGCCGGCCGCCTCGGCCGCCACGGGACGTTTCACCCGGCTCACGCCCACCGTCTTGGACATGTTCGTCCGCTACTACGCCCCGGCACCCGGCGTCCCCAAGGAGGGCGAGCCCGATGATCGACTCCCTCATCCCGGCCGCGGGCCTACCCCAGACTGACCCCGACCAGGCCCAGGCCGTCGCCCACGCCGAAGGCCGGGCAACCCTGGCGCTGCTGGGCATCCTCGGCGACGAGGACTGGGGGCGGCCGACCGACTGCACCGAGTGGGACGTGCGCGCCCTGGTCGCCCACCTGGTCGCCCAGTGCCAAGACAGCATCCATCTGGCCTCGATGGCGCGCCGGGAGCTGCTGAGCCGGCGCCGCTACCCCGACAAGCCCCCGGTGGACGCCTACATGGCCGTCGGGGTGGACGACCACCGCGCCGCCAGCGGGCCGGAGCTGGTCGAGCGCTTCGCGCGGCTGTGGCCCCGCGCCGCCCGGGCCCGCCGCCGCCGGCCAACAATCCTGCGCCGCCTCACGCTCGACCCCGGCATCCCCGGCCAGCCCCGCTGGCGCCTCGACTACCTGCTGGACGTCATCTACAACCGCGACCTGTGGATGCATCGGGTCGACCTGGTCCGGGCGACCGGCCGGCCGTTGGTCCTGGGTGACCACGACCGCCAGATCGTCGCCCAAGTCATCCGCGACCTGGGGCGTGGGTGGTCGGCGGCGCCGGTGGCGCTGGAGCTGACCGGCCCGGCCGGCGGCGGCTGGCTGCTGGGCTCCGGCGACCCGGTGGCGGTCGTCCAGGCCGAGGCGGTCGCCTACCTGCGCGCTTTGTCCGGCCGCGACGACCAGGTGGCGCTGGAGCTGGTCTCCGGGCAGCAGGCCGCGCTCACCCCCATCCGCCAGGCCCGAGTCGTCTTCTGATCGCCTACCAGTACTTACCCTTCCAGCAGGCCGTCGACGACACGCTGATCAGCGGTGTTCACCGAACACCCGAGCAAGAGAGGAGCCCGCCATGGCCGACCTCCAAGCCCCACCCCTGACCGTCGTCCACCCAGGCGAGGGCCGCGCCGGCGAGCTGGCTGGCGTCGGCGTGGTCTTCAAGCTCTGGGGCCAGGACACCGGCGGCGCGTTATCGATCGTCGAGCATCCCTTCGCGGTCGGCGCCCTGGTGGAGCCGCACACCCACACCCGCGAGGACGAGTACTCGATCGTCACCCAGGGCCAGATCGGCTTTCGCTCCGGCGACCGCGAGGTCGTGCTCGGCGCGGGCGGCTACATCACCAAGCCCCGCGGCGAGCTGCACGCCATGTGGAACGCCGGCCCGGTCCCCGCCCGCATGATCGAGATCATCAGCCCGGCCGGCCTGGAGCACCTCTTCCGCGAGCTGGCCGACCTGGTTGAGGCCGACCCGCCGCCGGCCTTCGACACGCTGGTCGCGCTGGCGGCAAGCTACGGGGTGGAGTTCGGCGACGCCCCCTGGCTGCCCGACATCATCACCCGCTACCAGCTGAACCCGCCGATGCCCTGACCTGTAGGATCAACGACCTGCTCTCTCGGCTCCCGCCGCGAGGGCCGCGTGTCGGCTCGTCTCAGGCAGGCTCTTCGGTCTGTTCCAGGATCCACCTGAGATAGTCGGGGCCGCCGTCGATGATCGGGATGGCGACGACGCTGGGCACCTCGTACGGATGCTCCTGTTTGGCTCGCTCGATGATCTGCGGGAGAAGGCCGCACCGGGTGCGGAGCGCGACGCGGCCCTCGGTCTTGTCGTGGACCTGGCCGTGCCAGCGGTAGATGGTGCGGATGGGCTGGAAGTTGTGTCCGGAGGCGCACAGCCGATCCGTTACGAGTCGGCGGGTGAACTCCACCAGCCAGTCCGGATCGGGGGCGGTGATGATCACCTCGCAGACATCATCGGCTGCTGGGGGCATCCTGCTCCTTTAACTCGCCAACCAGGGTCCTGGCCTCCTCCTCGGACTTTGCCACGCTGCTCCAGCCGGTGACGATGTTGCCGTCGTAGCTGAGCCCGACCCATCGGCCGGTGGCGTTAATGCCGTGGGGGTGCAGGACGAAGTACATGGTGCCCTT
>JASLBL010000046.1 GCA_030146615.1 Actinomycetes bacterium
TGGTGCCAGGTATCGCCGCAGCGGCGGCAGGGTTGGCTTCATAGGTTGTTGTCTCGTCCCGGTGGTCCTCCCGCTTGAGTGAGGGTGGCGGCGTATGGTGAGGCTCGTCTCTTCCAGGCTGAAGGAGCCTACCTGCGCACGCGCGGCCTCGGACCCGACTTCGCCAGATTGTGGACTGCCAATGCCGTGTCCAACCTGGGCGACGGCGTCACCCTGGTCGCCGGGCCGCTGCTGGCCGCGTCGCTGACCCGCGACCCGCGGCTGGTGGCCGGCCTGGCCGTCGCCCAGCGGCTTCCCTGGCTGCTGTTCTCGCTGGTCAGCGGGGCGCTGGTCGACCGGCTGGACCGCCGCCTCCTGATGGTCCGGGTCGACGCCGCCCGCTGCGTGGCCGTCGGCCTGCTCGGGGTGGCCGTGCTCGCCGACGTCGCCACCCTGCCCCTGCTGTACGTGGTCTTCTTCGCCCTCGGCACGGCCGAGACCCTGTTCGACAACGCCGCCGTCTCGATCCTGCCCGCCGTCGTCCCCAGGGACCAGCTGGCCAGGGCCAACGGGCGCCTCCTGGGCGTCCAGATGGTGGCCAACGAGCTGGTCGCCCCGCCGCTGGGCGGGCTGCTGTTCGCGACCGCCGCGGCCGTGCCGTTCCTGCTCGACGCGGGGTCGTTCGCGGCCGCGGCCGTGCTGGTCGCGGCCATGAGCGGCCGGTTCCGGGCCGAGCGGCCCGAGGGGACGGCCCCGACCACCCTCCGGAGCGAGATCGCCGAGGGCGTGCGCTGGCTGGCCAGGCACCGGCTTCTGCGCATCCTGGCCGTGGCCATCGCGCTGATGAACCTGACCCTGTCGGCGACCCTGTCGATCTCGGTTCTCTACGCCCAGGAGCGGCTCGGGCTCGGCTCGGTCGGCTACGGCCTGCTGCTCTCGTCGATGGCCGTCGGCGGGATCTCGGCCAGCCTGGTCGCCGAGCGGGTCATCGGCTGGCTCGGCCCGGCCACCACCATGCGGCTCGGCCTGGTCGTCGAGTCCTCGACCCACCTGGTGCTGGCCCTGGCCCGCAGCCCACTCCTTGTTGGGGCGATCTTCGCCCTGTTCGGCTTCCACGCCATGACCTGGAGTGTCATCAGCGTGTCGCTGCGCCAAGAGGTGATCCCGGCCCGGCTGCTCGGCCGGGTCAACAGCGCCTACGCCCTGTTCGGCTTCGGCTCGCTGTCCCTGGGCGCCATCGCCGGTGGGGTGCTGGCCGCCCGCTACGGGCTGACCGCCCCCTTCTGGTGTAGCTTCGCCGCCATGACCCTGCTCACCCTGGCCTGCTGGCCGGTCCTCAGCGCCCGGGCCGTGGCCCAGGCCCGCGCCCAGGCCGCGGCCGACGGGGGCCACCCGTGAAGCTGGTCGTGGCTACACGACGATGACGAGCTTCCCCCGGGCGTGACCCTCGCCCAGGTAGCGGAGCGCGTCCGCGGTCTCGCTCAGGGCGTAGGTCCGCTCCACCACCGGGGTCACCGTTCCGGCCTCGAGCAGCCCTCGGAGGACCAGCAGGTCCTCGTGGCTTCGCTTCGAGACGAAGAACAGCACCTTCTGACTCGCCCGCAGTGACGCCAGGCGGATCCTGCCGATGTGGCTCAGCGGCCCCAGCACACGGTTGCCCTTGGGTGCCCCGACCATGACCAGGGTCGCCCGGGGGTGGAGGACGCGCCGGCAGGCCGCCCACGGCCTGCTCCCGGCGACGTCGAGCAGCAGGTCATAGCGCCGGTCGGTCCGGGTGAAGTCCTCCTGGGTGTAGTCGACGACCTGGTCGGCGCCGAGCGATCCCACCAGGTCCACGTTCCTGGTGCTGCACACGCCGGTCACCTCCGCCCCGAACGACTTGGCGAGCTGCACCGAGAACGTGCCCACGCCTCCCGACGCCCCGTTGATCAGCACCTGCTGCCCCGGCTGGACCCGGCCCTTGTCGCGAAGCCCCTGGAGGGCGGTGAGCCCGGCCACGGGAACGGCCGCGGCGTGCTCGAACGACACGTTGGCCGGCTTCCGCACCAACGCGTCCTCAGGGACGGCCACGTACTCGGCCAGGGCCCCGGTGCCCGCGCCGAACACCTCGTCGCCCGGCTGCAAGCGCGTGACCTTGCCGCCGACGGCCTCGACCACGCCCGCGAAGTCGATGCCCAGCCTGGCCTTCGGCGTGCGCAGCCCCATCTGCGGGCGCGCAACGTACGGGGACCCCGACATGGCGTACCAGTCCGCCGGGTTCACCGACGCCGCGCTGACCCGCACCAGGACCTCGTCGTCCCCGGCTTCCGGCTGGTCGATCTCCCGCAGCTCGAGCACCTCGGGGGTGCCGAACCTGTCCTGGACGACCGCCTTCATCACGTCCCCGAAGTACCGTGGTCAGGCATTGACGTTGGCCATGTGCTCGGGGCCGTAGCGCTCGCCGGCCGCCGAACCCCGGGGCGTGACCTCCTCGATGGCGGCCAGGTCCTCGGGGGTGAGCTCGACCTCACGGGCGACCACGTTCTCCTCCAGGTAGGTGCGGCGCTTGGTCCCCGGGATCGGCACGACGTCGTCGCCCTGGGCCAGCACCCAGGCGATGGCCAGCTGGCTCGGGGTCACGCCCTTGCCGGCGGCCAGCTCCCGGACCCGGGCCACCAGCTGCAGGTTGCGGTCGAAGTTCTCGCCCGTGAACCGCGGGTGGTTGCGCCGGAAGTCGTCCTCGCCGAAGTCGTCGGGGCTGGTGATCCGGCCGGACAGGAACCCACGCCCGAGCGGGCTGTAGGCGACCACCCCGATCCCCAGCTCCCGCAGGGTCCCGAGCAGCTCGTCCTCCAGGTCGCGGGTGAACAGCGACCACTCGTACTGTCCGGCTGTGATCGGGTGGACGGCATGGGCCCGCCGTACCGTCGCCGGCGCCGCCTCCGAGATCCCCAGGTGCCGGACCTTCCCGGCCGCGACCAGCTCGGCCATCGCCCCCCAGGTGTCCTCGACCGGCACCGACCGGTCCACCCGGTGCTGGTAGTACAGGTCGATGTGGTCGACCCCGAGCCGCTCCAGTGACGCGTCGCACGCCCGCCGCACGTACTCCGGCTCGCCGTTGACCCGGACCCAGGTGCCGTCCTCGCGCCGCTGGTTCCCGAACTTGGTCGCCAGCACGACCTCGTCCCGGCGCCCGGCGATCGCCCGGCCCACCAGCCGCTCGTTGGTGAAGGGCCCGTACACGTCCGCGGTGTCCAGGAACGTCATGCCCAGGTCGAGGGACCGGTGGATGGTGGCCACCGACTCCCGCTCGTTGGCCGGTCCGTACGACTGGCTCATGCCCATGCAGCCCAGCCCCAGCGCCGAGACCACCAGCCCCTGGCCGAGCGTCCGCTGCTCCATGCGCGCTCCTCGGGTTAGGACTGGAAGCGGGTCTGGGCGCGGAGGACGTCGTGGTGGCGCTCCTCCAGGCTCGCCGGGTCCCGGACGACCAGGATCGGGCAGGTCGAGAGCTGGGTCAGCTTGTGGGCGACGCTGCCGATCAGCAGCCCGCCGAGGGCGGAGTGGCCGTGGGACCCGACCACGATCAGGCCGGCCCCCACCTCACGGGCGTACTCGAGGATGGCGCCGGCCGGAGACCCGCCAGTGCTCGGCCGGATCGCGCCCTCGGCGGTGATCCCGGCGCCTTTGAGCTCCTCGAGGACGCCGTCGACCAGCGCCTCGGCCTCCTCGCGGCTGTCGCCGACAACGGTTGGCGGCACGGGATAGTGGAGCTCCCGGACGTGCAGGACATGGACGGTCCCCCCGCCGGCGCGGGCCAGCTCGACCGTGGCCGGGATGGCCTTGCGGCTGTGCTCCGACTGGTCGACGGCGAGCAGCAGCTTCTCGAGCATCGAGCACCTCCAAGAGGTCGACGGCCAGCTAGCTTACGCCCCTGGGTGCCCCAACCCGTTGCCCTGAAGCGACGACCAGGCATGGGACAATCGCGACCCAGGCCATTACCATGCCCCCGTCGGGCGTGTAGCTCAGCTGGCCAGAGCGCGTCGCTTACAACGACGAGGTCACAGGTTCGAGCCCTGTCACGCCCACCAACCAAACCAGCAGGTCAGGACGTGCGCGACGCAGGTTCGCGTGAGTCCTCCAGCCGCGAGCGGGTCGACCGGTCCGTCTCTGGTCGGTCAAGGCTGCGGATTCGCGCATCTGAGACAGCGCGGGCAGCGCATAAGGCCGGCCCTGCGGGCGGCCGGCAGAACCACACACGGAGGAGCCAAGGGGCATGCGAAGAGTGCTTCCGGTCGGGGTCGGTCGCGCCATCCGTGGCGAAGGCGAGGGCGTCCACGGCGGTTGGCCCGAGGTTGCCTATGGGTTGCAGCCGAACGCTCTGGTGTCGAACGAGGTGCCGTTGGTGCGCTTGAAGGACTGCGTCCAGCCGTCGCTGCGAAGCACCAGCTTGAGGAACCCGAAGTGGTCGTCGTCGGCCGCGGACCGAGCCGGATGCACCGTCCCTCTGAATGGAATGAGGTCGCGACCACCGGTGCCGACGATGGTGGACCAGATGCCGCGGCTGTGGTCGATGGTCCCGTTGTAGATCATGGGCTTGAGCCGTTCGTAGGCATGGTTGTGGCCGTTGAGGACCAGGTCCACGCCGCGGGCGGCGCCCTCGTTGTCCATGATGTTCCACAGGGTTGCCATGGATGGCTTGCCTGACACTGGCGCTGGGGTGGCGAAGCGGGGCTCGTGGAACACGGCCATGATGCAACGGATGTGCTGGTTGGCGGCGAGCACGCTGCGCAGCCAGCTCGCCTGGGCCGAGTCGGTGGTACAGCGCGGCGTGTGCCACTCGGGAGGGTTGGCGTAGTCGCCGCAGGCGCTGTTCAAGACCACGACCAACCATCGCCCGCCGGCTGGCAAGTTGACGTGGAACCAGTAGTAGGAGGCGCTGCCGGGACGGGCCCGGTTGCCGTAGTAGTCGAAGTAGCCACCGCCGGTGGACGCCCAGCCGCTGTTCACCCCATTGCCGTATTCGTGGTTGCCGGCGGTGGGATAGCTGTCCTGCTTGACGTCGCCCCAGATGGGGTCATAGACCGACTGGTAGAGCGCGAGCACCCCGGTCTCGTACTGGAGATCGCCGAGCAGGAGGTAGGCATCCGGATTGTGGCTGTCGGCCAGGCGCTTAACGGCACGGGCGTTGGCATCCGATGAGAGGTTGGGATGAGGGACCAGGTCGCCCACCGCCGCGATCACGAAGCCGGACACATCCTCACCATGATTCGGAGGATCCTGCGCCTGCGAGGCTGCTATCAGCGGGGCCGGTGCCGTGATGACCGTCGCCGTCATCGCCGCCACAACCAACCCGAGGACGGGGCGGTATCGGCGCATGCGGATTCCTTCCCTGCCGCTTCACTCAACGGAGCTAGCGATAGCAAGTCCACCGCCGTCGCGGAAGCCCCATTCTGCGTAGAACGGGTGTACTACCAGCAGTAGCGACATTTCGTCGGATCCGGCTGGCGTCCCGCCGACGGCTCCTGCTGGTCCCGCCAGAGCACGGGCCTACGGCACGGCCATGCTGCAGACGCTCTTGACCGTCTTGCTGCTGGTCGCCGGGTTCATGGCCGGGCTGCGGTTGCGGTCAGTGCGACGGGCGGCCGTGCCGCTGGCCGTCTTGGACAGGCCAACGGCAGAATGCTCGGCCTGCCGCGAGCCCTTCGGGCTCTTGCCAACGACGCAGTGATAGCCACGGGATGGCCTTGACCGACGGTCAAGGTGGAGCCGTCGCCGCCAGGTAGGAGCATCGTCGTTCTGACCGGCCGTGCCACCCGCGTGCCAGAAGCAGCGGTCACCAGCGGTATCGAGCGGACAGTCACGGTCACTTCGAGGAGGCCGGCAGGCTGGGCGCCAGCTCCTGACCTGGGGTAAGGGAGGAAGCCGAAACTGCATGGCATGCAAGGGGTCAAGGGGAGCTAGTCCCGCTCGGGTCCATGACGCGGCAGCCATCACCCTGCCAGGCCGAGAGACCCCTTCATCGTCGGCGCGCTGCGGCGCGGCGGGCGAGGTAGCGGCGCACCTTCTCATCAGTTCCGCAGTCCTCCATGCTGCACCAACGGCGGCTGCGGTTCTTGCTCTCGTCGATGAACAACCACTGGCAGCCATCGCATCGCTTGACCCGCTGCAGGGGACCGCCGGTGAGCAGGGTAACCGCGGCGTGGACAATCGGCCGCAGGGGACGCGCCAGCTCGTTGTCATGGGCCCAGTTCCATGCGAAGCCGCCATCGCCGCTGACGAGCTCGGCTCGGGCGAGCGCTTCGGCCTCGTCGCTGCCCAACGCGGCGATGCACCGGTCGGGCGGCGGGTGGCCCATGGCGACCGCTCCGAACAGCTCGTAGAGGTAGCGGCGCACCTGCACGGCCCGTTGGTAGGTGTTCTGGGCATCGTCGGGGTTGCGGCGTGCCCGCCGGAGCAGGCGGTGTGCCTCGTCCTCCGTCAGCATCCCGACATGGCGCGCCCAGGCGATGAGGTCGTTGTAGTCGTGAAGGGCCTCGTCGTCTGGGGACGGCCTAGGCTGGCCACCTCGGGTGTTGATGAAGTCAAGGGCGAGGTTGCCACCGACGAGGCGCATCCGTTGGATGTGGTCAGGTGTTTCCATCAAACACCAGTTTAGTGGTTGAGAAGGAATCCAGCACGGCGTAAGCTGTTTCCATTGTAGTGAGCTTCAATGGAAACAACTGAAGGCGGTCACTGGGACAACTTGCCTTGAAGGAGGGTCGATGTTCGACCACTACCTCGCCCTGCACACCCCCGAGCGGTCGGGCCTCCTCGCCTGGTCGGCCCTGCCGCATGCGCCCGTGCTGTCCGACCAGCGCCCCCGAAGGCCCGCTGGCCGGCTGCGCCGTGGCACCGCATGGGCGTTGGTCGGCCTGGCCGAGCGACTCGACCCGCAGGCTGACCGACTCGGGCCAGACCGGGTGCAAGCCCGACAGGCTCCGGCCTGCTGAACGACCCTCGGACGCCCTAGCCGGGAGGCGGCGAACAGGCGGCGAACGCCTTGCAACCAGGCAGCACTAGCCGACACACAACGACAACAAACACGCCAAGGTCGGAGCCACTCTCGCAGCATTCTCGCTGGTCACGGAGTGGCCCTACTTGTTTACACCATAGAGGCCCAACGCCGCGATGTAGGGTGCAGGCCATCGGGATCCCTGCGGGCATGCGGAGGATGTCATGGCCACCAGGAAACAGTGGAGCGATCTCAGCCAGCGCACCCGCAGACTGATCACCATCACGGCAGTTGCCGAAGGCATCCTCAAGGTCGCGGCGCTCATCGACCTCAAGCGTCGGCCAGCAAGCCAAATCCGAGGCCCCAAGTGGCTGTGGGCTACCGTGGTGACAGTCGTCAGCTCCGCCGGGGTCGTACCAATCTCGTACTTCGTGTTGGGGCGGCGGCAGCCTCGATCGCAGCCCGACTGATCCCATCCCTTGTCGGCCAAAGACCCGAACTGAGCGGGTTCGTCCTCACCGGTCGTCCCCTCCTCGTGCCGTACCATTGGCCGCGCTGGGGCCGCGAACCGTGGACAGCTCAGGAGGACGGCGCGATGCGGGCCAGGGAACCGGACCGGGAGGGAGACGTCGACCGGGACGGGGTGAGGCTGCACTATGAGGTGTTCGGCAGTGGCGAGCCCACCTTGGTGCTGGTGCCCTCCAACCCGATCGTGCATTCCCGGCAGTGGAAGGCGCAGGTCCCGTTCCTGGCCCGCCACTATCGGGTGGTGACCTTCGACGGGCGCGGCAACGGCCGCTCCGGCCGGCCGGTCACGCCCGAGGCCCACACCGATCAGGAATGCGTCGCCGACCTGGAGGCGGTCCTGGCCGCCGCCTGCCCGGAGCCGGCGGTGCTGATTGGCCTTTGCAGCGATGGTGTGTGGCGGTCGCTGTGGTTCGCCGCCGACCACCCTGAGCGGGTGGCGGGCATCGTCGCCCTCTCAGTGGGCGTGCCTCGTATCTCCCCACCCCACCCGTCCAGGGTCGGGATCCAGTTCGACCAGGCGCTCGACCGCTACGACGGCTGGGCGAAGCTGAACCGCCACTACTGGCTGCAGGACTATCCCGGCTTCGTCGAGTTCTTCTTCTCGGAGATGTTCCCGGAGCCGCACTCCACCAAGCAGATCGAGGACTGCGTCGGCTGGGCCTTGGAGACCAGCGCCGAGGTGATGCTGGCCGCCGTCGACGCGCCCTTTGCGCTCTCCAAGGAGGAGGTGGAGGAGATCTGCCGACGGGTGCGAGCCCCGCTGCTGATCGTCCACGGCGACGACGACCGCTGCCAGCCCCATGCTCGGGCGGAGCGGCTGGCCGAGCTGACCGGAGCGCCACTGATCGCCATGGAGGGCGCCGGCCACATGCTCCCCGCTCGTCATCCCGTCAAGATCAACCTGCTGATCAAGGACTTCGTCGACCACCTCGTCAAGCCCCAAGACCGACACTTGTCCGCGTAGCCTCTGGCCATGGACCCCAAGGACACCGTTCGCCGTGGCTACGACGCGCTGTCCTACCGCTACCGAGGCGATGCCGAGGAACCGCCCCACTACGCCGCCTGGCTGGCGCAGCTCCGGGAGCGGGTTCCCGCCGGCGGGGCGGTCCTGGACCTGGGGTGCGGCTGCGGGGTGCCGCTGGCCCGTGACCTGGCCGCCGACGGCTACGCGGTCACCGGCGTCGACCTGAGCGGCGTGCAGGTCGAGCGGGCCCGCCAGCTGGTTCCGGCCGCCAGCTTCCTGCACGCCGACGCCACCCAGGTCAGCTTCCCACCCTCGTCCTTCGATGCCGTGGTCAGCCTCTACACCCTCATCCACATGCCGCTCGACGAGCAGCCGCCGCTGCTCGGCCGGATCGGACGCTGGCTCCGGCCGGGCGGGTGGCTCCTGGCCACGACCGGCCACCAGGCATGGACCGGGACCGAGGACGGCTGGCTGGGCGGGAAGGTGCCGATGTGGTGGAGTCACGCCGACGCGGCGACCTACCGGGCCTGGATCGAACGGGCCGGCCTGGCGGTCGTCGTCCAGGACGTCGTTCCCGAGGGCGACGGTGGGCACGCCGTGTTCTGGACTCGTCGCCCGCTCGACCAGTCCCGAACGACGTGACAGCCAAGGAGGTCGCGGCCGTGCCGAGGAACTGCGTCGACGAGCACCAGCCACGTGTCGGTCTGGGAGAAGCCGGCCTAGCCGCCGGTCACCTCGGCCCCTCGGGAACCGGGCGCAGGGGTGCGCCGACGGCGTGGAGGTGGCGGATGGCCTCCGTGTAGGAGCCCAACAGCGTCGCTTCGGTGTAGGGAAGGTCATGCTGGCGGCAGAACTCCCGGACCAGCGGCTGGGCGTGGCGCAGGTTGGGGCGGGGCATGTTCGGGAACAGGTGGTGCTCGATCTGGTAGTTGAGGCCGCCGAGGAGGAAATCGACGAAGCGGCTGCCGCGGACGTTGCGGGACGTCAGCACCTGGCGGCGGAGGAAGTCCAGCTCGTCGGCCTCGGTGAGGGTCGGCATGCCCTTGTGGTTGGGGGCGAACGAGCAGCCCAGGTACAGGCCGAACAGGCCCTGCTGGACCAGGGCGAACGCGACCGCCTGGACCGGCGTGAGCACCAGCAGCAGGGCCGTGACGTAGCCGGCGACGTGGACCAGGAGCAGGAGCGCCTCGGCCGCGTTGGCCCGGCCGCGCCCGCGGACGATGGATTTCAGGCTGGCCACGTGGAGGTGGCCGGCCTCCAGGAGCAGCAGCGGGAAGAACAGGAACGCCTGGGAGCGGGCGATCACCCGGGCGAGTCCCCGCTTGCCGCGGGCCTGGGCGGCCGTGAAGGCCAGGGCGGCGATGCCGATGTCGGGGTCGAGGTCCTCGTGGTTGGGGTTGCTGTGGTGGGCGTTGTGCTTGGGCACCCACCAGCCGAAGCTGATCCCGACCAGCAGGTTGGCGTGGACCAGGCCGGTCAGGTCGTTGGCCCGCCGGGTGCGGAAGATCTGCCGGTGGCCGGCGTCGTGCCCCACGAAGGCGATCTGGGTGGCGACGACGGCCAGGTAGGCCGCCGTGAGCAGCTGCCACCAGGACTCGCCGAGGAGGAGGAAGATGACCCCTCCGGCGGCGAGCAGGACGAGGTTCAGGCCGATCTTGGCGGCGTAGGACCCGCGGCGGCGGTCCAGCAGGCCGGCCTGCTTGATCTGCCGGGAGAGCTGGGTGTACTCGCTCCAGCGTCGCGTTGGCGACCGCGTCGTTCCGGCGGGCAGTGGTTGGTCGAGACCGGCCATGCAGGCTCCTCAGGTCGTCGGGATGGCGGCCCAGGGGTCCGGGAGCCTCGCAAGCTTACGGCCGTCCTGACGCGATCGGCCTCATCAACAGTTGTACACCACCGACCGGCTCTGCAAACCGTCGGCGATGCCGGCGTGGCCGATCGCGAGGCCGCCGGGGGCCTAGGTGCCGGGACCCAGAGGAGGCTCGCCGGACGGTGCGCCGGCGGGCGCCGGTTCCTTGAGCTCGACGAAGACGGAGTGGGTCTCGGTGGCGCCGATGTTCTCGCCGGCGTGCTCCTGGGCGCCGATCCAGCGGACCTGGCCGGCCGGGAGGTCGACGTCGGCCTGGCGGCCGTCGCCGCCGTGGAGGCGACGGCTGAAGGCGCTCAGGGTCACCATCACGCTGTCGGGATGGCCATGGGGAGAGGTCCGGTCACCGGGCCGGTCCCGGTACTCGAGCACCCGGACGCGGTCGTTCTCGAAGATCACCCGGTACAGGCCGGGGTCGGTGATCGTAGGATCCGCGGGCATGGTCACCTTTCCGTCGATGGAGGTTGCATTCTGTCGCGGCGGCTGCCGACCACCAACCGGGTGATGGCGGTGCTCGACACCACCGACGCCGCCGTGGCCGCCGTGGCCGCCCTCGGGCGGGAGGGGTTCGCCGCCGAGGACGTGCTGGTGCTGCGGGGGGAGCGGGACGCCACGCGAATTGACAGCCTCGGCAACGTCGGCGGGGTGTGGGCGCGGGCCCGGCGGTTGCTGTCGTTCACCCTGGCCGACCAGGTGGTCGACCTGGCCGTGTACGTGGCCGCCCTGCGGGACGGGCGCACGGTGGTGTCGGTGCTGGTGTCGGGCGACGCCGGCCGGGAACGGGCCAAGCGGGCCCTGGCCGGGTCGGGCGCCCACTTCGTCAACTTCTTCGGGCGGTTCGCCACCGAGGACATGGTCCCCTGGCGCGGGCCCGAGCTGCCGCTGCCGCCCTGGCTCCGCCGCTAGACCGACTCGGCCGGGGCGAAGAACACCAGCACCGAGAGCCGCTCGGTGACGTCGTGGAAGCGGTGGGGGACGGTGCGGGCCACGAACAGCACCCCGCCCGGCGCCACCGGGTGGTCCTGGCCGGCCACCTCCAGCCAGGCCCGGCCGGAGAGGACCACGTAGACCTCGTCCTGCTGGTGGGGCTCCTGGGGGTCGTCGGCCCCCGGCTCCAGCACGTACAGGCCGCAGCTCATCGAGTCCCGGCGCAGGAACTCCAGGTACAGCTCGCCGGTGCGATGCTGCACCTCGGCCCGGGCCTCCTCCAGGGAGGCGACGTCGAATGCCTCGACGGCGGGTTCGTTCACCTCCGCATCCTACCCCGGTGCTTCGGCGCGCCTGGTCAGCGAGGTATCGTGAGCGCGATGCTCCGGCCACCGTCGACCGTGCTCGGCACCGCCCCGTGGCGGCGGGCGCCGCTGTTGCTGCGGCGCAGCCCGGCCGTGCTGCTGGCCGTCCTGGCCGCCGGGCTGATACTGGGCGCGGCCGCGGCCGCCACCCCGCTGTTCCTCTCCTCGGCGGCCAACGCCGCCCTGGCCCGGCAGATGGAGGAGCGCTGCCCGCCGACCTACGGGCTCCAGGTCCGCACCTTCGGCGCCCTCGGCGGGCCGGTCAGCGCCGAGGAGTTGGAACAGGCGGCCGGTCTCGGGCGCGCGACCGGCTGGCCGGCCGGTCGCGAGCTGCTGGTCACCCGCGAGCGGAGGGTCGGCCAGGCCGGCGCGCTGATGCCGGACCTGGGCCAGCCGGTGCTGAGCATGTCCGGCCCGCTGCTCCAGGTCGCCGGGGCCACCCCGGGCGCGCTGAGCGGCGGGCGACTGTTCTACCGCGACGGCTTCGAAGGGCACATCCGCAAGCTGGCCAGCGCCCCCGGGGTGACCGGGGTGTGGCTGCCCAGCGAGGCCGCGGCCCAGCTCCGCGCCCAACCCGGCGACCGGGTCACGCTGTCGCTGACCGGGCGGTCGGCGCCGGTCCGGGTCGCCGGGGTCTACCAGGAGCTGCACCGGCTGCCGCCGACCCCTTACTGGTGCGCCCAGGCCGAGGAGATCTACCCGCCCGGCTACGCCGAGGACCCGCCGCCACCGCTCGTCCTGGCCGACCGTGCCACCTTCGCCGCCGCCAGCCGCCGGCTCCAGGAGCCGCGCCTGGAGTTCACCTGGGACCTGGAGCTGGCCCGCGACCTCTCCCTGGCCGAGGCCAGGGAGAACGCGGCCGCCTTCCCGGCGGCCAGCCAGGCCGTGGTCGCCGACGGCGGCGGCATGCTCTCCCCCGAGCAGGCGGTCGCGTTCAACTCGCCCGGGGTGGCGGTGACCAAGAGCGAGCTGCCGTTCCTGGTCCAGCGGTCGGAGGCGATTGTCACCGCCGTCGGCGGCGCCATCGGCCCGGTGGCCATCGCCGGCACGGTGGTGGCGCTGCTGCTGGTCGCGGCCGCCGGCAGCTACTGGGTCGACCGGCGCCGGGTCGAGGTCGCCCTGCTCGCCGCCCGGGGGGTCGGGCCGCCGGCCATCGCGGCCAAGGCCGTGCTGGAGATGCTGCTGTGGCTGACCGTGGGCAGCGTGCTCGGCTGGCTGGCCGCGATCGCCCTGGTCCGGCTGCTGGGACCGAGCGACCTGCTGGACGCCGCGGCCACCCCGTCCGCCCTGGCCCGCACCGGCGTCGCCGTGGCGGCCGGGCTGGCCCTGCTCGGCCTGGTCGCCGCCCTGCGCTCCCGGGGCATGACCGAGCGCGGGATCGGCGTCCGTCCCGGCGTGCTGGCCAAGGTGCCGTGGGAGCTGGCCGTGCTCGCCCTGGCCGCCCTGGCCTACCAGCGGCTGGCCAGCCAAGGGCCGCCGGTGGCCACCGGCACCGAACCGCCCCGGATCGACCTACTGCTGCTCGCCTTCCCGATGCTGTTCCTGGCCGGCACCGTCGGGCTGGCCGTCCGCCTGCTCGGCGTGGCCGTGCGGCGGCTGGGCACCGCCGGGTCGAGCTGGCCGCACGCCGCCTACCTGGCCGCCCGGCGGGTCGCCCACGGTGCCCGGCTGGCCCTGCTGCTGGTGGCCGCCTCCGCCCTGTCGATCGGGGTGATGGGGTACGCGGCCACCCTCACCCTGTCGGTGCGGGCGACCCTCGACGCCAAGGCCAGGACCTTCGTCGGCAGCGACGTGTCGGTGGAGGGGTTCACCCGCGACGCCGCCATCCCGGCCGACCTCGACGCCACCGTGGTCCACCGCTACGAGGAGGTGCTGGTCGACGGCAGCCCGGTGATGATGCTGGCCATCGACTCGGCCACCTTCGCCAGGGGCGCGTTCTGGGACAGGTCGCTGGCCGACCGGCCCCTGGGGCGGATCGTCGCCGACCTCGCCCCCCGATCCTCCGGGGGACCACCCCGGCGGTTCCCCGGGCCCCCCCAGCCGTCCGGTCAGGCGGTGCCGGTGGTGGTGGTCGGCCGCACCCTGCCCGACCGGTTCGCCTTCGACCTGTTCCTCGGCACCCAGGCCCGCAGCGTCCGCTTCCAGGCCCAGGTGGCCGAGCGGGCCCGGGCCTTCCCCGGCATGCGGGCCAACCCGCTGGTGGTGGTCGACCGCCGCGCCCTGACCGGGCTCGACCCGGCCCGGGAGACGCTGCTGTGGGCCCGTGGGGAGCGCGAGCAGGTGCTGGCCGCCCTCGACCGGGCCGACGTCCGGGTCGTCGGCGTGGTCACCGACGCCCGCGACGTGCTTGACGTGTCCAGCTTCCTGGCCGCCTCCTGGACCTTCGGGTTCCTCCAGGCCCTGGGGGTCCTCACCGGGCTGATCACCGCCGGCGGGCTGCTGTTGTATCTCGAGACCCGCCAGCGCGGCCGCCGGGCCGCCTACGCCCTCTCGCGGCGGATGGGGCTGTCGCGGGCCGCTCACCTGGGGTCGCTGCTGGCCGAGGTGGGCGGGACCCTGCTCGGCGGGTTCGCCATCGGGGTGGGGCTGTCGTTCGTGGCCGCCCGGCTGGTCTACCTGCGCCTGGACGCTCTGCCGACGGTGCCGCCGGTGCCGCTGCTGCGCACCCCGGTGCCGGCCCTGGCCGGCACGGCCGCGGCCGTGGCCGCCGTCACCTGGCTGGCCGCCTGGATGGCCCAGCGGTCGGCCGACCGGACCAACCTGGCGGAGGTGCTGCGCCTTGCCGAGTGACGCCACCCTCGGCGTGGCCTGCGCCGGGCTGGTCAAGGAGTACGCCACCGCGACCGGGACCGTCCGGGCCCTCAAGGGCGTCGACGCCGCCTTCCCGGCCGGCCAGCTGACGGCGGTGGTGGGGCCGTCGGGCTCGGGCAAGTCGTCGCTGCTGCGGATCCTGGCCTGCGTCGACCGCCCGACCGCCGGGTCGGTGCGGGTGGGCGGGGTCGACGTGGCCGCCATTGGGGCCCGGGGACGGCGCCGGGTCCGGCGGCGGCTGGTCGGCTACGTGTTCCAGCAGCCGGGCGACAACCTGCTGCCGTACCTGACCACCCGGGAGCAGCTGGAGCTGGCCGCCCAGCTGCGCGGCTCTCAGGATGAGGGGGAGGTCGACCGGCTGCTGGCCGCCCTCGGCCTGGAGCACCGGGCCGGGCACCGGCCCGAGCAGCTGTCCGGGGGTGAGCAGCAGCGGCTGGCGTTCGCGGCCGCCGTGATCGGCGGGCCGGCCCTGGTGGTCGCCGACGAGCCCACCGCCGAGCTGGACACCGAGTCCGGCGGGCGGCTGATGCAGGCGGTGCTCGGCCTGCGCGACCAGGGAACCAGCCTGGTCGTCTCCTCCCACGACCCGGTGGTGACCGGGGCCGTCGACCAGATCGTGCGGCTCCACGACGGGGAGGTGACCTGAGCTGGCCGAGCCGCTGCTGGAGGCGCGAGGGCTGGACAAGACCTACCGGCGGGGGGCCGAGCGGGTCCATGCCCTGCGCGGGGTCGACCTCGCCCTCTACCCAGGGGAGCTGGTCGCCCTGGTCGGGCCGTCCGGGTCGGGCAAGACCTCGCTGCTGGGCGTGCTCGCCGGGTGGGAGCCGCCGGACGCCGGTGAGCTCAGCTGGGCCGCGCCGGCCGGCCTCGGTGGCCCGGCCTGGTCGGAGCTGGCCACCGTGCCCCAGGCCCTGGGGCTGCTCGACGACCTGACCGTTCGCGAGAACGTCGCCCTGCCGGTCCGGCTGCAGCTGGGGCCGCGGCGGGCCGGCGAGGGCCGCACCGAGGAGCTGCTCGGCCTGTTCGGGCTGGCCGACCTGGCCGACCGGTCGCCGTCGGAGACCTCACTGGGCCAGCAGCAGCGGGCCGCGGTGGCCAGGGCCCTGGTCCTGACCCCGCAGCTGGTCCTGGCCGACGAGCCGTCGGCCCACCAGGACGCGGCCTGGGTCCACGACGTGTTCGCCGCCCTGCGCCAGGTCGTGCACGACCGCGGCGCCGCCTGCCTGGTCGCCACCCACGACCCCGACGCCCTCGCGTTCGCCGACCGGGTCCTGCGCCTGGCCGACGGCGAGCTCACGGAGCGAGCGCCATGAAGATCTGTCGATTTGTCGACCAGGGGACCGTGCGGGTGGGATACCTGGACGGGGACGTGGTCGTGCCGGTGGCCGATGGGGCGGGGCGGGCGGGGATGGAGGCCGTGCTCGACCTGGCGATGGCGGCCAACGCCGACCCGGGGTTGCGGCCGCGGCCGGTGGGGGAGGCGGTGGCGCTGGAGGGGGTGCGGCTGCTGGCGCCGGTGGCCGAGCCGCCGTCGATCCGGGATTTCTACGCCTTCGAGCAGCACGTGCGGACGGCCAGGTCCCGGCGGGGGCTGGAGATGCACCCGGACTGGTACGAGCTGCCGGTCTTCTACTTCACCAACCCGGCGGCGGTGCTCGGCCCCGGCGACCCGGTGGCCGCGCCACCCCGGTCGGCCGAGCTCGACTACGAGCTGGAGGTGGCCTGCGTGCTCGGCCGGGGCGGGACGAATCTCCTCCTGGAGGACGCCGACGAGGCCGTGGCCGGGTTCATGGTCATGAACGACTGGTCGGCCCGGGACGTCCAGCGGCGCGAGATGGCCCAGTCGCTGGGACCGGCCAAGGGCAAGGACTTCGCCACCTCGCTGGGGCCGACCCTGGTCACGGCGGCGGAGTTCGCCCCCGGAGGACTGCGGGAGGTGCCGAGCGCGGTGATGACGGCGACGGTCAACGGGGCCGAGTGGTCCCGGGCCGACCTGGACGGGCTGTGGTGGAGCTTCGCCGAGATGCTGGTCTACGCCAGCGAGGCGGCCCCGGTCCGCCGCGGCGACGTCCTGGGGTCGGGCACCTGCGGGACCGGCTGCATCCTGGAGCTGTCCCTGGTCCACGGGGCCGACAGGTACCCGTACCTCCAACCCGGCGACGAGGTCGAGCTGGAGGTGACCGGCCTGGGCGTGCTCGCCAACCGGGTTGTCGCCGGCGCCGCCCCGCCGTTCCAGCCCGACCCCGACCGCATGCGCCCGAGGCTGGGCCAGTGACGGCCGAGGTGAACCGGGACCAGGACCGGGCCCGGCGGCTGCTGGCCGCGGCCGGGCGGATCCGGGCCAGCGCGCCGGTGCTGCCCGACGGCGCCCTGACCGACGCCGACCCGGAGTCGGGGGAGCGCTGGGACCGGGGCCAGGTCCTGGCCCATGTGGCCGAGATGCTGCCCTACTGGGCCCAGCAGGCCGAGCTGGTCGCGGCCGGCCGGCAGGCCGAGTTCGGCCGGGTCAAGTCGGACCCGGACCGGATCGCGGCCATCGAGCGCGACCGCCGCGAGGACCCGGACCGGCTGCTGGCCCGGGTCGACGAGGGCGTCGCCGTGGTCCTGGCCCTGCTGGAGCGGCTCGACGACCGGGCCTTGGCCGCGACCGCCCACCACCAGACCCTGGGCGACATGACCGTCGGCGAGCTGGTCGACCGGTTCCTGGTCGCCCACCTGGAGGAGCACGCCGACCAGCTGGACCCGGCGGAGGGGTCCGGGGAACCCCAGGGGGGTGCCCCGGTGGATCAGGGCCCCTGACCTTGCGGGAGCAACGACGGCAGGCGTACCAAGGACATATGAGCGACCTTGTGTATGACGTGACCGAGGCCACCTTCCAGGCCGAGGTGCTGGAGAAGTCGAAGACCGTCCCCGTGCTGGTGGACTTCTGGGCCGACTGGTGCGGGCCCTGCCACGCCCTGGCCCCGGTGCTGGAGCGGGCGGTGGAGCGCCATGGCGGCGAGGTCGTCCTGGCCCGGGTCGACGTCGACCAGAACCAGCGCCTGGCCGCGGCCTTCCAGGTCCAGGGCATCCCGGCGGTCAAGGCGTTCGCCGGTGGCCGCCTGGTCGACGAGTTCGTCGGCGCCCAGCCGGCCCAGGTGGTCGAGCGCTTCGTCCAGTCGCTGCTGCCGAGCGAGGCCGACCGGGCGGCCGCGGCCGCCGCCGACCTCGACCCGGCCCAGGCCGCCGCCCGCTGGCGTGAGGTCCTGGAGCAGGACCCCGACAACCTGGCCGCCCGGAAAGGCCTGGCCGACCTGGCCCTGCGCGAGGGCCGCCCGGACGAGGCGATCGAGCTCCTGCGCCCGATCGAGCACGATCCCCAGGTCGCCGCCCTCCTGGCCCGGGCCCGCCTGGCCGCCGAGGCCGCCGACCCGACCTCGCGCTTCGCCCCGGCCGCCGCCCAGGCCACCGACGGGCAGGTCGATCCCGCCCTGGCCGATCTGCTGGCGGCCGTCCGCGAAGGCCCCGGCGAGACCCGCGACAAGGCCAGGGCCCTGATGCTGGACGTGTTCCGCCTCCTCGGCGACGACCATCCCCTGACCGCCCGCTACCGCCGCGACCTCACCAGGGCGCTGTTCTAGGCGCTGGACCCGCGGCGGACCTCGCGTTGGCGGCGGCGGCTGCTGGCCCAGTGCCACAGCCGGTCGAACAGGGCGAACTCTTCCGAGGTGCGCCGGAGCCGGTAGTAGCCGGCGGGGGACATGCGGGTCAGCAGCTGGGAGCGGCGGTGGTGCAGCAGCGCCGCGAACTGGGCCGAGTCCCGGTCGATGTAGCGGGGCAGCTGCTCGAACCAGGCGGCGCTGTTGCGGGCCTCCCGCTGGAGCAGCAGCAGCGCCGCCTTGCGCTCCCGCTCGTAGGCGGCCAGGGCCGTCCCCAGGTCGTCGTGCGCCCCCAGCGCGGCCGCCAGGCCGATGGCGTCCTCGATGGCCAGCTTGGTGCCCGACCCGATGGTGAAGTGGGTGGTGTGGGCGGCGTCCCCGGCCAGGACCAGGTTGCCGTGGTGCCAGCGCTCGTTGGTCACCGTCCGGAAGCTGAGCCACGGCGCCCGCTCCCGGTCCGGCCCCTGGGCGACCAGCCGGTGCCCGTCCAGCTGGGGCGCGAACAGCTCCTCCAGGCGGTCGAGGCTCTCCTCCCGCCCCAGCTGCCCGAACCCCAGCCCGGCCCAGGTCTCGGACGAGCACTCGACGATGAAGGTGCTGGCGGTGGCGTCGAAGCCGTAGGCGTGGCACCAGATCCAGCCGGCCGCGGTCCGGACGAAGGCGAACGTGAAGGCGTCGAACACCTTGGTCGTGCCCAGCCAGATGTAACGGTTGCGGCCGGTGTCGATCCGGGTCCCGAAGCTGTCGGAGCGGGCCCGGCGCAGCCGGCTGTTGACGCCGTCGGCGGCCACCACCAGGTCATGGCCGTCCAGCTGGGCCAGGTCGCCGACCTCGGCCTCGAACCGCACCTCGACGCCGAGCTCCCGCGCCCGCCTGGTCAGGATCTCGAGCAGCCGCTGGCGGCGCATGCTGAAGCCGTACCCTTCGATGCCGGCCTCGGGGTGGCCGTCGACGAGGATACGCTGGCCGGTCCAGCGGAAGGCCTCGGCGGCGATGGCGGTGGCGGTCGGGGGGTCGTTGGCTGCCAGGCCCTCGAGCAGGTCGTCCCAGAACACCACCCCCCAGCCGTAGGTGACGCCGGCCGGGTTGCGCTCGAGCACGGTGATCTCATGGGTGGGGTCGCGCCGCTTCAGCAGGATGGCCAGGTACAGCCCGGCTGGGCCGCCGCCGGCACAGGCGATCCGCATGCCAGGCTCAGCCCTTCCTCCTGGCGAGGCGCCGCCGGCGCACCAGCTGGGCGGCCCTTGTGCCGCGGGCATAGCCACGGGCCCGCGCGCCCGCCGGGACCAGCGCGGCGGCGGCGTTGCCGAGCGGGCTGAGGGGGACGGCCAGGGTACGGAGCGGCCGCCGGTCGCCGAAGGCCCGCGACCCGGCCCCGTCCTCGGGCGCGGAGCAGGTGTCCAGCCAGGCCAGCGGGGTCGACCGGTGGAACCAGTCGAGCACGTCGAGGTCGAGCAGCGAGCCGGGCGACCAGCGGCTGAACTCCTCGTCGTAGGCCCGCTTGAAGCCGAACAGCCCCTCGCCGGCCACCAGAGCGGTGTTCTGGGCCACCACCTGGGACCCGGCCTCCATGCTGAGGAACATCAGCCGCCCGCGGTCGGCGAAGCCCCGGGTCATCTCGCGGAAGAACCGGTCGTGCCCGGGCCGGCAGGAGAGCGCGGTCCGGCTCCGGCCCTTCCAGCCCTTGGACTCCAGCTCCAGGAACTGCTCGACCGCCTTGTCGAAGCCGTCGGCAGCCCGTTCCACCGTGACCACCTCGGCGCCGATCGCCTTGCTCAGCTGGCGGCGGCGCCTGGCCATGTTGTTCAGGTGCCGGTGGGACATCCACTCGCGGGCGTAGGTGGGCTCGGGCCGGCGGGCCACGAAGCCCCGGCTGGCGGTGGGGCTATGCCGGATCCCGAGCCCGGCCCCGAGGCCGGTCCGGTGCAGCGCGGCCGCCACCGGCCCTTGGGACGGGTGGAGAGGGATGACCAGCACCGGCGCCGGGCTGGGCCGCAGGTGCTCGATCACCGCCGCCCAGATGCGGTCGGGGTCGCCGTCGGCGGCCAGCAGCGGGGTGCCGAGGAAGCAGTAGTCGTGCATCCACGGCCGCAGCCCGGTGATCGGCAGCCGCCGCAGGCCGGAGGAGCCGGGCACCGGCAGCAGGAAGCGGAGCTCGTCGCCCTGCTCGGCCACCAGCAGCTGGGCCGCCTGGCCGCCCTCGAGGTGGCGGGCCGCCGGCAGCACCATCTGGGGGGCGAAGAACGGGTTCGGCTCGAGGGCGCCGGATTCCAGCTCCGCCCAGCGGTCCAGCAGCCGCGCGTCGGCCGCGGCCTCGCGGACGGGAATCAGTCGAACACGAAAAATACGCCACCCCCCCTTTCGTTTCGGCCCGAGCATGGCGGCTCACGGCACCGCACTTTCCAGCGTTGCCGAAATGGCGGCGTCAGGTCAAATCTGGTGACCGGAAATGATCTGTCCTGGACGCTGATCCGGCTCAGGAATTTTCAGCGTCTGTCGTCGCGCGCCCGCCGGGCCATGTCCAGCGCCCGCCGGGCGACCGGCCGACCGTAGCTGAACGCGGTCCTGGACAGCAGGCCGAGTGGCGAGGGGGCGAACGCCTGGAAGCGCCGCTTGTCCTTGACGTCGCTGGTGAAGGCCAGCTTGTAGCGCTCGTCACCGCCGAGCAGCTCGACCCGTTCGACCTCGCTCGCAAAGGCGTGCTCGACCACCGAGCCGAGCAGCACCACCCCGGGCGAGAACCGCTCGAACGCCGGGTCGTAGCCGCCCTTGAGATACCAGAGGACCCCGTCGGTCTCCAGCAGCAGCATGGTGGCCAGCGCCTGGCCGTCGAGGCGCAGGAAGGCGATCCGGAGCCAGCCCTGGCCGGCCGCCCAGTGGGCGATCTCCTGGTAGAAACGGAGGGTCTCGGGGCGGGAGGCGATGGCCGTGCCCTCGGCGCCCTTCCAGCCGGAGCCTTCGATCCGGAACGCCTCGGCGAGGAGCCCCTCCAGCCGCTCGGTCTCGTCGGCGAGGTCCAGCTCGAGCTTTCCCTCGCGCTCCAGCCGCCGCCGGGCCCGCCCGAGCTGTGAGCGGCGGTTCCGGCTCAACCGCGCCTGGGCGAACGCCTCCCAGGTGCCGGTGGTGGTGACATACGGCGACCGCTCCAGGGTCCGTTCCAGCACCCGGTAGCCGGCCGCGTCGGCGGCGGCCCGGTACAGGGCCAGCTCCGGCGACGAGGCGTCGACGAAGCCCAGCGACAGCTCGAAGGGTCGGCGCTCGAACAGGGCCGCGGCCAGGGCGGCGGCGGCGTCGTGATCGGCCGCGACCATGCCGAACTGCGGGGTGTGCCAGTTGCTGGCCGACAGGGACCGCCCGAGGCGCTGGTGGAGAGGGATCAGGGCGACCAGGGGGCCGCCCGGGCCGTGGCGGAGGGTGACGATCTCGAGGCGCCCGCTGCCGAACGCCGCCCACCAGGCACGGGTCCAGGCAGGCCTCAGGAAGGGAGCGGCCTTGGCCGCGTCGGCCAGCCGATCCCACTCTTCCGCGACGGCGCCGACCGAGTTCTGAACCTCGACCCGGAGCGGCTGGGTTCCCACCTCACCCACCCCGCAAATGCTGCCAGCCCGGCAGTTGCAAACGCAAAGAGTCGCCGAACCGGGTGATTGCGTGATCTCGAACGCTGGTCAGGATCGAGAACTTTGCTGAGTAATTGCCGGTGAGCCGCACGTGACGAGGGATACACGGATACAATTCAGTCCGCCACCGGCCGGCCAGGGGGGTGCCATTCAGTGCAACGGGGGCCGCAAGACTGGGACGTAGGCCCGAGCGTCGTCGATTCACTGCTTCGCCACAAGTGGCTTGTGGCGCTTGCGGTGCTGATCGGCGTGGTCGCCGCCTACGGGTGGTCGGCCAGGCAGCCGGAGCGCTATGAGGCGACCCTGCAGCTGTTCCCCAGCGCGGGCTTGCGCCAGGGGACCGAGAGCGGCGACGAGGACCCCGACCGGGTGCTCCGCAACCAGGTGGAGCTGCTCAACTCCGCCGCCGTGCTGGACCAGGCGGTCGCCCTGAGCGACCGCCCGGTCACCCGGGGCCAGCTGATGGACAGCGTGAGCGTCGAGGCCGCCGGGGACGCCGACCTCATCACCATCCGGGTGCTGGACGCCACCCCCGAGGGGGCCGCCTACCTGGCCGAGCTCATCCCACGGGCCTACGAGAGCGCACTCAGCCAGCGGGCCAGGCAGGCCGTCCAGGAGATCCAGAAGACGCAGAACCAGCTTGAGGACGAGCTCGAGCGGATCGACGGACTGCTCCAGGAGCGGCCCGGCGACCAGAGCCTCGAGGCCGACCGGCAGGCGGTGGAGGAGGAGCAGCGGCAGGCCGCTGTGGAGAAGCGGCGGGCCCAGCAGCTCGGCGCCGGCGTCTTCACCGCGGGCCCGCTGTCCAAGGCGGTCGTCGGGGACGAACCCGCGCAGCCGCAGCCGCGACGGGCGGCGGCGGTTGGGGGGCTGCTCGGCCTGGCGATCAGCGTCGCGCTGGTGTCGTGGCGGACCGGGCAGCAGTTGCGTGGCGGGGCCGCCGGGGCCAAGCAGGCCGAGATCCCCGAGGAGGTCAGCCGCGACCTGGCCATCCTGGCCGAGGCCGACGCCGCGCCCGCCCCGGCCAACGGGCAGCCGTCCGGGGACCTGCGGCTGCTGGACACGGTGTCCCAGGAGCTGGCCCGGCCGGAGCCGCCCTGGCGGCGCACCCGGCAGCCGCGTGAGCGTAAGGGGACGCCGGCCAAGGCCAAGGCGACCGAGGTCCGGGGGCCGGCCGGCGGGATCAACGACTTCAACCAGCTGACCGCGTCGATCCAGCGGATCTTCCGGTCCCTGGAGGGCCACCGCTACCGGCTGTACGAGCAGAACGTGCCCCAGATGGCGGCCGACGACATCGCCAACTGGTTCCCGGTCGACCTGGCCGTGATCCTGCTCGAGAACGACCAGGGCATGCTCCAGGTGGCCGGCGGGGTCGGGCTGAGCTCGTTCGAGGAGCACATGACCATCGAGGACAACCGGGAGCTGCTGCTCCAGGTGGTCGAGATGGGCTCCAAGATGGTCGACGAGGAGGAGCGGAGCCGCCTGGCCGCCGCCAACGTGCCCGGCAGCCAGGCCGAGACCCTGATCGTGGTCCCGCTCATCTACGACCAGGTGGCCTTCGGCATGCTGCTGATGGGCCAGCGGGGCGGCGGGGCCAAGCAGCCGGCCCTGGTCGAGGGGGACGTGGACAGGGTCCGCGCCTGGGCCAGGGACATCTCCCCGTACCTGCGGGCCTGGCTGCTGCTTCGCTACCTCAAGCTGCGGCTGCGCATGGTGCAGTAGCGGTAGGCGGCCTCGAGGGCCCGGAGGTTGTGCCGCTCGGCGAACCGCTCCTCGTACAGCCGCCGCGCCGCCGTCCCGGCCTGGTCGACTGAAGCGTCGTCGGCCAGGGCGGCCAGCCGCTCGGCCAGGGCGTCCGGGTCCCGCGAGGGGGCCAGCCAGCCGTCGCCGAGCTCGCCGACCAGCTCGGCGTTCCCGCCCAGGCGGGAGGCGAGCACCGGCAGCCCGGCCGCGAACGCCTCCAGCACGCTCATCGGCTGGCCCTCGTACAGCCAGGTCGGGAAGACCAGGGCCCGGGAGCGCAGCATCCAGCCCTGCACCGCCGGCGGGTCGAGCTGGCCGAGGAAGCGCACTCCCGGCGGCGGCCGCCGCTCCAGCTCGGCCCGCATCGGCCCGTCGCCCGCGACCACCAGCTCGAGCCCGGCCGGGCCGAGCCGCCGCCAGGCCTCCAGCAGCACCCCGACGCCCTTCTCGGGGGTCAGCCGCCCCGCGAACAGCACCGTCCGCGAGCCCGACGGCGGGCCGGCCCGCGGGCCCGGGTCGCCGACCGAGTTCGGCTTCACCCAGACCCGGTCGGCGGGCAGCCCACCGGCCACGAAGCGGTCCCTGGCGAAGTCGTTCAGGGCCAGGAACAGGCGCACGTGACGGTCCCAGGTGCCGGCGGCGCGGTTGAGGCTGAGGGTGGCCGCCACCGCCGCCGAGCTGACGGCCGAGCTCCGGTAGCAGCGGTGCCGCACGCCGTGCCAGGGATGGCTGCCCACGCAGTCCTCACAGGGCCGGCCGTCGCGGAACAGCGACGCGTTGGCGCACAGCAGCCGGTAGTTGTGCAGCGTCACCACCACCGGCACCCCGGCGTCGTCGAGGGCCGCCACCACCGACGGGGTCAGCGCGAACCAGGTGTTGTGGACGTGGGCCACGTCCGGCCGGGCCTGCCTGGCCGCTTCGCGCAGCCGGCGCGCCGCCGCCGGGTTCCAGGGCGAGGCCAGCATCGCGGCGGCCGTCGGGCCGGCTCCTACAGGGTTCTCGGCCAGGTAGGGGACGACCTCGTGGCCGGCCTCGGCAAGCAGCGCCGCCTCGGCCCGGACCACGGCGTCCTCCCCGCCCTCGTACCGGTAGCGGGTGTGCACCTGGAGAATCCGCATCGGCCCTGGCCCCGTCAGGACCGGAACACGGCCCGGAAGCCTTCGCGGGCCGTCCCCATCCAGGCGTAGTGGCCGTTGAGCTTGGCCGCCACCACCGCCCCGGTGTCGTGCTCGCCGACCTCCAGGCGGCCCCAGCCGAACGCGCTGGAGCGCGGGTCGGCCAGCTCGATTTCGGTGGTCAGCGAGCAGGTGACCCCGGCCGCCCTGGCCGCCTCGACCAGCTCAGGGCCGGCGAAGCCGCGGCGGACGCTGCCGAAGGGGAACGAGAAGGTCCGCGGCCCCGGCCCCAGGTGGCGCTCCAGCAGCTCAAGCGAGGTGGCCAGGTCCTCCGAGAACACCTCCGGCTTGCCCTTGAAGTTGCGGTGGGTGTGGGTGTGGCTGCCGATCTCGACCAGCCCCGACTGCTCCAGCTCGCGGCACTGGGCCCAGCTGAGCGGCTGCCAGGCCACCGGCGGGGCCTGGTCCCGGTGGCGGCGGCCCCAGTCGTCGAACGGGAACGGCTCGGGGCTGTCCAGGAACGCCGTGGTCACGAACACGGTCGCGGGGACGGCGAGGCGGGCCAGCACCGGGAGGACGTTGCGGTGGAGGTTCATGAAGCCGTCGTCGAAGGTGAGCACGACCTGCCGGCCCGCCGCCGGCTCGCCGTCACGGGCCGCGGCCACCGCTTGGCCGACGGTGGCGAACCGGTAGCCGGCCTCCAGCAGGTGCTCGACCTGGCTGGCGAAGCGGTCGGGGGGCACGTTCATGGTCGGCCGCTCCAGGCCGCCGGGGACGGCGGCCACCCGGTGGTACATCAGGATCCCGAGGTGGCCGTCGGCGCGGCTGCCGAGGGCGGCGTCGAGCCCGAGGGCGATCCGCCCGCCCAGCCACTTGCCGGTGTCGGCGGCCAGCTGGCGTCTCATGTCGGCTCCTCGCGCCAGGCCCGCCCGGCGTCGCCGAGCGACAGGGCGAGCCACAGGAAGGTCACGGTCTCCAGCCCCTGGAAGCTCTCGAAGGTGTTGCCGGTGACGCTGCGGACCAGCATCACCGTCAGCAGCAGCAGCGGCAGCACGGCCCCGCCGGGGCTCAGGGCGAGGGTGAGGGTACGCCGGATGCTCACCGCCGCCGAGGCGAGCAGCAGCCCGAGGCCGATCAGGCCGGTGCCGACCAGCACCTCGACCCAGGTGCTGTGGATGCCGCCGGTGTCGCGCAGCCCCAGGCGGGCCAGGACCTCGAAGCGGGTCCCGGTCAGCAGGCCCCGGCCGACCAGAGGCGACTTCTGCCACACGGGGATGCTGGCCTCCCACCACTCGACCCGGCTGGTCAGCCCCTGCGCCTCCTCGGTGGTCTGGCCCCTGAGCAGGAACGGGGCCGCCTGCTCGACCAGCTGAGGGCCGAGAAAGGCCAGCCAGATGGCCGTTCCGAGCAGGATGGCGACCAGCAGCATGCGCCGGTTGCGCAGGGCCAGGAGCACGGCCACGCCGATCGCCAGGGCCCCGTAGCCGGTCCGGTACTGGGAGGCGAGCAGGGTGGCCACGCCGACCGCGGCCAGGGCGTAGGCGACGGCCGGGCGCAGCGGCCGGCCGCCGCCGCCCGGCCGGGCCCGGGCCAGCGACCAGACGGTCAGGGTCACGCCGAGGGTGCCGACGCCGTTGGAGGCGATCGACGGGTACACCCCCTGGACGTTCCAGGGCACGGGCGCGGCCTCGTTGAGTAGCGGCTGCACGGCCAGGCTGGGGAACGCCAGCACCCCGGCCCAGACCGAGCCGACCAGCGCGACCAGGAACCAGTAGAGGGCCGTGCCGATCCGGGGGATGGCCTCGACACCCAGGCTCTGGCGGGCGGCCAGCAGCACCAGCACGGCGGTGGCCAGCTCGACGCCCCGGTAGGCGGTCAGCAGCGGCTGGACCGACAGGGGCGCGCCGGCGAACACGACCAGCACGTAGGCGCCGTACAGCCGGAACGGCAGCGGGGTCCGGCCGACCCGGGTCTCGGCGCGGGCCGGCCAGACCAGCGCGGTCAGGGCCAGCAGCCCGGCCAGCCCGACGCACCCGACCCGGATCTGGCCGGCCGCGTCCAGCGGGTCGGAGGCGATGTCATCGGTCGTCCTGACCCGCCAGACCAGGCTGCTGGCCAGCAGCAGCAGCACCGGGACCTCGACGAACAGCACCCCCCGGAGGGCCTTGCGGGAGACCACCACCGAGCTGAGCGACGCCCCCAGCCCGAGGGTGGCGGCGCCGAGGGCGACCATGCGCCACAGCCCGCCGGCGGCCACCGCGATCGCCCCGCCGGAGGTGAGCGAGGCGGTCAGCGCCACCGTCGGGGCCCGCACCCGGCTGGCCATGGCTAGGTCAGCTCCCAGCGCAGCCGGCCGATGCGCCGCTTGGCCAGGGGGTAGGCGCGGACGGCCGCCCCCAGCGCCGCCCCGGCGGCCGGGCCCCGGGTCGAGGCGATCGTCTCCAGGCCGGGGTCCTGATCGGTGAAGCGGTACTTGTAGGGGTCCTGGCCGCGCCCGAAGCGGTACTCGCGGACCCCGTCCTCGAACGCCGACCGGATGGTGTGGGCCAGCAGCACGAACGCCGCCGAGAGGTTGTCGAAGGCCGGGTCCCGGCCCGACTGGTAGTAGTGCTCGACCCCGCCCAGGCGCAGCCCGTACCAGGCTGCCGCCGGCCGCCCGTCCAGGTGCAGCAGCCACAGCCGCAGCCAGCCCCGCTCCAGGGCGAGGGCGGCGAACTCCCGGTGGAAGGCCTGGCGGGGCAGGAACCCCGACTCCTCGCCCCAGCGCAGCCGGTGCAGGGCGAACAAGGTGTCCATGGCCGTGGGCAGTGCCCCGAGGTCCTGGACGAGCCGCAGGTCGACCTGGTGGCGGCGGGCCAGGTTCCGCTCCCGGCGGCCGAGCTGCTGACGGAAGTTGGCGCTGCGCCCGGCCAGGTAGGCGGGCCAGCCCCCGTCGGGGGCGGCCAGCACCGGGCTGCCCTCGCGGCGGATGACCCGGGCCCCGAGCAGGTCGCTCCACAGCGCCCGGGCCGGGAGCTGCTCACCCACGAACAGGTCCCAGCCCAGCTCGGCCAGGGCCTGGCGGGCCAGGGCGGCCGCGGCCTCGCGGTCGCCGGGGGCGTGGACCGGCCCCAGCTGGTCGCCGGCCCCGTGCCCGATGAAGCGCAGGATCCGCAGGGGGCGGGTGGCCCACAGGTACAGCGGCAGGACGATCACCAGCCGGCCGTCGGCGGCGCGGCCGGCGACGACCAGCAGCCGACGGTCCCCGCCGTGGTGGCGCCACCAGCACGACGCCCACTCGAAGGTCCCGAACGGGTTGCCGCCGGCGGCCGCCAGGGCCGTCCACTCCCCGGCGAGCTCGTCCAGCCCGACCACCTCGACCCGGCCCGGCCGGACCGCGGGCGGGGCCGCCCGGCCGTTCGCGGGGGCGGGGCCGGGCCGGGCGGCGACGCCCCGGCGGACGGCGG
>JASLBL010000532.1 GCA_030146615.1 Actinomycetes bacterium
CCTGGATCATGTACGGACCCGAGGAGATCAGGTAGCGCCCGTAGTCACCGGCCTTGGTGTGGCACTTAGCGACTTCCTCGGGAATGGCGCCGGTGGCCGGCATGGCCAGACGGAAGTTGAAGTCGCCGGTTGCCTTGGTCAGTCGGAAGATGATCGTCTGGTCGTCAGGCGTCTCGATGCCCGAGACCTTGGTTGCGGCGCTCTTCGCCGTGCCGTCCATGCCCTCGATGACGCCGTGGTAGTAGACGCCGTACTGGGCGGCCAGGGGCTGGGTGTTGATGCGCTGGAAGGCGTAGGCGATGTCCTTGGAGGTGACCGCCCGGTCCAGCGGCGGGGCGAACCTGACGTTCGGCTTCAGTTTGAACGTATAGGTCAGCCCGTTGTCGGTCGGCTGCGGCACCTCGGTCGCCAGGTCAGGGACCAGCTCGTTGCCGGCGGCCCCGGCGACGTGCTTGTAGGTGACCAGGGTGCGGACCAGCGCACCGTACAGCGTGAACGCCGAGCCGAGGTACTCGCCGGTCACGTCGAAGCCGTTGGTGAATCCAAAGTCGGTGGTCGCCGTGCGGAGTACGCCGCCCTTCTCGGCGGCAGGCGTCTGCTGCCCGCCGTCGCCGCCCTCGTCGCCGCCACCGCAGGCCGCGGCCACCAGGGTCACAGCCAGGGCAAGTCCCACCAAACGAAGACGCTGTCGTCTCCTGCCCATCATCCTCCGCCTCTCGAGAGGGTCGTCATCGCGTTGGAGCGTGTTGAAAAGGTGGCTCCTCCTTCCTCGCCGGCATCGCCGGCGTCAGGACCGCTCCGAGGGTCCAAGGGCGTCCCGGAGGCCGTCGCCCACGAGGTTGAACGACAATGTTGTGAGCAGCAGGAACACTCCAGGGAAGAGCATCATCCACCAGGCAACGGTAAACAGCTGCCCGCTGGCCACCTCGGCCAGCATCCGTCCCCACGAAGGCGTCGTCTGCGGCACCCCGACCCCGAGGAACGAGAGTGCCGCCTCGAAGATGATGTTGTTCGGGATGATCAGGGTCGCGTAGACCACGATCGGAGCGACCAGGTTGGGCAGCAGCTCGCGGAACATGATGCGGCTGTTGCGGGCCCCGAGGGAGCGGGCCGCCTCGACGAACTCCCGTTCCCGCAGCGACAGCACCTGGCCACGGACCAGCCGGGCCATATTCGGCCAGGTGAAGATCGCGATGATGCCGATGACCAGGCTCAGGCCCGGCTTCAGCAGCCCGCCCAGGCAGCCCTGGGCGGTGGTCGAGCACACGGTCGCGATGCCGATGGCGAAGAGGAGAATCGGCATGGCCAGGACGATGTCGGCCGCCCGCGAGATGATCGTGTCGGCCACGCCGCCCCGGTAGCCGGCCAGCATGCCCAGGCTGACACCGACCACGGCGGCCAGGCCGGTAGCAACGAACGCGACGGTCAGCGACGTGCGCGCCCCGTACATGACCCGGACGAACAGGTCGCGGCCGACCGCGTCCCCGCCGAACCAGAACTCCGCGTTGGGTCCCTTCGGTAGCCCGAAGACCGGGTCCCGTATCTGATCGAACAGCTCGTTCGGGCCGTGGCCGGTCAGCCGGGCGAACAACGGGGCGGCCAGCCCGAGCACGATCAGGAGGACGATGGTGACCGCTCCGGCCACCGCAGCCTTGTCCTTCATGAACCGGACTCGGAACAGCTCCCACGAGGAGCGCGCCCGTGCGGCGGCGACGCTGTCGGTCGGCGCCGGCTCTAGCTGTTCCTCGAGGGCTGGTTGGCTCACGCGGTCCTCCCCGACCGGTGCCGTGCCCGCCGGCCGCTCGGTCCGCCCGGCGCTGGCACCCGCAAATACAGGTGCGGGGATCATAGCGTGCCGGTTCAGGGGCGTTCCTAAGACTTCTTCTCAGGTTGCGACCTGGAGACGTTCAAGTCGTTCGAGAGGATCCCGGCCAGCCTCCCGACCCGGGGGTCGGTGGCCAGGTCGTCGAGCAGGACGGGCAGGGGCAGCGACCAGTTCGGGCGCTGGTCGATGGTGCCGGGGACGTTGGGCCGGTCCTGGGCCTCCACGGCGTCCTCCAGGGTGGCCGCGACCAGCATGGACGGGGTCCTGGCGAGGAAGCCGTAGAGGGCGGCGACGATCGCCGGGACCGACCGCTCGCCCGGGGCCAGCAGGCCCTCGTCCTCCAGCAGCCGGCGGAGGCTCTCGCGCTGGGCCTCCTGGTCGGCCTGCTCGGGCCCGCCCGGGATGGCGACCCCGATGTCGCAGAGGTGGTCAAGGTCGCTGCCGGTGAAGAACCCGGCCACCGTCGGCAGGTCGTGGGTGGTGGTCGCGGCCAGGGCCAGCCGGGGGTAGTCGGCGGCCCGCCGGCGGCCGCCGCCGGGGCCGTGCTCGAACCAGGCCAGCCGGTAGGAGAGCACGCCCTCGGCGGCCAGGCGCTCCCGCACCCCCGGCTCCACGGTGCCGAGGTCCTCGCCCACGACCAGAGCCTGGGCGGCCGCGCTCTCCAGGGCCAGGACCCCGAGCAGGTCGTCGGCCGGGTAGCGGACGTAGGTGCCCTGCGCCGGCTCGGCCCCGTCGGGGATCCAGAACAGCCGGAACAGTCCCATGACGTGGTCGATGCGCAGTCCGGCGGCATGGGCCATGCCGGCCCGGATGGTCTGGGCGAACGGCCCGTAGCCGCCGGCGGCCATCTGGTCGGGCACGAACGCCGGCAGGCCCCAGTCCTGGCCGCGCGGGCCCAGCGGGTCGGGCGGGGCCCCGACCGAGATGCCCTCGGCCAGCTCGTCCTGGAACGACCAGGCGTCGAACCCGTCGGGGGCGAACCCGATGGCCAGGTCGTTGATGACCCCGAGCTGGGTCCGGGCGGCTCCGGCGGTGGCCAGCTGCTCGTCGAGCAGCCACTGGAGCCAGGCGTGGTAGGTGACCTCCTGGTGGTGCTGGTCGCCGAACGCCGCCACCTCTGGCCGGCCGGGGTGGCGGTAGGCGGCCGGCCAGGCCCGCCAGTCCTGGCCGTGGACGTGCTGGAGGGCGCAGAAGGTGGCGAACCGCTCCAGGTTCGGGGTGGCGGCCCGGTAGGCGGCCAGCCCCTCGGGGCGGCCGGGGCCCCGGCCGAGGGCGCCGTGGGCCAGCCGCAGGGCCGTATCCTTCAATCGGTACACGGCCGGCCGGTCGATCCGGTCCTGGTCGAGCAGGGCCCGGCCGGCGCCGCCCAGGGCCTGGACCCGGTCCCGGGCCTCCGGGTCGAGGCCCCGGAGCTCGGGCACGTCCTCGACCCGCAGGTACAGCGGGTTGCGGAACACCCGGCTGGATGGGTTGTAGGGGCTGGGCTCGGCCGGCATGGCGGCGTGCAATGGGTTGAGCAGGGCGAACCCCGCCCCCAGGGGCGCCGTGGCCGCCAGCAGCCCGGCCAGGTCGCCGAGGTCGCCGATGCCCCAGCTGGCCCGCGAGCGGACCGCGTACAGCTGGGCCGCCCAGCCCCAGGCGCGCCCGCCACCCTCCAGGCCGGCCGGCAGATGGCAGCGCCTGGGCGCGACCACCAGGGTGGTGGCGCCGGTCCGGCCCTGGACCCGGTGGCGGCCCGGGGGCAGGTCGCCGGGCAGCTCGGCCGGCAGCGGCCGCTCCTCACCCGTCTGCAGGACCACGGTCACCGGCTCGCCCTCCGGCGGGCTCCAGGTGCCGGAGGCGTCCGGCCGGCCGGTCCGGGCGACCACCACCGGCGGCCAGGCCGCCGGGTCCGGGGCCGGGCCCATGGCCTCGAGCACCGCCTCCAGGGTCGCCTCCGCGACCACATGGCGCTCCCCGGCGGCATCGGTGAAGCTGGTGGCGATCCCGCGAGCCTCGGCGGTTCGGCGGAGTTCGTCGAGCATCATGACCGGAGGTTACGGCACACTGGCGCCCACCATGTCACTGACCAGCAGCCGATGATGGCCGCTCCAGAGCCTCTGTGGCCAGGGCAGCCCCGTCCGCTGGGGGCGACCTGGGACGGCGAGGGCACCAACTTCGCCGTCTACGCCGAGGGGGCCGACGCCGTCGACCTGGCCCTGTTCGACCAGACCGGGGTCGAGCGGCGGCTGCGCCTGCCCGAGGTCAC
>JASLBL010000536.1 GCA_030146615.1 Actinomycetes bacterium
AAGGGCCTCGACGCCTACAACAAGTCGCTGCGCCTGCGGGCCAAGCGCGACGAGCACCACCTGGGGGCGGCCCGCGTCTGCCCCGACGTCCCCGGCAACGGCGCCCGCTCGATCATCGGCGTGCTGCTGGACGGCCGGGCCATCACCGCGACCTCCAACAACAACTACGGCAGCTACAACAACTCCAAGGTCAACGAGCTGATCGACCAGGCCTACGAGGCCCGCGACGAGCAGACCAGGACCGCCCTGTGGGGCCAGATCGACCGGCTGGTGATGGAGGACGCGGCCTGGGCGCCACTGGTGTACGACCGCGAGGCCTTCTTCTGGTCCTCCCGGGTCAGGAACTGGACCTTCACCCCCTGGCTGGCCAACCCCGACATCACCAACCTCTGGCTCGACCCCAACACCCCTTGACATCCTCCTCGCCCTGAAGGGCGGGGATTCCAACTACGCGACATGGAAGGTCGGCAGTTGAGGTTCGCGGTTCGACGGCCGGGGCAACCCCCGGACTCCCCGCGCAGCGTGTCCCGCCGCGATGTTCCGTGCAGCGTTCAGATCGGCGTTGGCCGAGTACCCGCAGGACCGGCACCGGAAGACGGCTTGGCTCTCACGCGCCTTCCTGTCTACGGTCCCACACTCCGAGCAACGCCAGCTCGTGAACGCGGGGTCCACCTTCTCCAATCGTCCTGCTGCCTTGTGCTCCAGCCGGCCGGCGAACATGCCCCACCCGGAGGCGAGGATCGCCCGGTTCAGCCCCGCCTTCTGCCGGACGTTGCGGCCTGGCCGCTCGACCGTGCCCTTGGCGGAACGGGTCATGTTCCGTACGTCCAGGTCCTCGACGCGGATAAGGTCGTAGTCCCGCGCGATCTGGGTGGACCGCTGCTCCACCCAGTCCCGGCGGGCGTCGGCGTTGCGCGCGTGCGCCCGAGCCAGCCGCGCCTTGAGCTTCGCGCGACGGATGGAGCCGCGCCTGGCCCGGTCCAGCCGGCGCTGCAGCCGCTCGACGCCGCGGTCGGCCGGGGCCTGGTAGCGGCGGCCGTCCGACAGCATCAGCGTCACCGTCACCCCCCGGTCGATTCCCACGACCTCCCCGGTCCCGGGTCCAGGGATCGGCGGGGGGACGGCGCAGAAGGCGACGTGCCAGCGGCCGGCGCGGTCGCGGGTCACCCGGTAGGACCTCGCCTCGGGCACCGGCCGGGACCAGCGGAAGCGGACCCAGCCGAGCTTGGGGACCAGCACCTGCGCCCACCTGCGGTTCAGCCGTTGCACGTCCTGCGGTCCAGTGGCGACGACCCGGAAGCCCTCGTCCAGCCCGCGCTTGCGCCAGCTGGGCTGGCCAGGCGAGTCGGGCCGCTCGTCCGGCACGGTCCGTGCGTAGCGGCGACGCCACTCCCTGAGCGCGGCGAAGTAGCTCGCCCAGGCGGCGTGGAAGTCCCGCAGCGCCTGCTGCTGCACGATCACGCTGCCCGCCGCCAGCCACGGGAACGCGGCGCGCGCCTCGGAAAGCTGCCGGCACTGGGTGGCGAACCCTGGTGCTGGGCGGCGGGGCTGCCACCACGACCGCTGCTCCACCGCCAGGTTCCACACGTACCGGGCGTGCGCGCAGTGGCCCAAGAGCGCTTCCTCCTGCGCAGGCGTGGGGTTCAACCGATAGCGGCTCATGTGCTCAACATAGCGCCTACCTGCGACAACGAAGGGAGGAAGCGGCGTTTCCTCCCCGGCTTGAAGGCCGAGGCTTCCACGCCGCGGAAGGGGTGAGCGGCCCGGCCTCCCCGGGCCTGGACGACGTGTTCGCCCACGTGGACGCCAACCGGGCGCCGTCCGTGGAGCGCCTGGCCGGCTGGGTCCGGACCCCGAGCGTGAGCGCCACCGGCCAGGGCATGCCCGAGGCGGCCGGCCACGCCCGTGACCTGGTCGCCGCCGCCGGCCTGGAGGCGTTCGTGGCCGAGACGGCCGGCTGGCCGCTGGTCCTCGGCCACCGGGCCGGCCCGCCCGGGTCCCCGACCGTGCTCGTCTACGGCCACTACGACGTGCAGCCGCCCGACCCGGTGGACGCCTGGACCAGCCCGCCGTTCGAGCCCGAGGTCCGCGACGGCCGCCTGTACGGCCGCGGCGGGGCCGACAACAAGGGCCAGCACCTGGCCCAGCTCCTGGCCGTCGAGAGCCTGCTGGCCACCAGGGGCGAGCTGCCGTGCACGGTCAAGGTGCTGCTGGACGGCGAGGAGGAGATCGGCTCGCCCCACCTGGCCGGCTTCGCCGCCGCCCAGCGCGAGCGGCTCGCCGCCGACCTGGTCGTCTGGAGCGACGGGCCGGTCGACCCGGCCGGGGGCTGGCGGCTGGTGTTCGGGGTCAGGGGGATCGCCAGCTTCGAGCTCCGGGCCAGGGGGGCCAACCGGTCGCTGCACTCCGGGAACTGGGGCGGGGTCGCGCCCAACCCGCTGTGGACGCTGGTCCACCTGCTCGCCACCATGCGCGACCGCGACGGCCGGATCACCGTCGACGGGTTCGCCGACGACGTCGAGCCGCTGGGAGCGGCCGAGCGGGCGGCGCTGGAGACCCTGCCCGTCGACCTGGACGCGGTCAAGGCCGACCTGGGGCTGGAGGAGCTGGACGCGCCGGCCGGGCGGGGCTTCGCCGA
>JASLBL010000056.1 GCA_030146615.1 Actinomycetes bacterium
CGTGGTGGCCGGGGGGCCGGCAGAGGGCGTAGGCGGCCGGAGCCCCGGCCGCGACCAGGTCGGCCGCGGTCAGGGCGGCGTCGGCGGCCGCCACCGCGGCCCTGAAGCTGCCGGCGACCAGCGGGGTGGCGGTGTCGAAGCAGAACCAGCCGGGCCGGCCCACCCCGCCGCCCAGGTCGCGGGCGCCGCCCCGGCCCAGCCGGGGGAGGGCGAAGGTGTCGGGGATGAGTACCTCGGGGCCGCCGACGGCCCGCCAGGCCGCCCACCCCTGCTCCAGGAACCCGACCAGGGCCGGCTCGTGCACGGCCAGGATCGGCTCCAGGCCGTGGGCGGCCGGCTCGACCAGCGGGTGCCCGGCCGCGGCCAGGGCGTCGCGGATCCGCTCGGCCCGCTCCACCCGCTCGTACACCGGCCGCACGACCTCGCCGTAGTTGACCTCGTACGGCGGGTCGTGCTCGCGGTGGGCGTCGCCGGCCACCACCGGCACCGGGTCCATGCACGGACCCTACCCGACCCGTCACGTCCCAGGGATCGGCTAGGGTCTTCTCCGATGCCCGACGCCCTCTCCCTCGACCAGGCGAGGCGGGTCGCCCTGGCCGCCCAGGGGCTGGCCGCGCCCGCCCGGACCGGCCCGGCCGGTCCGGCCACCCTGCGGGGGCTCCTGGAGCGGCTCGGGGCCATCCAGATCGACTCCATCAACGTGGTCGCCCGCAGCCACGAGCTGGTCCTGGCCGCCCGGGCCGGCCGCCACGACCGGGCCGCCTTCGACCGGGTCGTCTACCGGCGCCGGGCCGGCTTCGAGTACTGGGGCCACGCCGCCTCGTTCCTGCCCATGGCCAGCTACCGGCTGTGCCTACCCCGGATGCGGCGCCTGACCGAGGCCACCCGCGGCTGGTGGGTCGACGTCCGCCAGCGCAACCAGCACCTGTACGGCCCGGTGCTGGACCGCATCCGGGCCGAGGGCCCCCTGGCCGCCTCGGCCTTCCGCGACCCCGACGGGCCCCGCCGCGGCAGCTGGTGGGACTGGGCGCCGGCCAAGCACGTGCTCGAGGACCTGTTCGACTGCGGGACGCTGCTGGTACACGACCGGGTCAACTTCGAGCGCCGCTACGACCTGGCCGAGCGGGTCCTGCCGCCAGGGGTCGACACCTCCGAGCCGACCGCGGCCGAGGCCGCCGTCGAGCTGACCCTGCTGGCCGCCCGCGCCCTCGGGGTCGCGACCGCCGCCGACCTGGCCGACTACTACCGGCTGTCGGCCGCCCAGACCCGGGCCGCCCTGGCCGAGCTGGTCGCCGCCGGGCTGCTCCAGGAGGTCGCCGTCCAGGGCTGGGCCCGGCCGGCCTACCTGCTTCCCGGCACCCGGGTGCCGCGCCGGGTCGTGGGCGGCCAACCGGTGCTGCTGAGCCCGTTCGACTCGCTCATCTGGTCCCGGGAGCGGACCGAGCGGCTGTTCGGGTTCCGCTACCGCCTGGAGGTGTACGTGCCCGCCGGAAAGCGGGTCCACGGCTACTACACCATGCCCGTGCTGGCCGACGGCCACCTGGTCGCCCGGGTCGACCCCAAGCACGACCGCCAGGCCGGCCGGCTGCTGCTGCGGGGCCTGCACCTGGAGCCGTCGGCCGACCCGGCCGGGGCCGTGGCCGCGACCGCCGCCGCCGCCGGCCGGCTGGCCGCCCACCTGGGGGCTGAGCGGGTCGAGGCCGGCGACGCCATGCCGGCCGCCCTGGCCGCCTCGCTCCGCGCTACGCTGCGCAGGTGAGGACTCGAACGCCAAAGGGGGCGAGCGGATGATCCCGCAGCGCAAGGGCCTGGCCTCCCGGCAGGCCCACGTCGACCTGCCCGAGGGCACCGTCGAGGAGGAGCACGGCCGCCAGGCGTTCGGTGGCCGGGCCTCCCACCTGTACCGGACCGCCCCGCCGACCGCCTGGGTCAAGGTCGAGGGGCCGCTGCGCCCCTGGGCCTTCGACTGGAATCTGCTGGCCCCGCCAGACCAGACGGATCCGGAAGGCGACCCCCTGGTCGTGCTGTCCAACCGCGACCTGACCGTGCTGGTGTCGCGGCGCTCGGCCCCGATGCCGTTCTTCGTCCGCGACGCCGACGGCGACGTCGTCTACTTCGTCCACCGGGGGTCCGGGACGCTGGAGACCGACTACGGCCCGCTGGCCTTCCGGCCCGGCGACTACCTGGTCGTGCCCAAGGGCACCACCCACCGGGTCGTCCCCCAGACGACCGACAACTTCTTCCTGCTCATCGAGGGGGACGAGTTCGTCCTGCCCGACAAGGGGCTGCTCGGCCACCACGCCCTGTTCGACCCCGGGGTGCTGGAGACGCCCGAGCCCGACCCCCACGACGAGCGGGGGGAGTTCCGGGTCCGGGTGCGGCGCCGGGGGGAGGTCACCACCTTCACCTTCCCCCACCATCCGCTGAACGTGGTCGGCTGGCAGGGCGACCTCGCCCCCTACCGGCTGAACGTGGCCGACTTCCGGCCGGTGGTCAGCCCCCGCTACCACCTGCCGCCGAGCGTCCACACCACCTTCCGGTGCCGCGGCTTCGACATCGCCACCTTCGCCCCGCGCCCCTTCGAGACCGACCCGGGGGCGCTGCGGGTGCCCTTCTACCACTCCAACATCGACAACGACGAGCTGCTCTTCTACCACGACGGCGACTTCTTCAGCCGCAAGGGGATCGACCGGGGCATGGCCACCCTGCACCCGGCCGGCGTCCACCACGGCCCCCAGCCGGGCGCGGCCGAGGGCGCGGCCGCCAAGGAGATGACCGACGAGGTCGCGGTCATGATCGAGTGCCAGGAGCCCCTGACCGTCAGCCCCGAGGCCGAGAAGGCCTCGATCGCCGCCTACGCCACCTCCTGGGCCCGGGGCCTCGGCCTGCTCGACGAGTGACCCGCCGGCTCTGGACCGGGATCGGGCTGGGCCGGCCGCTCGGCATCCCGCTGCGCCTGGACCTGTCGTGGTTCGTCGGGCTGGGCGTGCTGGTCGCCCTCAGCCGCGAGCTCTGGGCGCCGGCGGCCACCGGGGCGGCCGCGCTGGGGTGGTCGGGCCTGTTCGCGGCCGGGTTCTTCGGCTGCGTGCTCGCCCACGAGCTGGCCCACGCCCTGGTGGCCAGGGCCGTGGGGGTGCCGACGACCGAGATCCGGCTGTTCGTGTTCGGCGGGGTGGCCCGGATCGCCGGGGAGCCGGCCGACCCCGGCGACGAGGCCCTGGTGGCCATGGCCGGGCCGCTGGCCTCGGTGACCCTGGCCGGCCTGCTCGCCCTGGCCGCCGGCCAGGTCGCCGGCCCGCCGGGCGACCTGCTGGCCTGGCTGTTCCTCGGCAACCTGGTCGTGGCCGCCTTCAACCTGCTGCCCGGGTTCCCGCTGGACGGCGGCCGGGTGGCCCGGGCGCTGCTGTGGCGCCTCACCGGCCGGCGGCTGCTGGCGACCCGGGTCACCGCCGCCGGCGGCCGCGCCCTGGCCGCCGCCCTGGTCGTGGGTGGCGCCGGGGCCGCCCTCTGGCAGCAGACCCTCCGCTGGCTGCCCCAGGTCGTCCTCGGCCTGTTCCTGTGGCAGGCCGCCACCCAGGGCCAGCGGTCGGCCGTGCGCAGGGAGCTGCTCGCCGGGCGGGCCGAGCGCGGGTAGCCTTCTGGCCATGCATGTCACCGCCCGGCTCCGACCGCCCGACCGTGTCGTCGAGGTGACCGACGTCCGCCGTGTCGCCGACCTGCTGGCCCGCCTCGAGGTGCTCCCCGGGGCGGTCCTGGTGATCCGCGACGGCGCCCTGCTGACCAGCCAGGACGAGCTGCGCGACGGCGACAAGGTCGAGGTCCGGTTCGCGATCAGCGGGGGGTCCGGGGGGCTCATGGAGCCGAAGGCGGCAGCCCCCCGGTGGATCGATGGGGGAGGGTGACGCATGGCCATGCGCTGCAAGCGCTGCCGCGGCCAGGCGGTGATGGAGGTGCGGCGCCACAACGCCGCCTTCTGCCGCGACTGCTTCTTCCACTACGTCGGCCAGCAGGTCACCCGGGCCATCGCCAAGTACCGGATGGTCGGCCACACCGACCGGGTGCTGGTCGCCGTCTCCGGCGGCAAGGACTCCCTGGCCCTCTGGGACCTGCTGCTGGAGCTCGGCTACCAGGCCGACGGCCTCTACCTGAGCCTGGGCATCGGCGCCTACTCCGAGCGCTCCAAGGCCGTCTGCCAGGAGTTCGCCGACGCCCGGGGGGCGACCCTGCTGGTCCACGACCTGGCCGGCGACCACGGCTACACGATCCCGGAGGCGGCCGGCGGCACCGGCCGCTCCTCCTGCGGGGTGTGCGGGCTGTCCAAGCGGTACGTGTTCAACCGGGCCGCCCTGGACGGCGGCTACGACGTCGTCTGCACCGGCCACAACCTCGACGACGAGGCGGCCGTGCTGTTCGGCAACACCCTGCGCTGGGACACCGCGGCCATGGCCCGCCAGTTCCCGATCCTGGAGGCGACCCGCCCCGGCCTGGTCAAGAAGGTCAAGCCGCTGTACCGGGTGGCCGAGCGCGAGACCGCCGCCTACTGCGTGCTCAAGGGCATCGACTACGTGGTCGAGGAGTGCCCCCTGGTCGCCGGCAACACCCAGATGCGGCACAAGGAGACCCTCAACCAGATGGAGGAGGCGGCCCCCGGGACCAAGCACAGCTTCCTGTTCGGCTACCTGGACCGGGCCGCGGCCCTGCTCAAGGTGGCCGACGACGCCGAGCTGACCGAGTGCGCCCGCTGCGGCATGACCACCCAGGCCCCCGAGGACCCGGCCGCCGAGGCCGTCTGCGCCTTCTGCCGCTCCAAGGCCCGCCTGGTCAGGACCCTCCCGGTCGTGGAGGTCGGCTCGCGTTGAGGCCGCTGGAGGCGGGGGAGCGGGTGCTGCTCCAGGACGTCAAGGGGCGCCGCTACCTGATCACCCTGGAGCAGGGGGCGACCTTCCACACCCACAAGGGCCGCCTGGCCCACGACCAGCTGATCGGCGCCACCGAGGGCACCGTGGCCCGCACCGACCTCGGCCAGAAGCTGCTGGTCCTGCGGCCCACCCTGGCCGACTGGGTGGTCAAGATGCCCCGCGGCGCCCAGGTCATCTACCCCAAGGTGCTGGCCCTGATGGTGATGGCGGCCGACGTCCAGCCGGGCATGACCGTCGCCGAGGCCGGCGCCGGCTCCGGGGCCCTGTCGATCGCCCTGCTCCAGGCGCTGGCCCCCGGCGGGCGGCTGCACTCCTTCGAGCGCCGCCCCGACTTCGCCGACCAGGCCAGACGCAACGTCGAGCGCTGGTTCGGCAAGCCCCCCGACGGCTTCCAGCTCCACAAGGGCGACGTCGTCGACGGCATCGGCACCGTCGGCCCCCTGGACCGGGTCCTGCTCGACCTGCTGGAGCCGTGGCTGGTCGTGCCCGAGGCCGCCGAGGCCCTGCACCCGGGCGGGGTGCTGGTCTGCTTCGTGGCCACCGTGCCCCAGGTCATGCGGCTGGTCGAGGCCCTGGAGAGTTCCGGCCGCTTCGGGCTGCTCGAGACCTCTGAGGCCATCTTCCGCCCCTGGCACGTCGACGGCCTGGCCGTCCGGCCCGAGCACCGCATGGTCGGCCACACCGGCTTCCTGGTCTCGGCCCGCCGGGTCGACGGCCCCTGGCCCTCCCCGGGCCGCGTCCCCTGACCCGTTTGCGACCCCCGATCAGGGGGCAGGCATGGCCCCGGAGGTGATGCCCCAGTGGCAACCGACGACAAGCTTCGCAACCAGGGCCAGGACCTGAAGGGCAAGGCCAAGGAGAACATCGGCCGGGCCACCGACGACGAGGAGCTGGAGGCGGCCGGCCGCGCCGACCAGACCAAGTCGAGCCTCAAGCAGGCCGGTGAGAAGGTGAAGGACGCCATCAAGGACGCCTGAGCCGCTGCCGATCACCAACCGGGCCGCCACCGCAGGGTGCGGCCCGGTCGCTGTGTTCGGGGACGTGGTTTGTCCTGCTCAGGCGGGTTGCCCATCGCAGGTGGGGGAGGGCCGGTAGCATGGCGGGAGACATAACCGTTGTCCCCCGTACCACTGCCCGACCCGAACCCCGACCCTCACGCCGGCCCAGTACGTTCCTGCGGGCTATCCCAGATTTGGTCACAAGCGCGCTATCGGAAGAGCCGATAGGGTTTAGGCAACTCTACCTAGCAATCCATCTGTAGCCTCCACACCGCCGAAGGGGGGACTCACGTGAAGGACGCCGACCGCTCCCGGCAGTCTCGGTCCCGTCGCGACCCCGACCCCAACCCCGAGGAGGCGCTGGAACCCAGCGAGCTACAGCGGCAGATCCAGTTCCTCGAGGAGGAGACGGCCTTGCTCCGCCGCCGCCTACAGGACTCGCCCCGTCAGGTCCGGGTGCTCGAGGAGCGCCTGCTCGAGACCAAGGGCCAGCTCGCCCAGGCGCTGTCCCAGAACGAACGCCTGGCCGCCACCCTCCGCGAGGCCAGGGAGCAGATCATCGCCCTCAAGGAAGAGGTCGAGAAGCTGACCGCCCCGCCGTCCGGCTTCGGGGTGTTCCTGGGCGTCAACGAGGACGGCACCATCAACCTGTCCTCGAGCGGGCGCAAGCTGCGGGTCAACGTCCACCCTGACATCGACCCCAAGTCGCTCCAGCCCGGCCAGGAGCTGATGCTGAACGAGGCCCTCAACGTGGTCGAGGCCTGCGCCTACGAGGTCCAGGGCGAGGTCGTGCAGCTCAAGGAGATGCTCGGGCTGGACCGGGCCCTGGTGATCGGCAACGCCGACGAAGAGCGGGTGGTGCAGATCGGCGAGCCGCTGCGCAACCGCACCCTGCGGGCCGGGGACTCGCTGCTGCTGGACGTCCGCTCCGGGTTCGTGCTCGAGCACCTGCCCAAGCCGGAGGTCGAGGAGCTCATCCTGGAAGAGGTGCCCGACATCTCCTACCAGGACATCGGCGGGCTCGGCGACCAGATCGAGCAGATC
>JASLBL010000561.1 GCA_030146615.1 Actinomycetes bacterium
TTGGGCGCGAACGTCGCATCCTTCGCCACCGGTTCCCAGTGCACCGCGCTGCCCTGGCGGCCGAACACCGAGGACCCCCGGACCGGCAGGCCGCGCGCCGCCTCGAAGTCGTAGCCCGCCTCGTCCAGCCCGAGGAAGGCCAGGATGGGCCGCAGCTGGCCCTCGGTGTCGTCGACGAGGTCCTCGTAGCGCACGAGCCGCCAGCGGTCGGGGCGGGCGGTCCTGGCCCGCTGGAACCGGAGGATCTCGTCGGCGGCGTCCGCCCAGACTCGGCAGGCGCGGTCGAAGTCCCACCCGAACGTGTCCATGCTCGACTGCACCACCGAGCGACCGTCGCGGATGAGGATCAGCAGCCTGGCCCGAGGGTAGAACGCGAAGAAGCGTCCGAGGTGGCGGACGCTGGGTGACTTGGTCACGAGCCGCCGCCCGCGGTCGGTCCAGAGGAACGACACCAGCCCTTCCCCAAGGGCGGCGTGCAACCGTTCAGGGAGATCCGGAGCGAAGTCACCCCAGCGCGGGTCCCACGCGGCCCGTACCTCCTCAACGAACGCGGTCAGATGATCGGAGTGGTCCAGGAACAGGTCCTCCCGCACGGGGTCGCGTGCCGGACCACAGTCAGGGTGCAGCAGCAGCAGATCCCACAGGAAGTTCGTGCCGCTGCGGGGCATGATGCCGTGGATGAAGATCGGGTCCGCCTGCTCGCTGTCGACCACGCCGTCGTCTCTCCCTGCCGAGCCGGCGGGCATGGTATCAGGCCCCATCAGCCCGCCTGTTCAAGTTCGCGCAGCCAGCCGGCCGCCTGCTCGATCCACGTCGGGACGCCCCGCCCCGCAGCCGGCGGTGCGGATGGCCCCCGTCGTACGCGTCGACGGGCGATGAGCGTCAGGTCACTGGCGACGGCGCGGGCCTGACCGTGCAGTGCGGCGAGGGCGAACTGCCCCAGGGCCGTCCGGCGCTGGCCGGTGCGAAGGCAGGACTCGGCCAGCCACCGGTGCAGCCTGCCCCAGTCGGCGGTCGTGTGGTGCAGCTCCTCGATGAGCCGTGCCCCCCGGACGATCTCGGCGATGTCGAGCGACGAGTTCGAGGCATGGACCCGGTAGGCAAGCAGAGGACTGCAGACCCACGCTGGCGGTCCGGCCCTGGCAAGGCGGATCCACATCTCCCAGTCCTCGGTGTTGCGTAGGCGGGTGTCGAAGGGGCCGGCTCGGAGCAGGGCCTCCCGCCGGACGACGACGTTGGAGCCTCCACCCGGGATCGCGTTGTAGCGCGGTAGCGCCGCCACCACCTCCTCGGGCGGCAGAGGCGGCAGGCCGTGCACGATCTGGAAGCCACCGACGATGTTGACCGAGCCGGTGTAGGACCAGTCGCGGCCGGCCGCCTGGGCCGCCCGCACCTGGCGGGCGAGCTTGTCGGGGGCCCACAGGTCGTCGTCGTCGGTGAACGCGACCCATTCGCCGCGCGCCTCCGCAGCCCCGCGGTTGCGGGCGGCGCTCACGCCGTGAGGAGTCTCGTGGCGGACGACGCGCACGCGCGGGTCGCCGAGCCTGGCAAGTAGGTCAGGGGTGTCGTCGGTCGACGCCTCGTCCACCACGATGACCTCGAGGTCCACCCCCCGCTGGCGGAGCACGCCGCGCAGCGTCACGGCCAGCAGCCGGCTGCGGTTGCGGGTGGGTACGAGCACCGAGACGAGGCACATCCTCCTGGGTTCCCTACCGGCCGCAGACGGCGCTCGGCGGTCCGGCGGTCAGCGCCTCCACCGCCGGCTCATTTCGGCGTGGCAGCGACGACGCCGGACGGCTGGCTCTCGTTGCCCGCACCGTCGAGGGCGGTCACCCGGTACCAGTAGGTCACCTTGCTGGTCACGGTTGAGTCAGCGTAGGAGGCGGTCGCGGTCGTTCCGATGGGCGAGAAGGGTCCCGACGACCCGGCCGTGGCCCGCCAGACCCGGTAGCCGGCGAGGCCGCTGCCGCCGGCATCGGTCGAGGACGACCAGGCGAGGTTGACCTTCCGCTTTGCCGAGGCCGCACTGAGCCCCGTCGGTGCGCTAGGCGCGGTGAGGTCCCTGGCGGCCGCGGTGGTCGCGGTCGCCACCGGCGACGGCGGTGACTCGCCGCCGGCGTTGGCCGCCACCACCCGGTAGTGATAGGTCGTCGCCGGGGCCAGGCCGGTGTCGCTGTGCGAGGTCACGCCTCCGGCCAGCTGGGCCAGCGAGGCCCAGCTGGCGCCGTCGGCCGACCGCTCCACCCGGTACCCGGTCGCGTCGGCCACCGCACTCCAGGACAGGTCCACCTGGCTGGCCGAGACGGCCGTCGCCGTCAGGGTCGCCGGCGCCGCCGGCGCGGTCACCGCCGCCGGGGCGAACACCACGTCCACCCAGTAGTTCATGTCGTGCTGGGGGGACGGGATCGCCGGCAGTCCCGGACCGCCGCTGTTGATGACGCCGTTGCCGTTGATGGCACCCTGCGACGGCAGGCGCAGGGGCGAGTGCACCATCTCACGGTCCCGGAAGTAGCCCGCGTCGGCCGCGTACCGGCCGCCTGGCGCGAAGTACGAGGCGATGTAAAGCATGTTGGCCTGCACCGGCACCGGCTGGGCGAACCGGACCTGCTGCCACCCGCTGGCCGTCTCGTCGGTGAAGGTGGCGCTGGCCAGCAGCGTTCCGGTCGCCGTCCACAGGCTGCCCACGTGGGTGCCGATGTTGGCCATGCCTTTGTAGAAGCGGACACCGGTGATGAAGCCGTCCTTCTCGCTGCGGAACTTCACCCCGACCTCGGCAGGCGTGGTCGTGGCCACCTGCGGCTGCGCCGGCTGGTCACTCGAGGCCCAGATGGTGCAGGGGCAGCTGCGGGTCGACACCGGAGGCGGCGGTTGCCGCAAGGCGACCAGCCGGTCGTTCCAGGCCGTGGCCATCTTGTTGTAGCCGCCCTGGTTCGGGTGCACCCCGTCGCCGAGGTCGGCCACCGTCAGCACCGGGTACATGTCCAGGAATGAGACCTGCCGGCCGGTGGCGGCCTCGGCGGCCACGATGTCCGGGATCGCGGCGTTGAACGCCCGGGCGTCGGCGTCGAGGCCCGAGTCCGCGAGCGGCGTGATCGACGCGACCACGAGCCGGGCAGCGGGCGCCGTGTCGGTGATGAGGTCGATCAGGGCGCGCAGGCGGTCGGGCGCGGTCGCCAGCTGGTACTGCTGCAGCACGTCGTTGGTGCCGATCTGCAGGAGCACGAATTCCGGCCGGTAGGCCGTCAGCTCGCCCGCGGCCAGCGCGGCGAGCTGGTCGATACGGTAGCCCCGGTAGCCCTCGTGGTCCCGGTCGTACAGGGTCGGGGGGCCGCTGCGCTGGGACCCCACCATGTCGGAGCTGTACCGGCCGGCGACCTGGCTGTGGACCAGCGGCGGGCGGTAGCCGCCGCCGCCGTCCCCCCCGGTGCCCCAGGTGATGCTGTCGCCCATCGCCATGAGGCGCGTCGGCGTGACGAACACGGCCTCGGCCCGGGCGGGAGCGGCGGTGAGCCCGACCAGCGACGCCGCCGTCACCGCCAGGGAGATCAGCCAGGTGATCACCCGTCGCCCACCGACGGCCGGCAGGTCCCGTACCAGCAAGCCCATGCTCGCCCCCCTTGTTCCCCCGACGGGCGGCCAGCATCCACGGGCGGACCGGCGACCCGAACATCCAAGGCGCCATTGAACCGCGGTGGGCGCCGTTTTCCTAGACGACCGGATTCCCATATGACCCAATCTGAGTGAGTCTGGGTCGGAACTACGTAGTTTTTAGGGCTTTGCCCGCATGGCATCGCTATGGAGACTGCCCGGGGGGACCTTGCCGGTGGCATGGGCGTGCTGACGCAGAGGAACCAGGCTCGACGGGGGGGCTCGCGCCGTTGGTCAGGAAGGTCTCCAGACGCCATGTCCCGAGCCCAGGCAGGCCAAGCTGGCGGCGGCCCCGTCTCCTGACCCGAGCCGGCCGGAGCCACTCATGGAAGGTGGCCGCTCCGCCGGCGCCCGCCCAGTCCGGTGCCCGGCTCGCGGGCGTCGAGGGGCTCCGCGCCCTGGCGGCGGCCAGCATCCTCGTCTACCACTGCTGGCTGTACAGCGCGCCGGATGGGCAGCGGGTGGACCTCGACCTGCTCAGCCGCTTCGCTCTCCGCCACCTCCCGGCCGGGGTGCTCCTGTTCTTCACCCTGTCGGGCTTCCTGCTGTACCGCCCCCAGGCGGCCTCGGTGCTTCGTCGGGCGCCCCTGCCGAGTGTGCGTCGGTACCTGCGCAACCGCGCCCTGCGCATCTTCCCCGCATACCTGCTGGTCCTGCTGGTGGTCACCGTCCTGCTCCCCGCCGCCCTGACCGGTGGTGGCGCCTCGGGAAGCCAGCTGGGGCGACTGACCGGCGACCCGGGTGTGCTGCTGGCCAACGCCGCGCTGCTGCAGAACTACTTCCCGGCCTCGATGGACACCGGCATCGGGCCGGCGTGGTCCCTGGCGGTCGAGCTGGTCTTCTACCTCGTCCTTCCCCTGCTGGGCCTGCTGGCGGCGGCCTCTGCCCGCCCCGCCGGCACCTCCCGGGGCCGCACCGTGGCCGCGCTGGTGCCCGTGGCCGTGGTCGTCGCGATCGGGCTGGCGGGCAGCCTGGTCGCCATCCACGTGGTGCCGCCGGGGAGCGGCGGCTGGCATCGGGGCGTGGTCCGCAGCTTCTGGTACCACGCCGACCTGTTCGCGCTCGGCATGGCCCTGGCCGTGGCGCGGGTCAACCTCGAGGACGGGCGGCTCCGGCTCCCCGGCTGGTGGCGGCCGGCGGCGGCCACGGGCCTGGTGGGGGTAACGATGGCGACCGTCCTACTGACCGATCGCGGCCGCATCGACCAGTACAACGGCGCGCTTGTCTACGAGACGCTGGTAACCGTGGCCTGCGCCCTGCTGCTCGCCCTCGTGGTCCTGCCCACGGCGGGGCCGCCGCCGGCAGTGGTGCGCCTGCTGGAGACCCGCCCGCTGGTCGCGGCCGGGCTGGTCTCCTACAGCCTCTTCCTCTGGCACGAGCCGGTCGTCCGCTGGTCGCAGCAGCACGGGTGGACCATCGGCGGCACCGGAGGGTTCTGGGGGAACCTCCTGGTGCTCGGGGTGCTCAGCGGCCTGCTCTCGGGGCTCACCTACCGGTACGTGGAACGCCCCGCCCTCCGCTGCAAGACCGGGCGTCCGCCGGCAGGCCCGACCCCATCGGCGACCGGGGCCGAGCCCTCCCCGCAGGGTGCACAATCCACCCGACGCGACGGTCATCCTCGATCGGTCGCCTGAACCGCGGGGAGCGGCGCTTGCGTGAACTCGCCCGGGCCTCGCGGACGATGCAGGCCGCCTCGCCAGTCTTCATCGTCGGCGAGGCCCGGAGCGGCTCGAGCTTGCTCTACCGGACGCTCCAGAAGCACCCGTCGTTCCGCCCCAAGGTGCAGAACCTGGTCGAGACCGAAGCCTTCGCCCACCTCCGCCGTACGTTCCTGTTCAGTCCGGAGTACCCAGTCGCCCTACGCCGGTTCATGCTCGACGACCCGTGCGCCTACGCCGCCTTTCTGCGGTCCATCCGCCCCGCTCGGGTCGCCAGCGCACTCGCGGCGCCGGTCAACTACGTCCGGCGCGAGCCCGCCATGTGGTGGTGGCTCGCCACCCTCAACCACCTGGTGCTGCGGAGCTACTTCTTCTACGCCTGGCAGGCTCGCGGCTGCCCC
>JASLBL010000587.1 GCA_030146615.1 Actinomycetes bacterium
GCCAGCCGTGGGAGTCGCGGCACGGCGGGCACTGGCTGACTCGATGACTCCCGGGCTGGCCGTCGGGCTCGTCTGCCACGGACGGATGGCGTGGGCGGCCGGCTACGGGGTCGCCGACCAGGCGAAAGGGCAGTCAGTGACGCCTGCGACCCGCTTCCAGGCCGCCTCGGTCTCGAAGCCGGTGACCGCCTGGAGGGTGCTGTGCTTGGTCGAGCAGGGCCGGATCGGCCTGGACGAGCCGGTGGTCGGCCACCTGCGACGCTGGTGTCCCCCGCCGTCACCGTTCCAGGCCGAGGCCATCACCGTCCGTCGGCTGCTCAGCCACACCGCCGGCCTGTCGGTCCACGGCTATGCCGGCCGGACCCTGGATCGGCCGCTGCCCCCGATTGAGGCCTCGCTGTCTGGGGACGCCGGCGGGAGCTTTCCGGTGGAGCTGCTGGACGCACCGGGTCGACGATGGCTGTACTCGGGCGGCGGCTACAGCGTGCTCCAGCTGCTGGTCGAGGAGCTCACCGGCCGGCCGTTCGCCGACGTCATGCAGACCGACATCCTGGATGCGCTGGGCATGACGGCCAGCAGCTTTTCCTGGCGCCGCACCCCGGCGACCGCCTGCCCGCACGACGCCGACGGCGGCCGCATCTCCGACTTTGCCTTCACCGAGCAGGCGGCCGCCGGGCTGGTCACCACCGCGCCCGACCTGACCCGCTTCGTCGCCGCCGCGCTGCCCGGACCCGCGGGCGAGCCCCCGGGACGAGGCGTGCTCAGCCCGGCCGGGGTGCGGCTGGCGGTCACCGCCGCCCCCGCCACTGAGGGCCGCTGGGGGCTTGGATATGGCGTGGGGTTGTTGCCTTCTGGTGACCGGCTGGCCTACCACGAGGGCGCCAATCGCGGCTGGCGGGCCGGTCTGGCACTGCTGCCCGACCGGCGGATGGGCATCGTGGTGCTGGCCAACAGCGACGCCGGCAGCGCCCCCATCAACGCCGTGGTCCAGCAGTGGATGAGGCTCAGCACAAAGCCGTGATGAGCGGGAGGCAGCCGTCCTCGACGGCCGCGACACGACTTCCGCCGGTACTGTCTTCCGTGGTTCGGGAAGGGCTCGATGGTTAAGGACATGCCCTGGCGAGCGATGGGTGCGTGGATGACAGACCGAATCCGTCTGGGCCGTAGTGTCCTAGAGGTACCGAGGCTGGGCGTAGGGGGGATGACCTGGGGTAGCCCCTCAGGCAGGAGCCGGTGGGGACCGGCCAAGCTGGCCTACGGAGGCACCGCCGGACCGGAGGAGGAACAGCTGGCCTACGGATTCCGAGCCACAGGAGGATCCGATGGCCGAGGAACCCACCGTCCCTACCCCGCTCGACGCAATCGACCTTGAGTCGCTCAGTGAGGATGAACTGCAGCGTCTGATCCACCTGCTCATGCGTGAGAGGGAACGTCGCATGGGACTGGGGCCCGGCCCCGAGGACCCGGTCGAGTTCTGCACCCGCGACTGCCACGTCGACGCCATTCGCCTCGAGCAGCCCATGTGCTGGAGTCGCTTGCGGCAGCCGACGCCGAGGCATAGCCACCTGCCTCGTGGCCATTCCGCCGGTCGGCCGCGCCGCCGTTGGCCGGCCGCCGCGGTCAGGGGCCGGCTTCGTCGGCACCCAGGGTCTGCTCGGGCTGATCCTCGCCGCTGCCGATGCGGGCGTCCAGGTCGCTACCGTGCGAGGCGGCCGGGTCGGGCAGGTCGCCGTCGTCGGCGGTCGGGTCGGGCTGCTGCTCACTCACTGGTCGACTCCTCCGGGTCGTCGGGGGCACGGCGGTGGGCGACCAGCAGCCGGACGGCCAGCGCCAGCGCGCAGCCGACGGCCAGGACGACCAGCTCGTCCAGGCCGTTGCCGTGGGCCAGCATCCAGCGATCCATAGGCCTCCGATCTGCGGTCGCGGCGAAGAGGACGGGCGGCTATCCCTCGGCCGGGCCCCGGAAACCGCCGGCCGGCGGTTTCCGGGGCCGCGGAGCGGTCAACCGGGAGCGATCATGATGGAGCGACGGCGCCTTCGCGCCCGCGGGCTGGTGTTCGACGCCCTGGCCGCCGGCGACCCGGCCGGGGAGCCGGTGCTGTTGCTGCACGGGTTCCCGCAGACCGCCGCCTGCTGGACCCGGCTGGCCCAGGCGCTGGCCGGCGCCGGCTATCGGGCCCTCGCCCCCGACCAGCGGGGCTACTCGCCGGGGGCGCGGCCGGCGGCCGTGCGCGACTACCGGATACCGGAGCTGGTCGCCGACGCCCTGGCCCTCGCCGATCGGGCCGATGCGGGCCGCTTCCACCTGGTCGGCCACGACTGGGGCGGGGCGGTGGCCTGGCACCTGGCCGCCCGGCACCCCGAGCGGGTAGCCACTCTGACCGCGGTGTCGACCCCCCACCCGCGCGCCTTCGCGGCCGCCCTGCGCTCCAGCGCCCAGCCGCTGCGCTCGGCCTACATCGCCTTCTTCCGCACCCCCCGCCTGCCCGAGCTGGCCCTGGGGGCGCGGGGGCTGTCAGGTCTGCGGCTCCTGCTCGCCCGCAGCGGGCTCGGCCCCAAGTGGGTCGAGGCCTACGCCGGCGCCTTGGCCGGCCCGGGAGCGCTGGCCGCGGCGCTGGCCTGGTACCGGGCGGCCGGCCTGTCCAGCCTGCGGGTCCCGGCGGTCGCCGTCCCCACCTGCCACCTGTGGGGTTCGGGAGACCCGACCCTGGGCCGGCGGGCCACGGCGGCCACCGCTCGCTGGGTCGCCAGCCCCTACCGCCTTCATGTGCTGGCTGGGGCCGGCCACTGGCTGCCCGAGCAGCACGCCGCCCGGCTGGCCAGCCCACTGCTGGCGCACCTGCGGCGCTGGCCGGCCCGCCCAGCCGGCGGCCAGGGGAGGGCGTGGTGATGCTGGACGCGGTGGTGATCGGTGGCGGTCCGGCCGGGCTGGCGGCCGCCACCTGGCTGGCCCGCTACCGGCGGACGGTACTGGTGCTGGACAGCCGCGAGTACCGCAACCGCTGGGTGGAGGCCTCCCACGGCTACCTCGGCCGCGACCCGGTCGTCCCGGCCGAGCTGCTGGCCCAGGCCCGCGCCGAACTGGCCGCCTATCCGACCGCCGAGTTCTGCGCCGCCCTGGTGGTCAAGGTGGTCGCCGACGGCGCCGGCGGGTTCGAGGTCGCCACCGAGCTCCAGCGGCTGGCCGCCCGGCGGCTGATCCTGGCCACCGGGGTCCGCGACCAGTTCCCCGAGGTTGAGGGGTTCTTCGAGCACTACGGGGCGAGCGTGTTCCACTGCCCCTCCTGTGACGGCTACGAGGCCAAGGGCCAGCCGGTGGTCGCCATCGGCTGGAGCTCGCAGGTGGCCGGCTTCGCCCTGGAGCTGCTCGGCTGGGCCGGCCAGGTCACGGTGGTGACCCACGGGCGCCGGTTCCAGGGCGACCGGCCGCACCGCCGCCTTCTTCGTGAGCATGGCGTCGCGCTGCGCGAGGAGGCGGCCGTGGAGCTGGTCGGCCGCCGCGGCGACCTGCAGGCCGTGCGGCTGGCCGGCGGCGACGCCATCCCCTGCCGACTGGCCTTCTTCTCCATCGCCCACCACCCGGTCACCGGCCTGGCCGAGCAGCTTGGGTGTGCGCGCGACCAGGACGGCTACCTGGTGGTGGACGCCTCCGGGGCCACCAGCGTCCCCGGGGTATTCGCGGCCGGCGACGTCACCCCCGGCCTGCAGCTGGTCCAAGTGGCCGCCGGCAGCGGCGCGGTGGCCGGGGTGGGCTGCGCCCTGTCGCTGGAGAACGACCCCCGCACCCCGCCGCCGCTCCCCGCCGACGCCGAGGACCAGGTCGAGGTCAC
>JASLBL010000654.1 GCA_030146615.1 Actinomycetes bacterium
GGCAGGCCAGGGGCGAAGCTGGCCGCCTGCTCGGCCAGCCAGCCGGACACGGCCGTCACCCGGGCCGAGGCCCGCAGCACCCGGGCGCAGGCCGCCCTGGCCGCCGGGCGGGACCGGGCCAGGCGCACGTCGGTGCCGTGCAGGGTGGTGACCAGCGGCAGGCCGGTCCGGGCGGCCAGGGCCTGCACCCCGCCCGGGAACCACCAGTGGGCGTGGACCAGGTCGGCCCCCCTGGCCGCCCTCCGCGCCGCCATGGCGCCCGCGCCCAGCAGCCCGGCCAGGGCGAGGGCGCCGGCCGGGGACGCCGCCCGGCGGTGCATCTCGCCCGCGTAGGCGAGCCGCTCGGCCCGCCGGGGCGCGTAGCGGTAGCGGTAGACCTGGACCCCGTCCAGCCGCTCCGAGGGCGCCAGCCCCTCGGCCGAGGGGGCCACCGCGACCACCTCGACCCCCTCGGCTCGCAGCGCCCCGGCCAGCCGGAGCAGGAACCCCCCGGTCAGGTCGCCGGCGTGTCGTGGAACGGCATGGGCCAGGAACACGACCCGTAGGAGCTCACCCACGGTCGGGCCGGTCCGCGTTCTCGACGAGGGCGTCGGCCAGGGTGGGCCAGAACCCGGGTGGGAGCTCGTGGCCGAGGCCGGGGACCCGGAGCAGGCGGGCCCCGGGGATGGCGGCGGCGGTGGCCTCGCCGCCGCTGACCCCGATGATCTGATCCTCCTCGCCGTGCACGACCAGGGTCGGCACGCGGATCTGGGCCAGGCCGGGGGTCCGGTCGCCGGCGGCCAGGATGGCCGCGAACTGCCGGCCGGTCCCCTTGGGGTGGTAGGCGCGGTCGTAGTTGCGGGCGGCCCCGCGCCGTACCGCCTCCTCGTCGAACGGGTACGCCGTACCCAGGCTGATGGCCTTGGCGTTGGCCACCGCCCGCTCGATGAACCGCTCCCGCTCGGCCGGCATGGGGGACACCAGCACAGTCGCCGCGTCGCCGCTCGGCTGGCCGACGGCCCGGTCCCCGGTGGTGGACATGATCGAGGCCAGCGACCGCACCCGGTCCGGGTACCGGGTCGCCAGCAGCTGGGCGATCATGCCCCCCAGCGAGATCCCGGCCACGTGGGCGGCCTCGACCCCGGCGGCGTCCAGCACCGCGACAGCGTCGTCGGCCATGTCCTCCAGGGTGTAGGCGAGCGACGAGTGGTCGCCGCCCCAGATCGCGGTCAGGTTGACCGGTCGGGCGTGGTCGAACCAGGTCGACAGCCCGACGTCGCGGTTGTCGTAGCGGATGACCAGGAACCCGCGTGAGGCCAGCACCTGGCAGAGGCCGTCCTCCACCGAGGTGAGCTGCGACCCCAGCCCCTGGACGAGCAGCAGCGGACGCCCCGCCGGGTCGCCGATGGTCTCGTACTCGAGCTCGACCCCGTTTCCGTGTGCCCTCGGCATGGCAGGCATCGTACTGTCCGTTGCCGAGGACAGCTGATGAGGAGGGCCGCATGCGGGTCTGCCTGATGATCGAGGGCCAGGAGGACGTCACCTGGGAGCAGTGGCTCGCCCTGGCCGGGGCGTGCGAGGAGCACGGCCTGGAGGCCCTGTTCCGCTCCGACCACTACGGGCCCCTGATGGGCATGCCCGAGCGGGGATCGCTCGACGCCTGGGCCACCCTGGCCGCGCTGGCCGCCCGGACCAGCCGCATCCGCCTGGGCACGCTGGTCTCGCCGGCCACCTTCCGGCACCCGTCGGTGCTGGCCAAGATGGTGACCACCGCCGACCACGTCTCCGGGGGCCGGTTCGAGCTGGGGCTGGGGGCTGGCTGGCACGAGGGCGAGCACCGCGCGTTCGGCTTCGAGTTCCCGCCCACGCCGGTCCGCATGGAGCGGCTGGCCGAGCAGCTGGAGATCGTCTCCCGCACCTGGACCGAGGACGCCTTCTCCTTCCAGGGCCGCCACTACCAGCTCCAGGACCTGCGCGCCCTGCCCAAGCCGGTGCAGCGGCCGCGCCCGACCCTGCTGGTCGGCGGCGCGGCCGGGCCCAAGAGCCTGGCCCTGGCCGCCCGCTGGGCCGACGAGTACAACACCACCGGCGTGCCTCTGGACGAGCTGCCGGAGCGGCGCCGGCGGCTGCTGGAGGCCTGGCGCGAGGCCGGCCGGGACCCCGAGACGGCCCGGTTGTCGCTGATGACCACCTGTGTGGCCGGCCGCGACCGGGCCGAGGTGGAGGAGCGGGTCGGGCGGGTGCTGGCCGTCACGGGCAGCCACGACAGCGTGGCCGAGGTGATCGACGCCCGGCCCAACTGGCTGCTCGGCACCGTCGACCAGCTGGCCGAGCGGTTCCAGGCCCTGGAGGCGGCCGGGGTCAGCCGGGTCATGCTCCAGCACCTGGACCACGCCGACCTCGACATGGTCGCGGTGCTCGGAGAGGTCGCTGCTACCATGAGCTCCGCCCCGTAACCCGTACAGGCCTGGAGGTCGACCCCGGCTGCGCACCTTCCGATCCCTTGACGTGCGCAACTTCCGGTTGTTCCTGTTCGGTCATCTCGTCTCCTCCACCGGCACCTGGATGCAGCAGGTCGGCCAGGACTGGCTGGTCCTGCGCCTGACCGACGCGCCCCTGCCGCTCGGCATCACCCTGGCCCTCCAGTTCGCGCCCATGCTGGCCTTCGGCGCCTGGGCGGGGGTGGTCGCCGACCGTCTCGACAAGCGCCGGCTGCTGCTGGCCACCCAGACGTCCATGGCCCTGCTCGCCCTCGTCCTCGGGGTCCTGACCGCCACCGGGGCGGTCCGGCTGTGGATGGTCTACGCCCTGGCCCTGCTGCTCGGGGTGGCCACCGCCTTCGACATGCCGGCCCGGCAGGCCTTCATCAGCGAGATCGTCGGGCCCGACCGGGTCGCCAACGCCGTCGGGCTGAACAGCGCCGGCTTCAACACCGCCCGGGTGGTCGGCCCGGCCGTGGCCGGCGTGCTGATCGCGGTGGCCGGGATCGCGCCCGCGTTCTTCCTCAACGCCGTCTCCTACCTGGCCATGCTCGGCGGCCTGCTGGCCATGGACCCGGACAGGCTGTACCGCCGGGACGCGGTGGAGCGGGGCCGGGGCCAGATCCGGGCCGGCGTCCGCTACGTCTGGGCGAACCCGGTGCTGCGCTCGACCATCGTGCTGGTGGCCGTGGTGGGCACCCTCGGGCTCAACTACCGGGTGGCCCTGCCCCTGCTGGCCCGGTTCGCCTTCGACGGCGGCCCGGGCGCGTACGGGGCCCTGGCGGCCATCATGGCCGCCGGCTCGGTGGCCGGCGCCCTGACCGTGGCCCGCCGGGGCCGCCCGACCCGGGCCCTGCTGGTCGGCTCGGTGGCCGCCTTCGGCCTGCTGTCGTTCGCGGCCGCCCTGGCCCCGACCATCGTGGCCGAGGCGGCGCTGCTGTTCCCGATCGGGGCGGCCAGCCTGGCCTTCGTGGCCACGGCCAACTCGACCGTCCAGCTGGGGTCCGACCCGGCGATGCGCGGCCGCGTGATGAGCCTGTTCGGCCTGGTCCTGCTCGGCTCCAGCCTGCCAAGCGGCCTGCTCAGCGGCTGGATGGCCGGCCAGTTCGGCCCCCGCTCGATCCTGGTCCTGTCCGGCGTCTCCTGCGTGCTCGCGGCCACGATGGCCGCCCTGGCCGGCCGAGGCCGGGCCGAGCCTCCGGCCGCCGAGGCCGGCGACGCCGAGCGGGCCGCCTAGCAGGAAGCTCGCAGGTCGGACAGGGCCACCACCAGCTCGGCGCGGGCCGCCTCGAGCTCGGACAGGGGCTCGGCGATGGCCGCGTCGACCTCGGTGGTCACGGTGGTGCCGAGGTCGCCGGTGAGGCGGTCGGCCCAGCGGCGGCCGGCCCTTCGGGCGCTGGCCGACAGCAGCCGGGCCAGCAGCCAGCCGACCAGCAGGCCGCCGACCACCAGCAGCAGGGGGACAGGGACGTCCCGGACCGTCGGCAGGTCGGGGAGGTCGGCCTGGGCCCGGCCGGCCAGGTACAGGGTCAGGTACCAGAGCAGGCCGGCGGCGAACGCCACCGTGACCAGCGTCTGGAGCACCCCGATGAGCGGCCACAGGAAGGAGCGGGGCGACTGGGCGTGGTCGGCGGTGCCCTGGGCCACCGCCCCGTCGATCGCCTCGGTGAGGCGCTCCTCCAGACGGTCGGGCCTGGCCAGGCTCATGACCTCGGACCGCAGGGCCGGCGGTGCCGCCGTGGCCGCCTGGCGCAGCAGGTCGTGGACCGGGTTGACGGTGCGGCTGAGGGTCGAGCGCCCCCGCCAGCCCCTGGCGTAGGCGACCGGGTCGATCGAGCGGGCCGAGGCCGGTCCCTGGTCGCCGCCGCCGCGGGCCCTGGCCACCACGGCCAGGAGCCGGCCGAGGGGGCCGGCGCCGGCCGCTCTGGCCTCGGCCAGGGTGCGGCGCCGGGCGGCCCGACGCACCCCCTCGACGTCAACGGCCGAGCTGGCCGCGGCCACCGCCCGCTGCCGGGCCCGCCGGCGGGCGTCGTCGCCGACCAGCGGCCGGCTGGCGTGCTCGCCCTCCAGGCCGGCCTGCCGGGCCAGCTCGACCCCGCGCTGGCGGCAGTCGGCGGCCAGCCGCTCGGTCACCACCGCCTTGGCCTGGAGCCGCTCCGACAGCCAGGTCCGCAGCGCCTCCAGCTCGCCGTGGCCGGCCCCGTCGGGCGGGTCGGCCGAGACCACGAACACCGGCCGGCCGCGGATGCCGTCGGCCTCGAGGGTCCGGCGGAGGTCGGCGGTGAGGGCGGCGACCTGGCGGGCGTCGCCGATCACGTCGCGGCGGTTGACCACGAACGCGGCCCGGTCGGCGTGGTGGGCCAGCGGCCGGAGGTAGTCCTCGTGCAGGACCCGGTCGTTGTACTTCTCCGGGTCCAGCACCCAGCAGACGGCGTCGACCCTGGGCAGGACCTGGTCGACGGTGGCCCGGTGCCTGGCCTCCACCGAGTCGTAGTCGGGCAGGTCGAGCAGGCACAGGTCGGTGAAGCGGGGGTCGTGGTGGCTGACCACCTTGTCGACCCCGACCCAGCGCAGCAGCGGGCCGAGCTCGGCGGCGGCGTCGGCCGGCACCCAGGCGACCGGCTCGGCGGTCACCGGGCGGGTCGGCCCGGGGCGGCTCACCTCCCGCCCGGCCAGGGCGTTGAGCAGGCTCGACTTGCCGGCGCCGGTGCCGCCGGCCAGGGCGCACACGAACGCCGTCCCCGGGAAGCCGAGCCGGGTCCGGGCCGCGGCCAGGGTCTCCCGGGCCGGCCCCGGGTCGAGTCCCAGCCGGTCGGCCGCCCCGGCCACCCGCTCCAGCGCCTCCAGGCACCCCCCGAGGTCCCGGTGGCTAGCCACGGGGCCGGTCCCCGCCGAGGCTGGCGATCAGGCGCTCGGCCTCGGCCAGGACCCGGTCGGCGGCCGCCCGCAGCGCGTCCGGGCCCTCGCCGGCGGCAGCGAGCAGGTCGAGGAAGCGGCGGGCGTCGGTCTCCAGGGCCGAGCGCAGGGTGCGGCGCAGGTCGCGCTCGGCGGACCGGATGATGTCGGCCACCGCGGCCTCGCCGATCAGGGCCTCGAGCAGCTTCTGGTTGAGCACGGCGGTCCCGCCGGCGATCGCCACCTCGCCTCCGGTGAGGCCGGCCGAGTGGGCGAACACGGCCAGCATGGCCACCACCCCGATGGCGTTGACCCCGAGCGAGGCCGCGAACGCGAACGCCCGCCGGCTGTGGCCGCGCTCCTCGACCATCTTGGTCAGCCGGCGCAGCCAGTCGCTGAGCTGCGCCCTAGCCTCGGCCTCCAGCTCCGGGCCGTGCCCCCACAGCCCGGGATTGTCCTCCAGCAGCTGCGCCCCGGCCGGGTCGGCCGCCCACTCGGTGGCGGCGTGGCCGGCGGCGACGTCGGCGTGGCGCACCAGGGCCCCGACCAGCTCCTCGAACGCCTGCTCCTTGGTCCGCTGGAGCTCGGGGGCGCCCCGAGACGGCTGAATGTGGCGGGCCACCCAGGAGCGGACCCGCCCGATCCCGGTCGACAGCCAGCGGCCGATGTCGCCGACCCCGACGAACTCCTGCCAGGACCGCATCACCTCGCCGCGCAGGAAGTCGCCGCCGGCCAGCCGGTCCTGGAGCCGATCCTGCTCGGCCGCGTACGCCCGCTCCACCGGGACCCGCAGGGCGGCGGCCCGGCGCCGGTCAGTCTCCAGGTCGCCGGCGACCTCGGCCACGGCCGCGGGCAGGCCGGCCAGGGCGCCCCGCAGCGCCTGGGCCTTGACCGCGGTCAGGGCGGCGGTGTCGGCCGACAGGTCGGCCAGGGCCCGGCGCACCGGCTCGATGGCGCTGGCCTCCAGGCCGTCGGTGGCCGGGTCGCGGGCGCCCTCGACCACCCCGAGCATCGGCAGGTCGCGGCCGCCGGGCCCGGCCGCGTCCAGGCCGGCCTCCTCGAAGCGCCGCCGGGCGTCGTCCAGCACCGCCCGCTGGTCGGCCTCCCGGCGGGGGAGCCGGTTGACCACCACCAGCAGCGGCACCCCCCTGGCCCTGGCCTGGCGGAGGAACTCCCAGGGCACGTAGTCGGCGTAGCGCTGGGCGGTGGTGACGAACAGGCACAGGTCGGCCGCCTGGAGCAGCTCCTCGGCGGTCCTTCGGTTCTGGGCCTCCACCGAGTCGACGTCGGGCGCGTCGACCAGGGCGATCTCGGGGAAGGCGTCCTCGTGGACGACCAGCTGGAGCCGGTCGGCGTCGGCCAGGGCGGCCAGCACCTTGCCGGCCATGAAGGCGTCGACCTGCCCGGGGGCGAGCAGCACCACCGGCCGCATGGTGGTCGGCCGGACCACCCCGCTGGGGCTCACGGCCGCCCCGGCCAGCCCGTTGAGCAGCGACGACTTGCCGGCCCCGGTCGAGCCGAGCAGCACGCAGACCAGCGGCGCCTCCAGGTCGCGGACCCGTGGCAGCAGGTAGTCGTCCAGGTGCCAGGCCAGCCGCCGGCGCCGGGCCGGCGCCAGGTCGCCCGGCACGGGGACGCTCGGGCGGGCCTCGGCCACCAGCGCAGCAAGCCTGGTCAGGGCCTCCTGGAGGGCCGAGGTGTCGATCGTGGTGGGCATGATCACATCCAACTACCCCGCACCCCTGAAACCAAGCGGGCACTCGTGGGGTCTAGATCTGCGTCATCGTCCACTGACGCGGGAGGAACCACACCCATGGGCATCATCGGTTGGATCGTTCTCGGCCTGATCGCGGGAGCGCTCGCCAAGGCGATCCTGCCCGGGGACGACCCGGGCGGCATCATCGTGACGATCATCATCGGGGTCGTCGGGGCCATCCTCGGCGGGTTCCTGGCCCAGGTGCTGTTCGGCCGCGACACCGTGGACGAGTTCTTCGACGTCAGCACCTGGCTGACCGCGATCATCGGGGCGATCATCCTGCTGGCGATCTACCGCATGGTGGCCGGGCGGGGCCGGCGCAGGGCCCTCTGACGATCGGCCAGCTACCCCAGCTGGCCCAACGGTCTGGTCCGGCGGCGTGCCTCCACACCGCCGCCGGACCAGTTCCAGATAGCTGAGCAACCTTCTGGCCTTCGAGGTTTCCAAGCAGGCAAGGCGACCAACACCTGCCGAGTATGGTCGCGCGCACCGATGCAGATCTCGTCTCGAGGGCCCAGTCTGGACGGCTCGACGCGTTCGAGGAGCTCGTCCGCCGGCACCGGCTGGCCACCTACCGGGTCGCCCTTCGCATGCTCGGGGACGAGAGCGACGCCGAGGACGCCACCCAGGACGCGTTCGTCCAGGCGTGGCGGAACCTTGGGGGGTTCCGGGCCGACGCGGCCTTCTCCACGTGGATGTACCGGATCGTGACCAACCGGTGCCTCAACATGCTGCGGGCCCGCCGCCGCACCGAGCCGCTGTCCGACGACCGCGAGGCTCCCGCCAGCCGGCCCGACCGGATCGCCGAGGCCAGGTGGCAGGTCGAGGACCTGAAGCTGGCCATCCTGCGGCTCACCCCCGAGCAGCGGGCCCCGCTGGTCCTGCGTGAGCTCCAGGGCTGCACCTACGAGGAGATCGCCGAGGCCCTGGACATCTCCATCCCGGCGGTGAAGAGCCGGCTGCACCGGGCCCGCCTCGAGCTCCTGGTGGCGATGGGGTCGTGGCGATGAGCCGCCGACGGAGGGGTTCGGGGAACCCGCGGGCGGGTGCCCCGATGGGAAGATCCGGGCTTCCCCCGCTGCCGTGCGGGGCCGATCTGGACGCCCTGGTCGCCCAGGTCGCCGACGGGGTGCCCGGCGACCTGGCCCACCAGGCCGGCTGCCCCCACTGCCAGGCCGCCCTGGCCCAGATCGAGGAGCTGTGGTCGCTGGCCGGCCAGCTCTCCCGGGAGCGGGTGGAGGCGCCGGACCGGATCGACGCGGTCGTGATGGGCCGGATCCAGCGGGCGATCCTCGCCGGCAAGGTGATCGAGCTGTTCGGTGGTTTGCTTCCCCGCCTCGGCTGGGCTTTGCTCACCTACGGCGGGCTGGCCCAGAGAGGAGTGCCACGGTGAGGTTCCTGACCGATCGGGTGGTGCCGGCGGCCGCCGTCCTGGCCGTCGGCGTCGCGCTGGCCTTCGTGGCCAGGGCCTTGGTCGCCCGCCTGCTGACCCGGGTCCTGCCCGGCGACGGAGACCGCGCCCAGCGGCAGGTCAAGGGGGCGGCCCGGGGGGCGATGTGGTTCCTGATCGTGGTCGCGGTGATCGTCGCCACCAGCCTGCTCGCCCCCCACCTGCTGTCCGACATCCCCGCCCAGGTGCTGCGGTTCCTGCCCCGGCTCGGGGTCGCCCTGGTCATCCTGTGGGTGGGCGCGGTCGTGGCCAACCTGCTCCGCCAGGTGATCGAGGCCAGCCTGACCAGCATCCAGGTCGCCCAGGCCCCGGTGATCGGCCGCATCGCCTACTGGGTGATCCTCGGCCTGGCCATCCTCATGGCCGCCGACCAGCTCGGGGTCGAGACCGGCGTCCTCCAGACGGCCCTGTTCATGCTGCTGCTGATCGCCGGCGTGGCCGTGGCCATCGCCGTCGGCCTGGGCGGGCGGGCCCTGGCCGGCAACGTCATCGCCGGGCGCTACGTCGACGACCGCTTCACCGTCGGCGAGCGGATCGAGGTCGACGACTGGAAGGGCACCATCGTCGAGGTCGGCCTGGCCAGCGTCACCATCAGCGACAGCCAGGGAGAGCTGATCGAGATCCCCCACGGCTACCTGCTGAGCCGCCCGGTGCGTCGCTCCGGCACCTAGCCGCTGGGCGACAGCTCGCGTTCGGGGGCCCGCTCCTCGAGGTCGCCGACGCCGAGGCGGCTGAGGAGCCGGATCGGCGGGCTGTAGGCCCGGCCCGGGTCCCGGGGCAGGAAGGCGAGCTGGAGGTCGCACCAGGAGAGGCGGAGCGACTCGGCGTTGGTCGGGGTGGCGAGCACGAACTGGACCCGGTCGGCCAGGGCGTGCATCAGGGCGGCCACGTGGTCGATGTTGGTCGAGTCGAGGTGGGCGATGTGCTCGTCCATGATCAGGAGGTCGGCGGCGTCGGCCGTGCCCATGGTGGCCAGCAGCAGCAGGATGGCGATGGTGGCCCGCTGCCCGCCGGAGTGGGCCGCGTCCCGGTAGGAGCGGCGGCGCTCGGTGGCCCGGTGGGCGACCAGCACGTCGACCCCGTACTCCTCGGGGCGGTCGCCGGCCAGCAGGCGCAGCTCGCCCTCGGCGCCGGCCGTCTGGCAGACCCTGGCGAACTCGCCGCTGAGGCGCTGGACGACCTCCCTGACCCCCTCCTCGAACCGGCGCCGGGCCGCCTCGACCCGCTCCAGCTGCTCGTCGAGCTCGCGCTTGCGCCGCTCGGCCAGCTGGTTGGCCTCCTCGACGGCCTCGGCCTGGCGCTCGCGGCCACCGACCAGCTCGGGGTCGCGGACCTCGGCCGGGAAGCGCTCCTCGTCCTCGACCTGGCCGCCCAGCCAGTCGACGTCGCGCAGCACCGACTCGGTGCCGGGCAGGTCGCCGGCCTCCAGCAGGGCCCGCTGCTCGGCGGACAGCGGCCGCCCGGCCAGCTCGGTCTCCAGCCCGGCCAGCACCCCGTCGCGCTCGGCCAGCTCGGGCAGCCGGGCGGCGAGCCGGATCTCGACCTCGTTCTGGCGCCGCCTGGCCAGGTTCAACTCGGCGTCGGCCGCGCCAAGGGCGCCGTCCAGCTCGCGCAGCTCGCCGGCCAGGGCCCGCTCCCGCTCGACCAGCTGGGGCCGGTCGGCCCCGGCCCGCTCCCGCTGCCGCTCGGCCTCGTCGACCTGGCCCTGGAGGTCGCCGAGGCGGTGGACGGCGTCGAGCACGTGCATCGCCCGCTGCCAGGCGCCGCGGAGCTCGGCGGCGGCCGCGTCCAGGGAGGCCAGCTCCTCGCCGAGGCGGGCAGCCTCGGCCTTGAGACCGAAGTGGTGCAGCTCCCTGGCCCGGCGGCCCAGCACCGGCTGGGCCGGGGCCTCCAGCCGGGCCAGGGCGTCGCCATAGCGCATCCCGTCCGGGGCCACCGCGGCCAGGCCCCGCCCGGCCAGGCCGTGGGCCTGGGCGGCGTCGTGGGCGGCCTGGGCGTCGGACCGTTCCAGCAGCAGGCCGGCCTCGACCGGGCCGAGCACGGCGGTCAGGGCGGCCCGGGGGTCGCCGGCCCCGCCCCTGGCGATCCCCCAGCGGTAGCCGGCCTCGACGGCCAGGGCGGTGGCCTGCCGGAAGGCGTGGGAGGGGACCAGCAGCGCCCACAGGGCGTCGCCGAGGGCGGCCTCGGCCCGGATCCGGGCCGCGTCGCCGGCGGCCTCGTCGGCCAGCTCCAGGACCTCGGCGACCACCGAGGCCTGGATTTCGGCCGCGGCCAGCCGCTCCCGGAAGGCGGCGACCTCGTCCGGGACGGGCACGCCGCCGCCGGCCAGCACGGCCATGCGGGCTTGGACGCCGGCCAGGGTCGCGCGCAGCTCCTCGCGCCGGGCCAGGACCGCGGCCAGGCTGGACTCGGCCGCCTGGACCTCGCCGGCCGCCTGCTCGCCCGTCCGCTCCCCGGCCAGGCCGGCCAGGCGGACGGCGGTCGTCTGTGCCTCCTCGGCCCTGGCCTCGGCGGCGGCCAGGCGGACCTCGAGGGCGGCCCTGGTGTCGCGGGTCTCGGCAAAGCGCTCGGCCAGCTCGCCGGCCTGGTCGGCCAGGGCGGCGGCGCGGGCCTCCAGCGCCGGCAGCTGCCCGGTCAGCTCGTCCAGGTCGCGGCGGTCGGCGGCGATCCGCTCGGCCACCGCCTCCCGCTCGGCCCGGGCGGCCTCGACCCGGACGGCGACGTCGCGGTGCTCGGCCGCCGGCCGGGCCAGGTCGCGCAGGAGGTCCAGCCGCTCCCGCAGCCCGGCCCACTCCAGGTGGCGGGCCGCCTGGTCACCGAGGGCGCCCAGGCGGTCCTGCTCGGCCCTGGCCGCCTCGACCGCCTCCAGGTAGGCGCCGCGGGCGTCGCCGGCCCGCTCCCGCTGGGCCTCGACCTCGTCCAGCAGGGCCCGCTCGCCGGTCAGCTCGAGCAGCTTGGCCAGCAGGCCGGCCGGCCGCTCGTCCATGGTCCGGTCGATCGCCCCCTGCGGGAGGGCCAGCACCTCGCGCAGGGCCCTGGTGATGCCGGTCCGGTCGAGCAGCTCGTCGTAGCGCCGTGGGCCCAGCCATTCCGGCTCGGGGTGGGCGGCCAGGAACGCCTCCAGGTCGTCGGCCAGCGGCTGCTCGAAGCCCCAGCGGTGCAGGCCGTCCAGGACCAGGTAGCGGCGGCTGTCGGCGGTCACCAGGCAGATCACCGACACCCGGTCGGCGTCGCGCAGGCGCTCGTCGGCGGCCGCGAACAGGCGCTCGCCCCGCCCGGGCAGGACCGGGTTGCTGAAGGTGGCCCGCAGAAAGGCCCGCTCGGCCGGCCGGCCCCCGGGGCCGCCGTCGAAGATGTAGCGGTGGGAGCTGCGCCCGGGGGCGAAGCTGGTCACCCCGAGCAGCAGCTTGATGCCGTCGAGGAAGCAGGTCTTGCCCGAGCCGTTGGGCCCGGTGGCCACGTTGATGCCGTCGATCAGCAGCGGGATCGGATCGGGCCGCAGCGACCCCCAGTGGACCAGCTGCACTTCCTCAATCCTGGGCATCGCCTTGCTCCCCCCGATCCACTTGGGGGCTAGGCTTGAGCCCCCCAGACCCCCCGTCCTGCTCCGTGCCGTCCTGCTCCGCCCCGTCCAGCTCCGCGGCCCGGCGCCGCAGGTGGGCCAGCCGCTGGTGGCGGGCGACCAGTCGCCTGGCCTGCTCGGCGGCGCCCGGCTCGTCCAGCGTGTCGAGCAGCGGCCCGGCCTCGACCCGGCCCTCGCGCAGGGTCAGGTAGCCGGCCCTGGCCAGGCGCTCGAGCACGCTGGGCAGGCCGGTGCCGTTCAGCCTCGCTGCCAGGAGCTCGGCCAGGTCGTCGGGGTCGACCCAGTCCTGGTCCGGCTGGGTGGTGGCGCCCTCGGCGGGCAGGAAGCGCAGGTGGAGCCAGCAGGTGGCCAGCACGGCCAGCTCGGCCGTGCCGAGGGCGAGCACCGGGTCGTGGCCCTCCAGCTCCGGGACCGGGCCGTCGAGGCGGGCCAGCCAGCGCTCGGAGGCGGGCGAGTAGACCAGCTCGCAGCCGGCCTCGCCGAGCCGCCGCCGGACCTCGTCCCGGGTCTCGGGCTCGCCCAGCTCGGGCACGTCGGCGGCGGCCACCGATCCCACCAGCAGCACCCGGCAGAGCTCGGCCGCGTTCAGGTGGCCACCTCCTGTCGGGGGTCCGGGGGCCTCAAGCCTAGGCCCCCGGTGGATCCCTCGTCGGTGAGGTCGATCACCACCGGCCGCTCGGCGGCCAGCTCGACCTCGGGTGCGCGCACGCCGGTCCAGGAGATGACCCCGACCTCGTCGTGGCCGACCACCTGCAGGCGCGGGCGCGGGTCGAGCTCGGCGGCCAGGCTGGCGTCGCCGGCCGGGCCCCAGCGCGACCAGGCCTCGACCACCGCGGCCATCCGGGCCGTGGCCTCGGCCCAGGTCCCGCCGACCACCCATCTGGCCAGGTCGGTCTCGCCCAGCCCGGCCAGCCAGGTGATCACGTCGGCGGCCAGCAGCACGAAGTCGGGCACGACCTCCGGTGACTCGATCGGCAGCAGGGTCGGCTCGGGCAGCGGCACCACCACCGGCTCGGGCCGGCCCAGGTGCGCGTCCAGGGCGTCCAGGGCGGTCGTGGCCCGCACCGGGGGGACCGCCGGGGCCAGCCGGAGGCGGCCGGCGACCAGGCCGGCCAGGGCCGCCGGGTCGGTGGCGGCGACCACCTCCCGCAGTGCCGGGGCCGGGGCCGGCTCGGCCCCGGCGGCGCGGACCTCCTCGACCAGGGCGTGCAGACGGCCGGCCACGGCCGCGGCCAGCTCCCGCTCGGCCTCGTGGCCGCCGGGGCGGGCGACCTGCCTGGCCATCTCGCCCAGGTCGGCCAGGTGGACGGCGGCGACCTCGGCGGCGGCGCCCAGGGCGGCGTCGTCACCCTGGTCGATCAGCCGGTGGAGGGTCGCCAGGTCGCGTTCGAGCACGGCGGTGGCGGCCACGAAGGGCGCGAACGTGGCCCGCTCGTCGGCACCGGCCGCCCGGGCCAGGGCCATCGCCGCGGCCAGGACCTTGACCGC
>JASLBL010000104.1 GCA_030146615.1 Actinomycetes bacterium
CCCAGCGGGGCTGGGTCTTCCGGTCGGCTCCACGAGCGTTTTGCGTCTCCCGGCCACTCTGGGCGACGTGCTGTGCGAGTTTGGCGAGGTTGCGGGCGGCGTTCAGGTCTCGATCGATCCGCAGCCCGCATCCCTCGCACCTGAAAGTGCGCTCGGCCAGGGTGAGCTTGGCTCTCACCCACCCACAGAACGAGCACGTCTTAGACGAGGGATAGAACCGGTCGGCCACCACCAGCTGGCTGCCGTACCAGATAGGTTTGTAGGCGAGCTGACGGCGCAGCTCGGCCACCCCAGTGTCGGACAGGACTCGGGCGAGGTGGCGGTTGCGAACCATGCCGGCCATATTGAGCTGCTCGATCACCACGGTGCCGTGCTGCTTGGCGAGTGTGGTGGTGAGCTTGTGCAGGGCGTCGCGGCGCAGGTTGGCCGCTCGGGCGTGCACCCGGCCAAGCCTTCGTCGGGTTGCCTTTCTGCGTTTCGAGCCCGGTTTGCGGCGGGCGAGCTGACGGTTCAGCCGCCGGAGCTTCCGTAGGGAATGTTCCAAGGCGCGGGGGTTGGGGATGGTCGCTCCGGTGGAGAGGGTAGCCAGGTGGCAGATGCCGACATCCACTCCGACAACCCTGTCGTGACCATTGCTGGCAGGGATTGCCCGCTGGACTTCGACGGTGAAGGAGACGAACCAGCGGTCGGCGATTCGGGTGATGGTAGCGGCAAGGATGCGGGCGGTGCCCTTCTCGAGGCGGCGAGCGAGCTTGCGTGCGGACTCGTGGGTCTTCAGGATGCCGATCCGGGGAAATTGGACGTGTTTGCGATCTGGCAGCACCTTGATGGGGCCGGTGGTGAACCGGCAGGCGTCCCGGCAACGCCCCTTCCTCTTCCTGTGCGGGAATCCGACCGGACGTCCCTTCCGCCGCCCGGCTCTCGAGTCGGCCCAGTTCTTGAGGGCCCTAGCCAACCCATCCAGGCCGGAGGAGTAGGCTTCCTTGCTGTTCTCGGCCCACCAAGGAGCGACCTCCTGCTTGGCGCGATTCCATTCTCGCCGCAGTTCGGGCAGGGTCCATGGCACCTCGACCTCCTCGCCAACACGACGCCGGTCGAGTCGGGTCTTCACAAGCATCAGGCCCCAGTTGTGGGCGACCCGGGCGGCACCACAGTGGGATGCCAGGGAACGGCGCTGGGTCGGGGTCGGGTCCAGCGCAAACCGGTAGGCCTGTATCACCATGGCCATCGTGACGCCTCTCGCAGCGTGTGATGGTGGTCGTCCAGGTAACGGTAGACGGGGTCCGTGACACCCAACGATCCAGTTCCACAACGGTCGTACAGAATCCTTTCTTAGCAGCTCAGGCATATGGTCCGATGAATCAACCGGTGCAGACGCTAGGGGGGAGCCGGAGGCCCGCCCGGCAGCTACAGCACCAGAGAGGAGACAAATGGCGACCGAGTTTGCCGGGATGTCCGACGACGGATTGGCCTTCCTGGAGGACCTGGAGGAGCGCAACACCAAGGAGTTCTTCGACGCCAACAAGGCGGTCTTCACCGAGCAGGTCCAGGCGCCGTTCGCCGCCCTGGTCGAGGGGGCCGCGGCCCGGCTGCGCCGCGCCCTCCCCGAGCTGGGCACGCCCAAGGTCTTCCGGATCTACCGGGACCTGCGCTTCAGCAAGGACAAGACGCCCTACAAGACCTCGATGAGCGCCTCGGTGCCGTCCCGCCACCGCGAGGACGGCGAGGGCGGCCCCGGGGTCGGCACCGGCTACTACGTCAACGTCGGCCCGGCCGGCCTCTATACCGCCTCCGGGCTGTACCACGCCGATCGGGCCGACCTCCAGCGGGTCCGGGCCGCCATCGCCGACCCGGCCCTCGGCGAGGAGCTGGAGGCGATCTTGGCCAAGGCCGCCGGCCAGCACCTGGAGCCGTGGCTGGACCCCCTCCAGCGAACCCCCAAGCCCTGGCCCGCCGACCACCCCCGGGCCCAGCTCCTCAAGGCCCGCTCTCTGATCCTCAACCGCCAGCATGACCGCGCCCCCTGGCTCCAGACACCCGAGCTGCTCGACCACCTGCTCGCCGACTGGAAGGCCATGATCCCCTTCAACCGCTGGCTGGAACGGATTCCCTAGGCCAGCCGGGGGCCGACGAACACCAGCAGGACGGCCGGGTCGGGGCCGAGGTTCTTGAGGGCGTGCTTGGAGCCGGCGGGGGCGAGCACGGCCTCGTACTGGGCGGCCTCGGCGGTGTCGTCGTCGACCCGGACCAGGACCCGGCCGGCCATGACGACCAGGACCTTGTCGGCGTCCTCGTGGACGTGCAGCAGCTGCTCCTGCCCGGGGTCGAGGCAGTAGAGGTCGGTCAGGGTGCGATCGGTCTCGAACACCCGGTGCTTGGCCATGCGCCGCTCGTCGAAGGCGATCAGCTCGGCCAGCCTGATGTGCTCCATGGGCTGCTAGCCTAGCTCTTTGCCGCTCCCTGCACCGACGGAGGTTCGAAGCTCCATGAAGGTCACCCTCGCCAAGGCCGACGCGGTCACCGCCAAGGCCGATCTGCTCGCCGTCCCGGTGTTCGCGGGGACCGAGCTCGGTCCCGGGGCCGAGGAGGCGGTGGCCGCGCTCGGGGCGCCCGTGGCGCCGCTGCTGGAGGCGCGGGGCTTCACCGGCAAGGCCGGCGAGGTGGCCGCCCTCCCGACCCTCGGGCGGCTGCCGGCCACGGTGCTGCTGCTGGTCGGGGTGGGGGAGCGGGCCAAGGTCGACGCCGAGGTGCTCCGGCGGGCCGCGGCCGCGGTCGTGCGCCAGGGCCGCGGGGCCCGCAAGGCCGTCACCACCCTGCCCCAGGCCCTGCCCGCCGACCCGGCGGCCGCCGTCCAGGCGGTGACCGAGGGGGCGCTGCTGGCCGCCTACCGGTTCGACAAGTACAAGCAGGCCAAGACCACGGCCAACGGGTCCCGGCAGCCAGCCGAGCTGGCCAGTCTCGCCCTGCACCCGGGGGCCGCTGGAGGCGGCAGGTCGGGCGGGCTGCATCGCGCCCTGGCCGCCGGCCAGGTCAGGGCCGCGGCCACCAACCTGGCCCGGGACCTGTCGAATGAGCCGGCCAACGCCCTGCACCCGGCCGACCTGGCTGCCGCTGCCCGCAAGCTGCTGGCCGGCAAGGGCGTGACGGTGAAGGTCAAGGACGAGAAGGCGCTGGTCGCCGAGGGCTTCGGTGGCATCGTCGGGGTCGGCCAGGGGGCCGAGCACCCGCCGCGCCTGATCGAGCTGCGCTACGCCCCCAAGGGCGCCACCGGCGAGGTGGTCCTGGTCGGCAAGGGCATCACCTTCGACTCGGGCGGGCTGTCGCTCAAGCCGCCCGACTCGATGAAGACCATGAAGACCGACATGTCGGGGGCGGCGGCGGTGCTGGCCGCCATGACCGTCCTGGCCGACCTGGACGTGACGGTCGCCGTCACCGGCTACCTGGCCTCGGCCGAGAACATGCCGTCCGGGCGGGCGACCCGCCCCGGCGACGTCCTGACGATGAAGAACGGCAAGACCGTCGAGGTGCTGAACACCGACGCCGAGGGCCGCCTGGTCATGGCCGACGCCCTCGCCCTGGGCGCCGCCGCCAAGCCGGACGCGATCATCGACGTGGCCACCCTCACCGGCGCCTGCGCGGTCGCCCTCGGCAACCGCTACACCGGCCTCATGGCCAACGACGAGGCCCTGGCCGCCGAGCTGCTGGACGCGGCCGCCGAGGCCGGCGAGCCGACCTGGCGCCTGCCCCTGCCGCCCGAGTACCGCAAGGACATCGAGAGCGACCTGGCCGACCTCAAGAACGTCGGCGACCGCTACGGCGGCGCCCTGTTCGCCGGCCTGTTCCTCCAGGAGTTCGTCGACGGCCGCCCCTGGGTCCACCTCGACATCGCCGGCCCGGCCCGGGCCGAGGCCGAGGACGGCTACCTCGCCAAGGGCTCCACCGGCGTCACCGTCCGCACCCTCCTCACCTGGCTGGAGCACCGCAGCGCGGCCCGCTGAGCGCTAGGGGTTGGGGCCCTCGGCCCGGACCCGCTTGACCGCGACCAGGGCCGACCGCAGCTCGCTGATCCAGTCGGCCTCGTGTGTCCCGACCAGCCGCACGCACCAGGCCAGGGCGTCGCTGCGGCTGCGGGCGACCCCGGCGTCGATCAGGGTGTCGAGGACCCGCCGCTCGGGCAGCCGCAGTCGGGTCATCACCGGAACGCTCAGGGTGGTGAACAGCAGCCGCTCGCCCCCGCAGTCGACCCCCCACGACACCTTGCGGCGGTAGCGGCGCTCCAATTCGGCGGCCAGCAGCACCCGCGGCTCGCGGGTCTCCTCGCGGAAC
>JASLBL010000120.1 GCA_030146615.1 Actinomycetes bacterium
GCCCACCGCCAATCCCTCGCGAAGGAGCAGCTCGTGAACCCTCGCCTCCGCTGGGGCCAGCCCCCGGCCAGCTGGGACGCCCCCGGATGGGCCCCCCTGGTCGACCACGGCCCCCTCCCCCTCCAGACCGCCCGGTCCTTCGGCCGCTGGCTATGGCCGGCCCTGTCGGTCAGCGGCTTTGTGGTCGTGACCGGCTTCGTCCTCGGCCACGACGACCCCACTCCCGGCCTGTCGCTGCGGGGCCTGTGCACCATCGCCCTGGCCGCCGCCGTGGTCATTCTGCTCACCCTCCGCCGTACCGCCGGCCCCGGCCCCCTAGCCCGGGCCCTGTTCGAGTACGCGGTCGTGTTCCCGCTGGCCGTGCTGATCGCCACCACCGGCATCGACCTCGACCAGGCCCCCACCGGCGGCAAGCGCGCCAGCGCCGCCTCAGACCAACGACCCGCGCTGGTCAAATCCATCGACGGGTTCCGCGACTGGCTCAGCCAATGGTGGGAGTGGGGCCGCAAGGAGACCGACCGCCGCGCCCAATCCTCCCCTACCAGCTCCCCCTCTCTTCCGCTGTTCTCGTCGAGCAGGAGGCCGCTGTGACCCTGCGCTTCTCCGACCTCAACCCCCTCGGCCGAGCCATCATCATCATGGTCGCCGCCCTCACCTTCGGGGTCGCCGCAACCTCGTTCGCGACCAGCTACGGCGCCCTGTACGCCTACGCCCGCGACACCGGCCTCTACAGCGAGCGCCTCACCCGCCTGTGGCCGCTGCTGCTGGACGGCGCGTTCATCGTCGCCCAGCTCGCCGCCATCTTGGCCGGCATCCTGCGCGGCAGTCGCGGCTGGCCCATCCTGGCCATGCTGCTGACCGGCGCCCTCACGGTCTGGTTCAACCTCCAGCACGCCGGCGCTGATCCGGGCCGACGGTTGGCCGCGGCGTTGCCGCCGGTGTTGATGATGCTGGCCTTCGAGATCGACATCCAGATCGTCCGCTGGGTCATGCAAGCCCTCGGCAAGCCCCTCGGCCCGATCGCTCCCCCACCCCTGGACGGCACGCTCGCCGGGGCGGTCCCCGGTGCCGTCTGGCGGTCGGACGGAACGGGCTGGAACCTTCCGCTGACCGGCTCACCCAACGGCTGGCCCCATGGCCTCTATGGGCCGGTTCCAGCAGGTCACACCTTCCGGAAAACCCCCAGAACGGGCAAACCCGTCTGCCGGGAGCGGCGAGTTCCGACCCGGGCGGGGTGACCAAGCGGCAACGCATCGAGGACTACCTCGACTGGCTCGGCCCCGAAGAGCTCCAGAACCTGACCGTGCGCGAGCTGACGACCGACCTAGCCGGCCAGGGCCTGGAGGTCACTGAGCGCTACGTCAAGCAGATCCTCGACCAGCAACGGCCCCCACCCCAGCCGAAGCGGCGGGGGAGCGGCGCCCGCAAGCCGCGCCGATGACCAGAGCCGACCAGCGCCCGCGGGCGAACAGGGGCCGCCTGCGCCCAGTGCCCGAACCCGACCGCCAGCCGCCGCACAACCTGGAAGCCGAAGAGGCGGTCCTCGGTTCAGTGCTGGCTGCCGGGCGGCTACTGGGTGAGGTCGCCGCTGTCCTCGAGGAGGCGGACTTCTACCGGCCAGCACACCGCACCATCTGGCGAGCCATGCTGCGGCTGGCCGACCACGATCAGCCGACCGACCCGGTCACCGTGTTCGGGGAGCTGCACGACAGCGGGGAGCTGGCCGATGTGGGCGGCGGCCCGTTCCTGCATACCCTGGTCGAGGCCGTGCCGACGGTGGCCAACGCCGCCCACTACGCCCGCCTGGTCGCCGACACCGCCCGGCGCCGACGCGTGATCGACCTGGGTCTCCGCCTGGCCCATGCCGACGCCGACCCGGCCGTCCTCGCCCACCTGGCCGGCGAACTCGCCGACACCACCACGAGCCTCGACGGGCGCGGCTGGGCACCGCCCGTACAATTCGGGGGTGCTGGCGCGGTCCCCGCCTTCCCGGTCGAGGTCCTACCGTCTTGGCTGGGGGAGTACGTGGCCGCCGTCGCCACCGCCACCCAAACCCCACCCGACCTGGCCGGCATGCTCGCCCTCGCCGTCCTCGCCACCGTGGCCGCGGGCGCCGTCGAGGTCCAACCCCGGCCCGACTGGCGCGAACCGCTGTGTCTGTTCGTGGTCATCGGAATGGATGCCGGCACCCGCAAGAGCGCGGTGTTCACCGCCCTCACCCGCCCTGTCGCCGACTTCGAACGCCAGCAGGCCACCGCCGCCCTGCCCGGGATCACCGAGACCGCGGTCCTGCGCCGCATCGCCGACCAGGCCGCCGCCACCGCGGAGGCCGCCGCCGGCAAGGCCACCGCCAGCCAGCAGGAGGAGGCCCGGGCCGAGGCCATCGCCCGGGCCGCCGAGGCCTCCAACCTGATCGTGCCGCCGATCCCGCGGTGGCTGGTCGACGACGCCACCCCCGAGGCCCTCGCCGGGCTGCTGGCCACCTACGGCCGCATCGCCCTCCTGAGCCCCGAAGGGGACGTGTTCGACCAGATGGCCGGCCGCTACAACCAGGCCGCCGGACCCAACCTTGGCGTGTACCTCAAAGGCCACGCCGGCGACCTGCTCAAGGTCGACCGCCGCGGCCGCCCCCGGAGTATGTGGAGCGGCGGTGTCTGACCATCGGCCTGACCGTGCAACCGGAGGTGCTGCGCCGGCTGGCCGGCCGGCCCGGGTTCGGCGGCCGCGGCCTGCTGGCTCGGTTCCTGTACAGCCTGCCGGCCAGCCTG
>JASLBL010000169.1 GCA_030146615.1 Actinomycetes bacterium
GTCCGGGCGGTCGGGCCCGGGACGGGGGCAGGTGAGGGTGCGCAAGGTCCCAGGGACGGCCTGGACGCGGCTGACGATCAGCTTGCCGAGGGCGTCCAGGTTGGCCGCCTGGACCTTGGCGATGACGTCGAACGGCCCGGCCGTCCCCGGGACCCTGCGCACCCTCACCTGCCCCCGCCCCGGCCCCGACCGCGGGGACGCCTAGGACGGGCCGTGGACACCCAGGCACCGCCGCCGCACCCCGAGATCGAGCCGCTGGCCGGGCTGCTGGGCACCTGGCGGGGCGAGGGCGCCGGCCGGTACCCCACCATCTCCCCGTTCCGCTACGGCGAGGAGGTGCGCTTCTGGCACGTCGGCAAGCCGTTCCTGGCCTATGCCCAGCGGACCTGGAGCCTCGACGACGGCCGCCCGCTGCATGCCGAGAGCGGCTACTGGCGGGTCAAGCCCGGCGGCGCCGTCGAGCTCGTCCTGGCCCACCCCACCGGCATCGTCGAGGTCCAGGAGGGCCGCCTGGACGGCCGCCGGATCGAGCTGCGCAGCACCACCATGGCCGGCACCGCCACCGCCAAGCAGGTCGACGCCCTGCACCGCCACTTCGACCTGGACGGCGACCGGCTCAGCTACACCATCGACATGGCCGCCGTCGGCCAGCCTCTCCAGCACCACCTGGCCGCCGAGCTGCACCGGACGGGCTGACCGCGGCCAGGGTCAGCCGTCGAGGACCACCGCCAGGTCGAGCCGGCGGAGACGCTCGGGGTCGGCCAGGATGTCGATCTCGGCGATCCTCCCCCCGGCCACGGTGAAGCCGAGCACCGACGCCGGCCGCCCCCGGGGGGCCGCGACCAGGCCGGCGGCCCCGTTGACCAGTGCCAGCCGGGCATGGGCGGCGAGCCAGGCGAAGCCGAGAGCTGCCGAGGCGACGGCCCGCGCCCCCCGGACCTCCCGGAACACGCCGGCCTGGTCGGCCCGGAGGACGACGTCGGGGTCGAGCACGGCAACCAGGGCGTCGAAGTCGCCCTCGCGGGAGGCGGCCAGAAAGGCGCCGACCACCGCCCGCTGGCGGCCCAGGTCGGCGTCGGGGGCCGGGGCCGCGCCCCGGACCCGGCGGCGGGCCCGGCTGGCCAGCTGCCGGGTCGCGGCCGGAGAGCGGCCGAGCAGCGGGGCGATCTCCTCGAAGGGCACCGCGAACAGGTCGTGGAGGACGAAGGCGACTCGCTCGGCCGGGCGCAGGGTGTCCAGGACGACCAGCAGGGCCAGCCCGACCGAGTCGGCCAGCAGCGCCTGGTGCTCGGGGTCGACCCCGTCCTGGTGGTCGACGATCGGGTCGGGCAGGCGCACCCCGGCGAGCTCCTCGGGCCGCGACCGGCGCGCGCGCAGCCTGTCGAGGCAGACCCGGGCCACCACCGTCCGCAGCCACCCGCCCAGGTTCTCGACCCCCGCGGCTCCGGAGCGGCCGAGGTGGAGCCAGGCCTCCTGGACCGCGTCGTCGGCCTCGGCCAGCGAGCCCAGCATCCGGTAGGCCACCGCCCGCAGGTGGCTCCGGTGCTCCTCGAACCGCTCGGCCAGCCGGTCGTGGTCGTCCATCGTCACATCGCTCTCCCGCCGCCCGTCATTGACAGTGACGGGCCCGACCAGGCCGATGTGACAACGAGGAGGAGCCATGGCGCCAATCGAGTCCAGCATCGAGATCGCCCGCCCGCCGGACGAGGTCTTCGCCTACCTCGCCGACCCCACCCGGTTCGCCGAGTGGCAGCGCGACGTCGTGCGCGTGGACGTGGAGGACGGCCGCCCGCCCGGCCTCGGGTCGAGGTTCACCACCATCCGGCGGATCGGCGGGGTCGAGCGGAACCTGATCCAGGAGGTCACCGAGCTGCGTCCCCCGAGGAGCTGGGCCGTTCACGGGGTCGACGGCCCGATCCGGGCCAGCGCCAACGTCACCGTCGAGCCGCTGGACGGCGGCACCCGGTCGCGGGTCAGGTTCGCCCTCGACTTCGAGGGCCACGGGATCGGCCGGCCGCTCCTGCCGGCCATCCGCCGCCAGGCCCAGCGGGCCGCGCCGGTGAGCTACCGCAACCTCAAGGAACGGCTCGAGGGCGGCGCCTGATCACGGTGCGATGACCCGGCCCAGGTCGGGCGGGAGCGGTAGCCGGGCGTGCGCCACCTCCAGGGCCTCGACCGCGTCCAGGGCCGCCGTGGGCAGCGGGCTGGCGCGGCGGGCCGCCAGGTTGACATGCAGGGCCAGCTCCTCGTGGGTCGCGGCCAGCACGCCCCGGTCGAGGTGCTCCATCGCCAGCAGGTAGTGGAGCTTCTTGGCCGAGTGCCCGACCAGCCGGGCCAGGATCCGGTACCGCTCCCCCTCGGCCAGCTCGGCGTGGTAGCGGGTGTGCTCCTCCACCACCATCAGGGTCGCCCCGGTCCGGGCCGTGTAGTCCTCCGGCCCCAGCCCCAGATGGGCGAACAGCCCGTCGGTGGAGGCGTCGAACGCAGCCCGGTAGTGGACCACGTTCATGTGCCCGTTGTAGTCGATCGTCTCGGGCCCGACCCGGCCGCCGCCCACCTCCAGCCAGCCGTCGAAGGTGGTCACGTCAGTCGAGCAGCCGGTCGGCCAGCTCGTCCAGGTCGGCGACGACCAGCTCGGGGCGGTCGGCCAGGGGGTCGAGGACCTTGCCAGGACGGGCGACGAAGGCGGCCCGGCAGCCGGCGGCCAGCGCCCCGGCCACGTCCCAGGCGTGGGCGGCGACCAGGAGCACGCCCGCCGGGTCGGTGCCGAGGCGCTCGGCGGCCATCCGGTAGGGCTCGGGGGCCGGCTTGAGCCGGCGCGCCGCGTCCGCCGACAGCACCGCCTCGAACCGGTCGACGACGCCGGCGTGCTCGAGCTGGGCTCGGGCCACCCGCTCGGTCGAGTTGGTCAGGGCGGCCAGGCGCAGCCCACCCTCCCCGAGCCGGCGCAGGGCCCCCGGCACCTCGGGATGGGCGGGCAGGCGGGTCATGCCGCCCACGATCGCCTCCCGGTCCTGGTCGGACAGCTCGACCCCGAGCCGGGTCGCGGTCATCTCCAGGGCGGCGCGCCCCACCGACCCGAAGTCGGTGTAGCGCCCGGTGATCGTGGCCACCATGGCCGACTGGAGCAGCTGCCCGAACCAGGCCACCCGCACCCCCCGGTCCCCGAACACCCGCTCGAACTCGTCGTCGAGGGCGGCCAGGTCGAGCAGCGTCTCGTTGACGTCGAACACGCACACCGGCGTCACGGCGGCCTCCCTTCAGTCGCGGCCGTTCGCGGCAGCAGACCAGGTCCACCGGCCGACAGCAACCCGCCGGCCCCTTTGCTAGCGGCGGGCGAGCAGCTCGCGGGCGACGTCGGCGAGCTTGCGCTCGGAGGAGCGGGCGCGGCGGCGCAGCAGCTCGAACGCGTGCTCGGCGTCGACCCCCCGGCGTTCCATGAGGACGCCCTTGGCCTGCTCGATCAGGACCCGGGAGCTGAGGGCGGACTGGAGCTGGACGGTCAGCTCGGTCTTGTGGCGGGCGTCGGTGATGGAGCCGATCAGGCGGCCGAGCATGCCCGCGAAGGCGCGGACGGCGCCGGCGTCGGCGTCGGTCCAGGCGCGCGGCACGGTGGTGAGGGCGTTGCAGGTCCCGATCGGCTGGTCGTCCAGCCGGACCGGCGCGGACAGGACCCCGCGGACCTGGTTGGTGCGGGCCGCCGGCCCGAGCCGCGGCCAGCGCGGGTCGGCCCGGAGGTCGGCGGTCCAGACGACCTGGCCGGCGGTGAAGGCGTCGACGCAGGGCCCTTCGCCGAGGTCGCGCTCGGCCTGCTCGAACGCCCGCTCGGCCTCATTGGTGGCGGTCACCCAGCCGAGCGCTCCCTGCTCGTCGGCCAGCATCAGCCCCACCCCGTCGGCGCGGAGCAGCGGGATGGCGGCCGCGATGACCTCGTGCAGGGCCTCGGACAGGCTGTCCCAGTCGGGCACCGGGGGCCGGCCCGGCGGCGGGGCGGCGCTCGGCTCGACCTCCTGGAGCACCCAGCGCAGCTCGCCGGCCGCCCCGTCGTGGCCGGCCCCGAGCGCCTCGACGGCGACGGCCACCGGCCGTGGCCGGCCCCGGCGGGGCTGGATCCGCAGCTGCCAGGTCTGCGGGCCCTGGCCGTCGAGCCGGCGCAGGTGGTCGCGGAGGCCGGCCTGGTCGTCGCCGCCGACGAACCTGGACAGCGGCCGGCCGATCAGGGACCCCTGGTCGTCGCCGAGCAGGCCGGCCGCGCGCCGGTTGGCGTCGGCGACGACGCCGGAGCGGTCGGTGATCAGGTAGGCGACCGGCGCCTGGTCGAACAGCGACCGGTACCGGTCGAGGCGGCGCTGAAGCGGCCCGGCACCCCCGGGCGGCTCCCCGTTCTGGGTGCCGGAGCTCATGGGCGTCAGGTACCACGCAGCGCCCGCGCGCAATCTGGCGGTGAGGGCTACCCTACCCGCCATGGCCGACACCGAGAACTGGACGGTCGAGCGGGCCAACGCCGCCCTCCCACGGGTCGGGGCCGCCCTGGCCCGGATCCGCGAGATGGTCGCCGAGGCCAGGCGGGAGCGCGAGGAGACGGCCGGGCTGCTGGAGGGCAACGGCCATCCCGCGACCCCGCGGGGCACCACCGAGCTGCGGGCCGCGGTCGAGGCGCTGACCGACGAGGGGATCATCCTGCGCGACGTGGACGCCGGGCTGATCGACTTCCCGGCCCGGCTGGAGGACGGCCGCCAGTACCTGCTGTGCTGGGTGCTCGGCGAGCCGGCGGTCGAGTGGTGGCACTGGCCCGACACCGGGTTCGCGGGTCGGCGGCCGCTGTCCGACCCACCCGCCTAGGCCCGAATCGCGCGCTCAGGCGAGCAGGCTGGCCAGCAGGACGAGGTTGAGGGCGACCAGCAGGGCGACCGCGGCCGTGGCCAGCCGGCGCAGCGGGGCGCGGTTGGCGAACGGGCCCATCACCTCGCGACGGCTGGTCAGGGCGACCAGCGGGATGGCGACCGCCGGGAGGGCCAGCGACAGCGCGACCTGGCTCCAGACCAGCGCCGCCACCTCGTTCACCCCGGCGGCGAGGACGATCACGGCCGGGACCATGGTGACCGCCCGGCGGGCGATGGCCGGCACCCGCCAGCCGAGCAGGCCGTCGAGGACCAGCTGGCCGGCCAGGCTGCCGGTGGTGGAGGAGGCCAGCCCGGAGGCCAGCAGGGCAATCGCGAAGCCGCCGGCGGCCAGCGGGCCGAGCAGCGGCCGCAGGGTCTCATGGGCCTGGCCGAGGGAGTCGACCACGATGCCGTGGCGCCCGAAGGTGGCCGCGGCCATGATCAGGATGGCCGCGTTGACGAACAGGGCCAGGTTGAGGGCGACGGCCGTCTCGATGGTGGAGCGGCGCAGGACCCGCCGGGGCGGCTCGCCGCCGCAGCGGGAGCGGATCAGGCCGGAGTGCAGGAACAGGTTGTGGGGCATGACCACGGCCCCGAGGATGCCGACGGCGATCGGCAGCGACTCGGCGTTCAGGGACGGCACGGCCGCCCCGGCCAGGATGGGGCCGACGCTGGGCCGGGCCAGCGCCACCTCGAGCGCGTACACGCCGCCGATCACGCCGAGCAGCACGAAGATGACCCGCTCGATCCGGCGCATGCTCGGCGAGGCCAGCAGCCCCAGCACCAGGGCCCCGCCGAGCACGATGGCCGGCGCCAGGCCGATGCCGAGCAGCAGCCGCAGGGCGACGACCACGCCGATGAACTCGGCCATCTCGGTGGCCAGCATGGCCCCCTCGGCGACCAGCCAGTAGCCGATGCGGGCCGGGGCCCGCAGCCGCGACCCGACGGCCGCGGCCAGGTCCTGGCCGGTGGCGATGCCGAGCTTGGCCGACAGGTACTGGAGCATGACCGCGGTCAGGTTGGCGGCCACCAGCACCCAGAGCAGCTGGTAGCCGAAGCGGCTGCCCGCGGCCAGGTCGGTGCCCCAGTTGCCCGGGTCCATGTAGCCGATGGAGACCAGGAAGGCCGGCCCGGCGAAGGTGGCCGCGGCCCGCAGACCGGCCGCCCGGCCCGTGGGCCGTTGGGGCCGGTGTGCCGGGGCGGGCAGCGGCCGGAGGAGGGCGGGGTTGTTCACGACCATGGGCCGGCTCCTCTGCGGGCGCCGCGCAGGGCGGTCAGGCGGGCGGCGGTGACGGCGAGCACGGCCAGGCCGAGCAGGCGCTGGGCCGGGCTGCCCAGTACCAGGGCGATCGCCGCGCCGACGAGATAGACGACGGTGACGAACAGGGTGGCGGCGGGCAGGGAGCGCCGCTGGGAATGGACGGACGCCATCGGCTGGACTCCTTCGGGAGACCGGCGGGCGGCGGCACCGCCCGCCGGTCCAGGTCGACGGGTCAGCGGCGATCAGCCGGGGGTGACCTTCTTGACCACGTTCTCGACGGCCTTCTTGGCCTTGGGCCCGGGGGGCGAGCCGGTGTTGTACAGCCGCGGGTCGCCGGCCGGGATCATCGGCTCGGTGGCCGTCGGCACCGCCTCCTCGACGTAACCGAACTCGGCCCGACCGTCGGGGGTCGGCCCCGACGCCCAGCGGCCCTGGCGGCTGTCCTGGCCAGAGGAGAAGTTCCACAGCTGGTAGGCGTACTGCTCGTGCTGCTCCTCGTGCGGGAAGTCACCGGGCACCGGCAGCGTCTCCAGCCCGTCGGCCTTGAGCTCCTCGATCGCGGCCAGCCACTGGTTCTGGTGCATAGTGTCGCGGGCGAGCAGGAACTTGAGCAGGTCCTTGACACCGCGGTCGTCGGTCATGTGGTAGAGCCGTGCGACCTGGAGCCGGCCCTGGGCCTCGGCGTTGACGTTGGCGTAGAAGTCGGCCAGCAGGTTGCCGCTGGCGATGATGAACGCCCCCGACCAGGGAACGCCGTTGGAGTCGCGGGGGGCGGCGCCGGAGCCGGTGACGATCGCATGCTGGGGGTTCATCCCCCCGATGACGGCCGCGATCGAGGGGTCGGAGGCCATGGCGGCCTCCTGGGTCTCCAGCGGGGCGCCCTCCAGCAGCCGGGCGACCATGGTGGCGAGCATCTCGACGTGGCCGATCTCCTCGACCCCGGTGTCCATGATGAGGTCCTTGTACTTGCCGGGGTGCCGGCAGTTCCAGCCCTGGAACAGGTACTGGTTCATCACGGTGATCTCGCCGTACTGGCCGCCGATCACCTCCTGGAGCCGGCGCGCGAACACCGGGTCGGGCCGCTCGGGCTTGGCCTCGAACTGCAGGCGCTTGTCGTGGGTGAACATGGACCCCTCCTCCGGGGGTGTGACGGTGGATGGCGGCGACGCTCCATGGCGGCCGTCACCGCCGCGTCACGCCGCTATCACCGCTCCGGGGAATCCAGGAACCGGCGCAGCCAGGCCTCGACGGCGTCGCAGATGCCCGGCACGCCGGTGGCCACGGCCAGGGTGGTGGCCGTCTCGCCGAGGTCGGCGGCCTGGGTCAGGCGGGCCCGGAGCCGGCCGGCGTCGTCCTGCTCGACCCAGACACGGATGACCAGGATGCCGGTCCGCTCGGGAACGGCCGGGGCGCGGGGTGGTCGCATGACCGGGAAGGGTGGCCGGGCAGCGTCACCGCCGCGTCACCGCAGCAGCGGCTGGACCAGCTCGCGGATGGCGGCCGACGGCTCGATCGCCAGCTCGCGGGCGAGCAGGCGCCGGTACAGGTGGTACTGGCGGACCGCCTCGCCCGGGTTGCCCTCGGCCAGGTGCGCCTGGATGAGGGTGCGGTGGGCGCTCTCGCGCAGCGGCTCGCCGGCGACCGCGGCCAGCCCGGCCTGGACGGCGGCCCCGAACCGTCCCGCCTCGGTCAGCCGCCGGCACAGCGCCTCCAGCGCGTGCAGGCGCAGCTGGCGGAAGCGCTCGCGCTCCAGCACCACCCAGTCCTCGTACCAGTCCGGGAGCAGGTCCCTGGACAGCGCCGACGGGTCGAGGCCGCGGCCGTCCACGGCCGGGGTGTCGAGGTCCTCGGCCCGGGTGGCCAGCTCCTGGACGTCGACGGCCAGGTCGCGGGCCAGCCGCAGGTGGGTGGTGGTGGCCTCGACCACCGCGGCCCCGTCCGGCTGCGGCAGCCGCCACAGGGCCGAGCGGAGGCTGGCCCCGGCCCGCTCCTCGGTGGCGTCGAGCCACAGGGTGCCGGCGACCCAGAGCCGCTCCAGGGGCCGTGCCTGGAGGGCCAGTAGGGCCAGCAGGCGCTGCCCGCTCCGGGACACGGGGACGTCCTGGCCGGTGCAGCACAGCCGGAACCCGCCCAGCAGGGACAGTCGACGGGTCATCGGACCTGTCAGGTGCCAGGGCGGGGCGAGGTCAGGGTCCCGCCGGCGTCGGGCCCGGGCTCCTGGTGCCGCCCGGACCGGGACCGTCTAGCACCTGGAGACGGCCGCAAACCACGCGCACGCGACCCTGCCCGGGTCAGCCGAGGGCGACCCGCAGGGCCTGGCCGGGGCCGAGCTCGCGGCCGGCGGCCAGGGCGGTCTCGAAGGCGTCGGGGGTGAGGCCGGCGCGGGCCATCCGGCCGGCCAGGGCAACGCCGCCACCCGACCCTGGAGGGCATTGGCCGGCTTCCCGGGCGGGTCGTCGCCCCACAGGTCCTCGACCAGCCGATCCGCCGCCACCACCCGCCCAGCATGCACCAGCAGGTCGGCCAGCAGGGCCCGCTCCTTGACCCCCGCCACCCGCACCAGGCCCGACCCGTCGCGGACCTCCAACGGGCCCAAAATCCCGAACTCCATCGGTGGCTCTACCAGCTCCTCCCGCCCGGCCCGCACCGGTGCCGCAGCGGATCGTCAGCGCCACGTCAGCGCACCCGCGCATGGTGCCAAAGACAACCGCTTCCGCGAAGGGGAGACACCATGAGCCACCTGATCGCCAGCGCCCCGGTCCGGGCCCGGATCTACCGGGACCAGGTCGACACCGACCACACCGACCGTGACACCGAGCGCAACCAGTCCAGGCTCTGGACGCTGATCGAGGCGCTGGCCTACGCCGGCGCGTACATCGACCCGTCCGGGATCCTGGCCGTCGAGCGCCTCCGCCAGGCCAAGGAAGAGGAGGAGCGCCGTGGCGACCGCTGACCCCACCAACGAGGTGCCGGTGGTGATCGCCGGGGCCGGGCCGGCAGGCCTGGTCACGGCGATCACCCTGGCCAGGAACGGCATCGGGTCGCTGCTGGTCGAGCGCAACCCGGGCCTGTCGCCGCTGCCAAGGGCCACCGCCGTCAGCACCCGAACCATGGAGCTGCTGCGCTCGTGGGGCCTCGAGGAAGAGGTCCGGGCCGGGCAGCTCACCATCGACTCCACCGGCGCCTGGGCGGCCGAGACCCTGGCCTCACCCGAGGGCGTGGTGGTGCCGCTGGGGATCGCCGACCTTGAGGAGATCGCGAACGCCAGCCCGGCCACGCCCGCCGCCGTGCCCCAGGACCACCTGGAGCCGGTGCTGCTCCGCCACCTGGAGACGCTCGGGCTGGCCGAGGTCCGGTTCGGCACCGAGCTGATCGCTCTCGGCCAGGACGCCGACGGCGTCACCGTACTGCTGCGGGACCGGCCAGGCGGCGCCGAGCGGACCGTCCGGGCCGGCTTCCTGGTCGGCGCGGACGGCGCCCACTCGGGGACGCGGCGCCTCCTGCGGGTCGCCATGGACGGCCCCGACCACCTGGACGAGCAGCTCACGGTCCTGTTCGAGGCGCCCCTGGCCGAGGTCGCCGGCGATCGCCGCCATGGCATCTACGTTGTCCACCACCCGGAGGCCGGCGGCGTCCTGGTGCCCAACGGCGCCGGCGGCCGGTGGCTGTACGGGCGGAGCTGGGACCCGCCGCGCGAACGGCTGGAGGACTACACCGACGCCCGCCTGACCGGCCTGATCCGCACCGCGGCCGGCGTGAGCGACCTACCGGTCCGGGTCGTGGCCAAGGGCGCGTTCTCGTTCGCCGCCCAGGTCGCCGAGCGCTACCGGCAGGGTCGCGTCTTCCTGGTCGGCGACGCCGCCCAGCGGATGACCCCGCGCGGCGGGATGGGCATGAACACCGCCGTGGCCGAGGCGCACGACCTCGCCTGGAAGCTTGCCTGGGTGAGCAACGGCTGGGCCGCACCTGGCCTCCTCGACACCTACCAGGCCGAGTGGCGCCCCGTCGGCATCCGCCGCGCCAGCCGCTCCGCCCAGGAGGACGTGGCCCCCGGCCCCGAGGCCCTCGCCGAGGACCTCAACGGCCGCCTCGCCCACGCCTGGCTTCCCACCACCAACGGCCACCCCCGCTCGACCCTGGACCTCCTCGGCCCAGGCCTCACCCTGGTCACCGGCCCCGACGCCTCCGCCTGGACCACCGCCGCGGCCCCGCTCGACACCCCGTTCCCACTGGCCGTCCACACCCTCGACCCCACGACCGCGGCCGCCCTGGCGATCACCCCGAACGGCGCGACCCTGATCCGCCCCGACGCCCGGCCGATCGCCCACTGGCCCACCGACCCAGCCGACCCGCCAGCCACCATCGCCACGGCCGCGACGGGATGGTTCAACCGCCAGGCGGCGCCGGTGGGTTGATCACCACGGCCGGGCGAAGGCGGCCGGTCAGCGCTGGAGTTGGGCGAGCACGTTGGCGGCGTGGCCGTCGGCCTTGACGTTGTGCCAGGCGCGTTCGACCCGGCCCTGCTCGTCGAGGAGGAAGGTGGAGCGCAGGACGCCGACCGAGGTGCGGCCGTAGCGGGTCTTCTCGCCCCAGGCGCCCCAGGACTCCATGACGGTGTGGTCGGTGTCGGTGAGGAGGGGGAACTGGAGCCCGTACTTGTTGCGGAAGCGCTGGTGGCTGGCGGCGTCGTCGGGGGAGATGCCGATCACGGGCACGCCGGCGGCCTGGAAGCCGGCCAGGTTGTCGTTGAACTGGCAGGCCTCCTTGGTGCACCCGGGGGTGTCGTCGGCCGGATAGAAGTAGACGAGCACCTTGGCACCCTTGAAGTCGTCCAGCGACACCGGGTTGCCGTCCTGGTCGGGCAGGGTGAACGAGGGCGCCTGGGCGCCTTCGGTGAGCTTGGTCATCGGCGGTGCCTCCTGAGCGGTCCGGGTGCTCGACTGTACCGCTAGCCGGCCGCCTGGGCGGCCGACACGACCAGGGTCCCGAGCACGGCCAGGGCGGCGCCGGCGGCCTCAGGGGCGCGGGGACGCTCGGTGGTGAGGGCGTGGGCGAGCACGGCCGTGACCACCGGGGCCAGGGAGGCGAGCACGGCGACCACGGCCAGGTCGCCGCGGGTCACCGCGTAGGCCAGGAAGCCGTCGGCGGACAGGTTGAGCACGGTCAGCACCGCCACCGGCAGCCACAGGGCCGGGTCGTCGATGCCCAGCCCACGCCGGCCCCGTGACCGCAGCGACCCGGCCAGGGTGGTGGGCAGGGCGCCGAGCTGGACTCCGAGGGCGACCCAGAGGACGCTCCCGTCGGCGGCCTCGCCCCCCAGGTCGACGCCGACGAAGAACAGCCCGAACAGCACGGCCGCGACCAGGGCGAGCAGGATCGGCACGGGCGGTCGGGGCACGGCGACCCGGCGCCGGGTCGCCGGCGGGCCGTGCCAGGTCGGGGCGGGCGCCCGGTCGTCCCGCTCCCCGGAGGCCAGCGAGGTGACGGCGATCCCGGCCAGGACCAAGACCAGGCCGGCCATGGCCACCGGGCCGGGCCGCTCGCCCCTGGCCAGGTCGACCAGCAGCGGCAGCACGGCCCCGCTGGAGGCCAGGGGGGCGACGATCGCCGTCTGCCCGGTGGCCAGGGCCTGGTAGTAGGCGACCAGCCCGGCCGCCCCGACCGCGCCCGCCGCCGTCCCCCAGGCCAGCCCGGCGTCGCTGTAGGGCTGGCTGACCGCCAGCACCACCACCAGCAGGACGACGCTCTGGAGGGCCTGGCTGTAGAGGACCAGCAGCACCGGGGCGACCCGCTTGGCCACGCGGCTGGCCAGGAAGTCGCTCACGCCGTAGCCGACGCTGCTGCCGAGGGCCAGCAGGATGGCGGTCATCCCCGGAGCCTACCTGTGGACAAGGGACTCGACCCGGCCCCCGCCCGGTGGTAGGTTCTCTCGAACAGGTGTTCGACCATTTGGGAGGTCGGATGATCACCAGGGTGAGCTCGGTCGGGGTCCGGGCTGGTGACCAGGGTCGGGCGGTCGACTTCTACGTCGGCAAGCTCGGCTTCGAGAAACGGCGCGACGAGCCGATGGGCCCGGACGGGCGCTGGGTGGAGGTCGCCCCGGCCGGGGCGGAGACCTCCCTGGTCCCGTTCACGCCCGGGCTGGTGTTCGCGTGCGACGACATCCACGCGACCTTCGAGGAGCTACGCCGCCGCGGGGTCGAGTTCACCGAGGAGCCATCCATCCAGCCCTGGGGCCTCTGGGCCCAGTTCCGCGACCCCGACGGCAACGAGCACGGCCTGATCGAGGGCCCCTAGGAGGCCCCGAGGCTGGCCGAGCGGCGCCGGGCCATGGTGACGGCCGCCGCGGCCACCACCAGCAGCCCGATTCCGGCCGCGACCCATGGCCAGACCGCCCGGGCCGGCGCGGCGCTGGGCGCCCGGGCGGACGCGGGCGACGCGGGGGCGGGCGACGCGGAGGCGGGGGCGGCGAGCGGTTGGCGGGAGGGGAGGCCGAGGGTGATGAGGGTCTGGCGGAGAGTGTCGGTGGCTCGGTACCAGCCGCCCTTGGTGGTGCCGTCGAGGACGGGCTGGCCGGAGGCCATGAAGGTGAGGGGGCCGCCGGCGGCGTACGGCCAGACGGACTGGCGGACCTTGTCCTCGGTCCCGGCGCCGTTCGGGAAGGTCCAGGTGATCGTGTAGCGGGGGCCGCGGCGGGTGGGGTCGGGAGCGGCGGCCAGCTCGCCGCCGGGGCCGTCCTCGAACAGGAGCGCGAAGACGCCGGCCTCCTCGGCCAGCTTCGACAGGTCGGTGCCGCTGCCCGGCTCGCCGTCGCCCTTCAGGGTGATCGGGCCGCCGGGCAGGCCGCCGGACCCGCCGCCGGAGATGGTGGCCGCGCTCGCTCCCTTGGCCTGCGCGGCCGTGGGGACGGCGGCGAGCAGGAGCGCGAGGACGAGCATGGCGAGGCCACGCCGCTGCATGAGACGCCGCTGCATGAGAGGACCCCTTTCCAGCGACCGGGCTTCCCGGTGAACCAGCTTCCGCCGCAACTACACCGCGAACGCCGCGGTGGTTCCCGTCAACTGCGCGGGCGGGCCGTGGGGGTTCCCGTCACGGGCGCGGGCGGGCCGTGGGGGTTCCCGTCAGGAGCGGTAGACGAGCATGGGGGTGCCGACGGGGAGCTTGGCGAACCAGCGGTCCATGGCGGTGGTGGTGATGCGGATGCAGCCGTGGCTGGCCGGGAAGGGAGGGACCGAGGGGGCGCCGTGGAGGGCGTAGCCGCCGATGAAGTAGGCCGGGCGGTAGAGGAGGCCGAGCTTGCTGCGGCGCCAGACGTCGATCTTGCGCTGGATCACGAAGCTGCCCTGGGGGGTCACGGCCAGGCGGACGTCGCCGTCGACGGTGTAGGTCTGGCCCGAGGCGGAGGAGGCGTCCAGGATCTCCACGATCTTGCCGTCCCTGACCATGTAGACGACCTGGAGAGTGAGGTCGGCCTCGACGTGGAAGCCGGCCTTGGTCGAGCGGGGCTTGGGCACCCGGGGGCGCTCCAGGGCCTTGCGGGTGATAGGCCCGACCACGCCGTCGCGCCCGAGGCGGTTGACCTTCTGGAAGGCGACCACCGAGTGGTGGGTCTCGGGGCCGAACTGGCCGTCGGCCGCCTGGACCTGGTAGCCGAGCTCGTGGAGGCGGCGCTGGAGCGCCTTGACCTGAGCGCCCTCGGACCCGGAGCGGAGCTTGGCCGGGGCGGCCGGCTTCGGCTTGGTGGTGGTCGTCGGTGCCGCCGTGGTCGGCGGCGCGGTGGTGGTCGGCGCGGCCGTGGTCGGGGCCGGCTCCGTGGTCGGGGCGGCCGTCGACGGCGCGGCCGTGGTCGGGGGATTGGTCGAGGTCACACCCTGGGAAGCCTGCCCCTGGTCGTCCCCGCCGCCAGCCGAGCACGCGCCCAGGGCCAGGACGGCCGCCAGCCCGGCCGCGACCACGGCGACCGTACGGCCCATGCCGGCCGGGCCGCGCCTGCCGGTCACGTCTCGCCTGCTGGGTGCCACCTTCCCACCCCCGGATCGTCGGGCGCTGTCGCTCCAGTGGTACCAGAGCGACCGTACCCGCGCCGTCTCGGGCTTGTAACGGTTTGCGCTAGCCGACCTTTGGGGTGGCGCGGGTGACGATGGCGGCCAGGTCCAGGCCGGGCGGGAGGGTGCCGAAGGCGGCGCCGCGGTCGCCGGCGAGCCGGGAGGCACAGAAGGCGTCGGCGACCGCCGGGTGGCCGTGGCGGACCAGCAGGGCGCCCTGGAGGAGCACGGCCAGCCGCTCGACCAGGCGGCGGGCGCCGGCCTGGAGGGCGACCGGGTCGGGGGCGGCGGCCAGCTCGCGCTCGACGGCGGTGGCCGCGCGGTCCAGGCGGGGCTCGGCCGACCTGGCCGGCGCGACCTCGTCCAGGAGGGCGGCCAGGCTCTCGGGCTGCCGGGCCAGGACCCGCAGGACGTCGAGGCTGTTGATGTTGCCGGCGCCCTCCCAGATGGAGTTGAGCGGGGCCTCGCGGTACAGCCGGGGCATGCCGCTCTCCTCCACGTACCCGTTGCCGCCCAGGCATTCCAGGGCCTCGGCGGCCACCGCCGGGGCGCGCTTGCACACCCAGTACTTGGCCACGGCGGTGACCAGCCGGCGCACGGCCGCCTCGTCCGGGTCGGCGGGGGCCCGGTCGAAGGCGCCGGCCACCCGCATGGCCAGCATGGTCGCCGCCTCCGACTCGACGGCCAGATCGGCCAGGACGTTGGTCATCAGCGGCTGGTCGGCCAGCCGGCGGCCGAACGCCGTCCGGTGGGCGGCGTGGTGGGTGGCCTGGGCGACCGCCTGGCGCATCAGCGCCGCCGACCCGACCACGCAGTCCAGCCGGGTGTGGTTGACCATCTCCAGGATCGCGGCCAGGCCCCGGCCCGGCTCCCCGACCAGCCAGCCGGTGGCATCCGCCAGCTCGACCTCGGCCGAGGCGTTGGCCCGGTTGCCGAGCTTGTCCTTGAGCCGCTGGAGGTGGAAGCCGTTGCGGGACCCGTCGGGCAGGACCCGCGGGACCAGGAAGCAGCTCAGCCCGGCCGGCACCTGGGCCAGGACCAGGAAGGCGTCGCTCATCGGGGCCGAGCAGAACCACTTGTGGCCGGTGAGCAGCCACAGGCCGTCGGGCCCGGTGGGCCGGGCGGTGGTCGTGTTGGCCCGCACGTCGCTGCCGCCCTGCTTCTCGGTCATGGCCATGCCACAGAGCGCCCCCGCCTTGGTCGCGACCGGGGCAAGATCCGGCTGGTAGGCCAGCGCGGTCAGCTTGGGCTCCCAGACCTCGGCCAGCTCGGGGGTCGCCCGCAGGGCGGGCACGGCCGCGAAGGTCATGCTGACCGGACAGCCGTGCCCGGCCTCGACCTGGGTCCAGAGATAGAACCCGGCCGCCCGGGCCACCTGGGCGCCTGGGACCGGGTCGCGCCAGGGGGCGGCGTGCAGGCCGTGCTCGATCGCCGTGCCCAGCAGCCGGTGCCAGGCCGGGTGGAACCCGACCTCGTCGGCCCGTCGCCCGTAGCGGTCGTGGGTCCGCAGCACCGGCGGGCTGGCGTCGGCCGCCTCGCCCCAGCCGATCGCCTCCGGGCTGCCGGCCAGGACCCCGAGAGCCCGGACCCGCTCGGCGGCCCAGCCGGCCCCCTCCCGGGCCATCGCCTCCCCCAGCACCGGGTCGGCCTCGTACAGGTCGTAGCCGGCCAGCGGCGGCGGCTGGTTCAGCACCTCGTGCGTGGGCGACACGCCTCTCAGGCTACAGCTCGTCCAGGGTGGCGAACAGCCTGGCGAAGCGGTGCAGGGGCTCGCGGCCGATGGCCGGGAGGAGGCGTTGCTGCTGGTTGAGGAAGTACCTGGCCGGGCGGTAGCGGTCAAGGGCGGTGCCGGTGGCCCGCTCGACCCGCCGGACGATCGATCCCTCGCCGGCCAGCTGGTCCGGGTCGAGCTCCTCGGTGCCGGTGGCCGCCAGCAGGTGCAGGTAGAAGGCGTCGTCGAAGAGATCCTCGAGCCCGGCCTCGCTCGTGCCGGTCAGCTCGGTCAGGGCCAGCAGCCGCTCCGGGAGGACCACCCCCTGGTCGGCCAGGGCCCGGATGCTGGGGTGGCCGGCGCCCACCTCCAGCAGCACGGCCGCCTCAAGGGGGGCGCCCAGCAGGGCGGCCAGCACGGGCAGGCCTGCGAGCCCGCCGGTGGGCAGCACCCGCCAGGCCGGGTCGAGGCCCCGGCGGCCCCCCTCGCGCAGGTAGCCGCTCATGACCTCCAGGTAGACGAGGTCGGGGACGCCGCCGACGAGCAGCGTGCGCGGCCCGGCCCCGAGGCCCTCCAGCAGCGAGACGGCCAGCGCCCCGGACAGGGGCAGCACGGTGTCGCGGCTGGTCGCCCCGGCGCCCTCGCGGACCTTCGTCCCCTCACCCTGGACGTCCTCGACGGTGCGGACCCGGTGGGGCCGGTTGGCGTCGACCATGAACGGCGAGTGGGTGGTGTAGACGACCTGGTGCCCGCCGGCGAGCTGCTCGTCCAGGTAGCGGAGCAGGTCGGCCTGGCCGGCGGCGTGCAGCCCCAGGCCGGGCTCGTCCAGCAGCAGGATCAGGCCCTCGCTGTCGCGCAGCTCCGAGAACGCGGCCACGAACGAGAAGAACCAGACGAACCCGCCCGAGCGCTCGCCGAAGTTGGTCGTGACCCGGTGGCGGTGGTTGCGGATGCGGACATCCAGGAACGGCGGGCCTCCCTGGCCGTTCTGGCCGGCCTCGCGGAAGTCCAGGTCCAGCTCGACGGTCAGCTCCGGGTTCTGGCTCCAGTAGCGGAAGACCTCCTCGCTGACCGTGGTGGCGGCGCTCTCCAGGGCGGCCTTGCGGACCTCGTACTCGGACTCGACGAAGTCATCGGCGGCCACCCCGGCCAGCCGCAGCAGGGCCAGGGCGGTCCGCTCCGCCGGCAGCAGAGCGTCCTCGGCGGTCGCCTGGAGCCGTGGGATCGACACCCGGCCCGGGAGCACGCTGTAGCCGTCGAAGTACAGCAGGCGGGGCAGCCGGGAGGCGAGCAGGGTGGCCAGCTCGCCGGCCACCTCCTGGTCGCCGACCAGCAGGCGCTGGCGGCCCGCGTAGTCCCGCTCGACGGTGAGCTCCTTGGCCCCGAGGGCGTCGGGCCCGAGCCGCTGGACGACCGCCTCCAGGTCGGCGTCGCCGAGCTCGAAGGTGGCCGAGATGGGGGTGGTGGCGGCGATCTGGGCTCGCTCCCGCCCGCGCAGCCGGCGGGGGTAGTCGCGCAGCTCGTCGAACCCCCGGCCCGGCCCGCCGAGTGGGTTGGCCTGGTACAGGGCCTCCAGGAAGGCGGTCTTGCCGCTCTCGTTCTTGCCCACCAGACAGGTCACGTCCGGCTCGAATCGGACGGTCCCCGAATTCTCGATGCTCCGGAATTTCCGTACCACTGCCGTTTTCAGGATCACATTCCCACTCCGAGCTCGGGACCAGGAAAAATGTAGTTGAGATTTCCCAGTAGGTGCCAATCGCCGGCTGCACACCGGTTCGCAGCACAAGGCCGGGTATATTTGCGTAGGGAAACTGCAAGAGACTGCGCGTGATCGTGCCACGCAGCTCGACGTAGGCTCCGCCGGGCTTGGCGTCGCCCTGGCGAGGAGAGAGTTCGAGGTGGCGTTGCGGTTGCTCAACCGGGTACGCGGCACCCTCCCCCAGGGCCGCTCCCTCCCCGACGAGGTCTGGCGGGGTCGCCACCGCGCGATCCTGCTGATCCTGTGGCTGCACGTGCCCGCGCTGACCGCGCTGGCCGTGCTCTTCGGCGACGGCCTGGACGATGCCTCCGGCGTGGCCGTCGTCGCCGCCTCCGCGGCGCTCGCCACCGCGCCGTCGGGCGGCCGGCGCTGGCGCTCGGCCCTGGCCACCGTGGGGCTCTTGTCGGCGTCGTGCGTGCTGGTCGGCATCGGCGGGGGCACGGTCGAGCTCGGGTTCCACTTCTTCGTCACGATCGCCCTGATCATGCTGTACCAGGACGGCTTCCCGTTCCTGATCGCGGTCGGCTTCGTGGCCGTCTACGCGATGGCGTCGGCCGCCCTGGAGTCGCTCGGGGTGCTGCCGCCGGCCGACACCGACTCCAGCCCGTGGCTGCGGGCGGCCATCGGCGAGGTGCTGATCCTGGCCACGGCCACCGCCAACCTGGCCAACTGGCGGCTGAACGAGGACAGTCGGGCCGAGGCCGAGCGCTCCTTCCGCCAGCTGTACGAGGGCCAGCGGGCGGTGGTGCGCGAGCTCCAGCAGTCTCAGCGCCTCAAGGACGAGCTCTACAACGTCGTCTCCCACGAGCTTCGGACCCCGCTCACCGGCATCCTCGGGTTCGGCGAGCTGCTGCTCACCCGCGACGACCGGCTGACCTCGGCCCAGCGCAAAGAGCACCTGGGCCGCATCCTGCGCGAGGCCCGCCGGCTCCAGCGGGTGGTCGACAACCTCGTCTACTCGTCCAAGGTGATCCAGCAGGACGGCAGCGCCGCCGCCGACCTGCGCGGGGTCGTGGGCGCGGTGGTCGAGGACATGGAGGACGTGCCCGGGCGGGAACGGCTCGACCTGCAGGTCGACCTGGAGGCGGCCCGCGAGGTCGCCATGCCGGCCGAGGCCCTACGCCTGGTGGTGGTCAACCTGCTCGGCAACGCCCTCAAGTACGCGACCCCGCTGACCACGGTCCGGGTCGCGGCCAGGCCGGCCGGCCCGTCCCTGCTGGCCGTCTCGGTCTCCAACATCGGCCCGCCGATCACCGCCGCCGACCGCGAGCGCATCTTCGAGCCGTTCGTGCAGCTCGACTCCTCGCTGACCCGTAGCGCCTCCGGGGTCGGCCTCGGGCTGCACATCGTCCGCCGCCTGGTCGAGTCCTACGGCGGCACCGTGGGCGTGGACTCCACCGGCGACCTGGTCACCTTCACGGTGGCCGTCCCGACGGTGACCCCCCTGGCCCCCGGGGGTGCCGTCGGCCCGGAGCCGGCGGCCGTCGGCGCCCGGCATCAGCCGAACGGCTGACCGCCCGATCCAACGACCGGTGCTCCTCAGCGGGGCCGGCCTCTCGTACCATCTCTTCGGGGAGCGGCGACGAGAGGAGCGGCCTGCTGAGCGACGAGGGCCGCACCGGTGCCGGCAATGCCCGGGACCAGGACGATGCCTGGGATCGGCACGGCTGGATCTGGGACGCCGCCTTCTACGCCCTGCTCGCACTGACCGCGGCCCTCGCCCTCCTCGACCCGGAGACCAGCGACGGCGACCGCCGGCTGCTGGCCGGGACGGCCGCCCTGACCGCCGCCTGGCACTTCGCCTTCCGGCGGGCCGGGATGACCGAGGAGCGCCCCCGGATCGCCATGGCCTACCTGGCCGGGCTGCTCGCGCTCTGGTTCGTGCTCGCCGGGATCCACCCCGTCTTCTTCTCGCTCCTGCTGGTGCTGTACCCGCAGGTCTTCCGCCACCTGCGCCTCGGCCTGGCCATCCCGGCCTCGGTCGCCGTCACGGTGGCCGTCGTCTGGCGGGAGGTGCTGGCGTCGAGACGGCCGCTGGCCGAGAACCCGGGGGCGATCGTCGGCGGCCTGATCTCGGTCACGTTCGGCAGCCTGTTCGCCATCTGGGTGACCAGGATCATCGAGCAGAGCTACGAGCGCCGGCAGCTGATCGAACAGCTGGAGGCGACGCGCAGCGAGCTGGCCGCGGCCGAGCGGGAGGGCGGCCGGCTGGCCGAGCGCCAGCGCCTGGCCCGCGACATCCACGACACCCTGGCCCAGGGCTTCGTCAGCATCGTCCTCCAGCTCCAGGCGGCCGAGGCCGAGCTGCCCGAGGACGCCACCCAGTCCCGGGGCCACCTGGAACGAGCCCGGCGGACGGCCCGGGAGAACCTGGCCGAGGCCCGGCGGCTGGTCTGGGACCTACGGCCGGAGGCGCTGTCGGCGGCGCCGCTGGGCCAGGCCCTGGGCCGGCTGGCCGGCCGGGTGGAAGAGGAGACCGGGCTGGACGCGACCGCCACGGTGACCGGCACCCCCCAGCCGCTCAGCCCCGACGCCGAGGTCACCCTGCTCCGGGTCACCCAGGAGGCCCTGGCCAACGTGACCAGGCACGCCAACGCCGGCCGGGTGGCCGTCACCCTGTCCTACATGGACGGCGAGGCCACCCTCGACGTCCGCGACGACGGCTCGGGGTTCGCCCCCACCGCCGATGGCTACGGCCCCAACGGCGGGCTCGGGCTGCGCGGCATGCGGGAGCGGATCGAGGCCCTCGGGGGCCGCCTGGCCGTCGAGAGCGCCCCCGGCCAGGGCACCACCATCGCCGTCACGGTCCCGGTGCGGTGACGACGATCAGGCCGGAGGGGTTCGGGGAACCCCAGGGGGGTGGCCCGATCAGAATCGTGCTGGCCGACGACCACCCGGTGGTCCGGGACGGGCTGCGGGGCATGCTGGCGAGCGAGGACGACTTCGAGGTGGTCGGCGAGGCCGCCTCCGGGGCCGAGGCGGTGCTGGTCACCGAGCGGCAGCGGCCCGACGTGGTCCTGATGGACCTCCAGATGCCGGAGATGGACGGGGCAACGGCCACGGCCGAGATCGCCGCCCGCTTCCCGAGGACCCGGGTGCTGGTCCTCACCACCTACGACACCGACGCCGACATCCTGCGCGCCGTCGAGGCCGGGGCCACCGGCTACCTGCTCAAGGACACCCCGCGGGAGCGGCTGTTCCCGGCCATCCGGGCCGCCGCCCGGGGCGAGACGGTGCTGGCCCCGACGGTGGCCACCCGGCTGGTCAACCGCATGCGCCGGCCGGCCGAAGAGGCCCTCACCTCCCGCGAGGTCGAGGTCCTGGAGCTGGTGGCCAGGGGCTCCAGCAACGCCGACATCGCCGCCGCCCTGTTCATCAGCGAGGCCACGGTCAAGACCCACCTGCTGCACACCTTCGCCAAGCTGGGTGTCGACGACCGCACCGCGGCCGTGGTCGCCGCCCTCGAGCGCGGCATCATCGCCCTCCCCCGCCGCTCCCGCTAAGGGAGGATTTGACCAGCGCTGCGCCGTTGCACCAGGCTCTTGCGGTCATGCTGCGTCGAGGCGAAAGGATCCGGCGTGACCCAGTCAGACGTCAGCGCGTCCACCGGCGACTCCGAGACGGCCACCACTCCCCCAGCCCCCTCCCGCTCCAGCCGAGCCGAGCGCAACGCGGCCGCCGCCGACCTGGACCGGTCGAGAGGCAGCTTCGCGGCCAGCCCAGGCGCGGCCGTCCAGCTGGCCGAGATCGAAGAGGTCGACCCGGCCACCGTCTTCCAGCGTGACGGCGCCGGCTTCCCCGACTGGCTGGCCGCCAACCTGGACCGCCTCTCCAAGGAGCTCGGCCTGAGCGGCCTGCGCGAGGTCGGGCGCGACGTCGGGGTCGGCTCCTTTACCGCCGACCTGCTCGCCCAGACCGACCGCGGACGGCGGGTCGCGATCATGAGCCACCTGGAGCCGAGCGACCACCTGCAGCTCGGCCAGATGATCACCTTCGCGGCCGGCCTCGACGTCTCGGCCGTGGTCTGGATCACCACCCGCATCGGCGAGGAGCACCGGGCGGTGCTCGACTGGCTCAACCAGCACGGCGACGACGAGGTCCGCTTCTTCGGCATCGAGCTGCGCCTGCTGCGCATCGGCGGCTCACAGCCGGGGGCGTCCTTCCATGTCGAGGCCCGCCCCAACGACTGGCAGAAGGTCATCAAGCAGCGCCAGCGGGTCGGCTCGCCCCTCAACTCCCGAATGCGGGAGTTCTAGAGCTCGGGGAGCGTCCCCCGGATCTGGGCCACGGCGGCGGCGTCCTCGTCGTCCTCGTCGACGCGGGAGGCGCCGGTGTAGGAGAGGCCATAGTAGGCGTACAGCTCGGCCTCCTCCTGTGGCCACAGCCGGCCGCCCGGCTCCATGCCGGGCGCGCCCTCCACGAAGGCGCGGTCATAGGGCACCCGCAGCTCGTTGCCGTGCTCGACCGCCTCGGCAACCGGGACGAAGCGGGTGCCGGCGTCGGCACCGGCCGTGCCGAGCAGCACCCATCCGGGCTCGTCGTTCTCGGCGTCGTAGAACACGTCGAGCACCAAGCCGAGCTTCTCGCCGGACCGGTCGAGGATGACGCGGCCCTTCCACCTTCGCGCGACGTCGAATGCCGGCATCGCGGCCCCCCTCCACGTGCTGGTACCGCCGCCGACGCGGCGGTAGTTGGCTGGTACGGCGCGGATGTTAGCGAGGTGCTGGTGGCGGCGACAGTCAAGTTCGACAGCTACGACCGGTTAGCGCCGAATTCTCGAAAACTAATCGACAAAGAAATAGCGCGCAACAGGTCAATTGCGCGAGCCGGGATACCCGGCCTCGCGCTCGGCCTTGGCCTGGTCCTCGACGCAGAAGCGGGCCGCCGGCATCGCCTCCAGGCGCTCGTCGCCGATCGGGCGCCCGCAGGCCTGGCAGGTGCCGTACTGGCCGCGCTCCAGGCGCTCGAAGGCAGCCTCGATCTCCTGGAGCTCGTCCTCGACCTGCTCCAGCAGCGAGACGTTCCTCTCCATCTCGAAGGTCTCGGTGCCGATGTCGCCGGGGTGCTGGTCGAAGCTCGACAGCTCGCCCCCGGTCTCAGACGTCGCCTCCTCCTGCTCCCGCCGGAGGCCGTCACGGATCCCCTGGAGCCGGGTGCGCTCCTCATCGAGCCGCTTGCGGGCGGTGGCCTTGTCCATGGGTCTCCGATTCCTCCTGCGTCGTTGCCGTTGGTCCCGAGAGACGCTACCAGCCCCGCCCGCTCAGGACCGGTCGAGGCCGCGGCGGATGGCGTAGCGCATCAGCTCGTAGCGCCTGGACAGCTGGAGCTTGGTCAGGATGTTCTGGACGTGGTTCTGGACCGTCTTGGTGCTGAGGAACAGCTGGTCGGCGATCTCCTTGTAGGTGTAGCCCTTGGCCACCAATCGTAAGATTTCGGTCTCGCGGGCGGTCAGGCCGGGCTCGCTGGTCCCGCTCATGCGCCGGAACTCGCCCAGGACCAGGGCGGCCAACGACGGCGAGAAGGTCGGCTCGCCGGCCCGCACCCTGACCACCGCGTCCACCAGCTCGGCGGCGGTGGCGCTCTTGAGCAGGTAGCCGCTGGCCCCGACCTTGACCGCCTCGAGCACGTCGGCCTCCTCGGCCGAGGCCGACAGGACCAGCACCTTGACGTGCGGCGACTCTTCGACGATACGCCGGATCGCCTCCACGCCGGGCACCGTGGGCAGGTTCAGGTCCATCAGGACCAGCTCGGGCATGGCCTCGCGGGCCCGCTCGATGGCGTCGCCGCCGTCGGCGGCCTCGGCCACGACCTCGACCCGCCCCGACGCCTCCAGGTCGGCCCTGACCCCGTCCCGCCAGACCGGATGGTCGTCGACCACCATCACCCGGATCCTCTCGTCCTCAGCGGTCACGCTCGTCCTTCCTGGTGGCGGCCGGGGGGGTCCGGGAACGGGACCCGCAGCTCGACCTCGGTGCCGGCTCCGGGCCGGCTGGTCACGGTCATGGTGCCGCCGAGCTGCTCGACCCGGCCCTTGATGCTCTTGGCCAGGCCGATCTTGCCCTCGGCGAGCAGCCGCCGCTCGTCGTAGCGGAAGCCACGGCCGTCGTCGCGGACGGTCACCACGACCGCCCCGGCGTCCTCCTCGGCGAACAGGGCCACCCGGCTGGCCCCGGCGTGCTCGACCACGTTGTCGAGGGCCTGGCCGACGGCCGCGGCCAGCTCCTCGACGTGGCGGGCCGGCAGCCAGAGGGCGCCGGTGGCCCCGACGGTCACCGGCAGCGACCGCTCGGCGCCGGCCAGCGACTCCAGCGCCGCCCGCAGCGAGGCCGCGCCGGCGGGCGTCCGGTCGTCCTCGGGGTCGCGCAGGATCAGCGAGCGCAGGGCCCGCTCCTGGCCGGCGGCCATCTCGGCCAGTCCGGCCACCTGGTCGGGCGGGACCGGGCCGCCGGCGGCCAGCTCCCGGCCCCGCTTGTGGACCAGGGCCAGGGCCTGGAGCACCGAGTCGTGGATCTGGCGGGCCAGCGACTCGCGCTCGGCCAGCCGGGCCGCCCGCTCGCGGGCCCGGATGGTCTCCTCGGTGGCCTGCCGGAGCTGCCCCGCCGACCGCTCCAGCAGGCGCGCGACCAGGCCGACGGCCCCGCCGGCGAGCACGAAGTTGAGCGTCCCGCCGGCCAGGTCGAGCAGGACCGACGGCTCCGAGGAGGCCAGGTCGATGCCGTTGGCGAGCTGGCCGGCGACCAGTGAGGTGCCCAGCACCAGGCCGGCGGCCACGCCGCCGCCGACGCCCCTGGCCGCGCCCCAGGTCACGG
>JASLBL010000186.1 GCA_030146615.1 Actinomycetes bacterium
GCCCGGTGTCCGCAGAGGCCGCGCCCGGGGCCGGGGTCGCAGCCGGGGCCGGGGGCGAGGTCGAAGCCGGCGGCGGCGTCGAAGCCGGCGGCGGGGTCGAAGCTGAGGCCGGGACTGGCGTCGGGGCCGGGGTCGGCTCACCGCCGTTGCGGTGGGCCGGGATGACGTCGGCGCGGATGCCCGGGGCCGGGGTGGCCGCGGTGCGGTCGCGGTCGTCGGCGAACGCGGTGGCCGCGCCCACGAAGTCCCGGAACAGCGGGTGGGGCCGGGTCGGGCGGGAGCGGAACTCGGGGTGGAACTGGCCGGCCACGAACCACGGGTGGTCGGGCAGCTCGATCATCTCGACCAGGCGGCCGTCGGGCGAGGTCCCGGAGAAGACCAGGCCGGCCTCCTCCAGCCGCCGCCGGAACCGGTTGTTGACCTCGTAGCGGTGCCGGTGCCGCTCGAACACCAGCCCGTCCCCGTAGGCCTGCTCGGCCCGCGTGCCCTTGACGATGCGGCAGGGGTCGAGACCGAGGCGCATGGTGCCGCCCTTGTCGGCGACCCGGCGCTGGTCGGGCAGCAGGTCGATCACCGGGTAGGGGGTGTCGGCCTCGAACTCGCTCGAGTTCGCTCCCCGGAGGCCGGCCAGGTTGCGGGCGATCTCGATCACCGCCGTCTGGAGCCCGAGGCAGATGCCCAGGTAGGGCACGTGGCGCTCGCGGGCGAAGCGGATCGCCTCGACCTTGCCCTCGACCCCCCGGATCCCGAAGCCGCCGGGCACCAGGACCCCGTCGACGGTCTCGAGGACCTTGCGGGCCTGTGGGTCCTCCAGCTCGTCGGAGGCGCACCAGAGCACCTCAACCTCCACCTTATGGTGAAACCCGGCATGCTGGAGGGCCTGGGTCACCGACAGGTAGGCGTCGGGCAGGTTGATGTACTTGCCGACCAGGGCGATGCGGACCTTGCGGCGGGGGCTGCGGATCCGCTCGACCAGGGCCCGCCACTCGGCCAGGTCCGGCTCGGCGGTGGCCTTGTCCTCCAGGCGCAGGTGCCGGACCAGGTAGGCGTCCAGGCCCTCGGCGTGCAGGACCAGCGGGATCTCGTAGATCGAGTCGGCGTCGGGGGCGGAGACGACCGCCTCGACGTCGACGTCGGACAGCAGGGAGATCTTGCGCTTGAGGGCGTCGGTGATCGGCCGGTCGGTGCGGCACACGATCGCGTCCGGCTGGATGCCGAGCGAGCGCAGCTCCCGGACCGAGTGCTGGGTCGGCTTGGTCTTCAGCTCGCCCGACGGCCCGATGTAGGGCACCAGGGAGACATGCACGAAGACCACGTGCTCGCGCCCGATGTCGTGGCGGAGCTGGCGGATCGCCTCCAGGAACGGTAGCGACTCGATGTCGCCGACGGTGCCGCCAACCTCGGTGATGACCACGTCGGCGTCCTCGGCCACGCGCAGGATGCGGGCCTTGATCTCGTTGGTGATGTGCGGGATGACCTGGACGGTGTCGCCCAGGTACTCCCCGCGCCGCTCCCGGGCGATGACGTCGGAGTACACCTGCCCGGTGGTCACGTTGGCCCGGCCGGTCAGGTCGGTGTCCAGGAAGCGCTCGTAGTGCCCGATGTCCAGGTCGGTCTCGGCGCCGTCCTCGGTGACGAACACCTCGCCGTGCTGGAACGGGTTCATCGTCCCGGGATCGACGTTGAGGTAGGGGTCCAGCTTCTGCATGGTGACCCGCAACCCGCGGCTGGACAGCAGCGCGCCCAGCGAACTGGCGGTCAGTCCCTTGCCGAGCGAGGACACGACGCCGCCGGTGACGAAGACGAACTTCGTCGGCTGGGAGTTGTGAAGGAGCCCGAAGTCACGTGCCTGAGACGGTCGACCCACGGGAGACGACCGTAACACGACCGCTCGGCTCGCCCGGTCCCGAGCGCGGACTTCCCCCGGCCGGCCCGCCGCTGCCTGGTCCGGCGGCCAGCCACACCAGGAGCGGCACCAGCAGCGCCGCTGCGGTGGCCGGCACCGCCACTCCGGAGTCGTTGACCGCCGCACCCAGGGCGAGGGTCAGCGCGCAGGAGACGAGCGCCGCCCTCAGCACCCCGAGCTCGGCGGGCGGCAGCACTCCGGGCCCCGTCCCCCCGTCGCGGCGCAGGGGGCCACCCCGGCGCAGGAGCCAGAACCCCGCCACGGCCGCGACGGGCAGCAGCCAGGCCAGCGGGCTGCTCACCAGGATGTCCAGGTTGGCCTGCGCCTTGCGGAGGACCACGGTCCACGCCTCGCCGGTGCGCACCTGCTCGACGAACCGGCCGAGGTGGGTGCGCTCGCCCGGCGGGCGGCGCCAGTCCAGGGCGGCGACGGCGGCCACGGCCAGCACCGCGGCGGCCAGGACGGCGCCGAGCCGGACGGCGGTGACGCGCATGCCCGTCAGCAGCATGGCAAGCAGCAGGAAGCCCGGCAGGGCGGCCAGGACGCCGCCGAAGTCGCGCCCGAGGCCCGGAGCGCCGACGAGGACGACGCCGAGCAGCCCGGCGCCGACGACGGTGACGGCGGTGACCGCCCGTGCCCGGGAGGGGCCGGCCCGGCGGGCGAGCGCGGTGGCCGCCGCCGCGGTCCCGATCAGCCCGCTGACCGCCAGCAGGCCGAAGGTCAGGTTGCCGTAACCGGTGAACCGGCCCGCGACGACCGCGTCGTAGCCCAGCAGGCCGTCCAGCTCCAGGATCGAGCCGGTCAGCACGTCAACGACGAGGGTCAGCAGGGTCAGCACCAGAACGGTCATCGGTGGACCGAAGCGGTGGCGGCGCCACGGCCCGGCCAGCGCGAGGCCGGACACCACGGCGGTGCCGGCGACCACCGCAGCGGTCAGTGCGAGCCGCGGCGACCCCGCCGCCTCCCACGGGGCCAGGCC
>JASLBL010000195.1 GCA_030146615.1 Actinomycetes bacterium
AGCGTCACAGGTTCGCCATCGAACATGGGCTCCAGCAACGGCTTCGCCTGGACTTCGAGGTGGGACATCCACCCCGTGTTGCAGTTGTGGCAGACGCGGCGCACCTGGGCGTCCAGGATGTCCATGGAGCGCGGCGGGACGCCTCGGCTGAGGTCGACAAGGGTGAGGCGGCCCGTGAAGTGCCTGGAGACCCATTGCGGCCAGACGTGCTCTCGGCTGTTGGCGGGGCCTCCGCAGAACACGCATTCCCTGGACATGCGGCTGAAGGCTACGGACCTGTCGCGGTGGCGGCAAGCTGTTGATCTTTAGCCCTTCTCGCGCCCTCACGGACCGTTTCGGCAGTTCGCCTGACGGGGCGTTGTGCCCCATGCGTGCCCGCAACCTGGACGCACGCATACCGGTTGGCGGCAAAGCTGCAGGTCAGGAGGCTGAGGCGTTGGTGAGCGGCGCCGCCCTCTCAAGGCGGTAGCGCCGGTTCGAATCCGGTCGGGGCCACAAGAGCATGGAACCGCCTGCCTCAGGAGCCGGTTGGCGAGGCGTAGAGGATCAGGTTGTCGCGGTAGTGGCCGGTGGCGCGGTCGAAGCTGCCGGCGCAGGTGATCAGGCGCAGCAGGGGCCGGTCCGACTTGGTCCAGATGCGGCCGGTGGGCAGCTCGGTCTTGGGGTGGCGCTCCAGGCGGCCGACCAGGAACCGGGTGGTGGTCCCGTCGGGCCGGCCGACCAGGATCTCGTCGCCGGGGCGGAGCTGGCCCAGCCGGTAGAAGACGGCGGGTCCGCTGCGGGAGTCGAGGTGGCCGACCAGCACCGCCGGGCCGGGGTCGCCGGGCCGGGGGCCGAGGCGGTACCAGCCGACCTGGCCGGGATCGGGAGTCTGCATGGCCCCGTTCGCCTTCAGCCCGACCCCGACGATGGCCGCCCTGACTCCGATGCTGGGGATGGAGAGGGCGGACGGTCCGGGCCGGCCGGCGGCGCCTGGCTCGGGTTGGGGCTGACCCTGGCGGTCGATGGCGACGAGCAGCCAGCCGATCCACAGCAGCAGGCCCAAGGCGATCAGTGCCGGGACCGCACGCCTGGTGGGTGTGCGGTCCCGGCCGGAGTGGCGGATGGTGGTCACCGCTGCCGCCTGGCGGTGCGCTGGCCGAGCCAGAGACCGGCGGCCAGGGCGATCAGGAGTAGGCCGGCCGCTGGCAGCAGGACCACAGGGTCAAGGCCATCGCCTGGGCCAGTGCCGTCGGCGGTGCCGCCCTGGCCGGTGTCGATCCGGTTGGGCAGCTGGGTGCCGTCGTTGCGGTTGGCGGTCTGGTCGTTGTCGCCAGAGCGCTTCCCGTTGGCGGCGAGGACCCGGAAGCTGGCCTCGCCGACGCGGGCGTTGTCGATGTCGATGCCGCAGACCACCGTGAACCTGGCCAGACCGATGGCGTCCCTGCGGGTCAGGGTGTAGCTGGCGGTGACGGTGCCGGCCTCGGTGATGGGCAGCTGCGGCGTGATCGGCTTGGCCCCGCCGGCCATCGTCAGCCCATCGCTCTTGCTGTCATAGAACCAGATGTGGATCCGCTGGCACCGCCCGACCTCGGCGGTGATCCTGACCGTGGTGCCCCGGCCGGCCGCCTGGGGAGTGACCCGGACCGGCACCGGGGACTTCGAGGGCTGCACCTGGAAGGTGGCGAAGCCCATGATGAAGTCTGACCTGCCGTTGTCGCAGATCACTGCGAAGCGGCCCAGGCCAGCCGGGATGTCGTTGGTGATGCGGTATCGGCCGGTGTACCAGCGGCCGCCGCTGACGTGCTCGGAGGCCAGCCATCTGGACAGGCCGTCGGTGTCCCACTCGTGGACCTCGTTGAAGAACCCGCGGGCGGAGCCGGGTCGCGTACAGCCACGCAGGTCGGCGCGGAGCGTCACGGTGGTGCCCGGGCCGCCGGCCCGCGGGGAGACCGTCACCGGAAGCGACTTGGGTCGGACGACCTTCGGACGCGTGGTCGTGGTCGACGCCGGGGTCGAGCCCTGGTCCTCAGAAGCGGGTGGGTCCTGAGGGCCGGTGGGGTCCTGAGAAGCAGTGGGGTAGGGATCGGACTGGGTGATGTCCGCCGGCTGCGGCTGGGCGTCGCCCTCCTGGGCGTGGGCGGTGCCGCCGACGCTCAGGACCGCCAGCACGACCGAGATGGCCAGGACGCGTGCGAGTGTCGACGCGGTCATGGGAACCGTGCTCCTTTCCTATCAGATGGGACTCCTTGTCCCTTCTGTCGTCGCAAGCGACAATGCGCGCCGACGCTGACAGCCGGCTGACAGCCGGCAGGAGCCAAGAGGGGGTGCGTGGTGCCGAACTCCCAGATCGACATGGTGGTCAGGGGAGAGGAGGACGGCCGCGAGGGGTGGTTTGTCTGCGGCGACATCGCACGGGGGCCGGGGAACGCGGCCCGGCCGGTCGGCCTTCACGTGGTCGTCCGCCAGGGCGACGTCATCGCTCGGGGTCACGCGAAGAGGGACTTCGGCCCCTGGCGGTTCGTGGTCGTCCCAGACGACGACGGGCAGCTGGCCGTGGGGTCGGCGATCGCCTCGGCCGTGGCCATCGTCGAGAAGGAGAACCCGCCCGGCCTGGAGACCCTCACCTGGGTCCAGCGGGTCGAGGTGATGGAGGAACGGGGCACCGACCGGCCGTTCGAGTTCCCCGCCGCCGAACTGACCGTGACCAAACAGGGGGAGGCGGCCGACGACCGCGCCGTCTCGTCCTCCCTGGCCATCCTGGAGGAGCCCCGGCCCGGTGGCTTCCATTGGGAGCAGGTCCTGGAGATCCGCAGGGTGGTCGAGGCGTCCGACTGACGCGCCGCCTGACCGCCCTTGCATTGTGGGTTGCCGCGTGTGACGTTGGGAGGGTCGAGCGCCTACCGACGAAGGGCGGTAGCCATGGCGGGAACGGCAACCAAGCTCCACGTCCTCGACTGCGGGTCCATGAGCTGCGACCTGACCTGGCTGCTGCTCAAGCCCGGCCGGAGCATCCGCCCCCGGGCCGAGCGCGACAAGCCGGTTGAGTGGTACCCGTGCACGACCCACGCCGTCGTGGTCGAGACCCCCGACGGCACCATGCTGTGGGACACCTCCTGCCCGCGCGACTGGGAGGAGCGCTGGGTCCCGACCGGCCTCCACGAGTTCTTCCCCTATGACCGCGTGACCGAGGAGCAGTACCTGGACCAGCGGCTGGCCCAACTCGGCCTCGGCCCGGAGAATCTCGACTTCGTGGTCTTCTCGCACCTGCACTTCGACCACGCGGGCAACGCCCAGCTGTTCGGCGGCAACGGGCCCCGTCTGGTCGTCAACGACAAGGAGCAGGACTGGGCCTTCGGCTTCGAGGGCGCCTTCAACGGCGCCCACCTCAGGAGTGACTACGAGGGCCTGGAGTTCGAGACCGTGTCCGGCGACACCGAGTTCCTGCCCGGGGTCACCCTGATCGAGGCGCCCGGGCACACCCCGGGGACCATGGCCCTCCGGGTCGACCTGGCCGACGAGGGCACGATGATCTTCACCTCCGACGCCGTCTACATGGGCGACTCCTACGGCCCGCCGGCCACCCCGGCGGCGATCGTCAACGACCTCAGCCAGTGGTACGCCTCGGTCGAGAAGCTCCGCGGCATCGCCGAGCAGTCGAACGCCAACGTGATCTTCGGCCACGACGCCGAGCAGCTCTGGTCGCTGCGCCGCTCGCCGGACGGCCACTACACCTGAGCGGACGGGAGGGGACCATGACCTCGACGTTCCCGGGCGGCTCGGAGACCGTCTTCACCTACGGCGCGCCCCTGCTGAAGTTCGGCACCGGCGCCTCCGACGAGATCGGCTACGACCTGTCCCAGTACGGCGCCCGACGCGTCCTGGTGGTCACCGACCCCCGGATCGCCGCCACCGGCCTGCCGGCCCGGGTCGCCGACCAGATGAAGCGGTTCGACATCGAGGCCCACGTCTACGACGGCGTCCACGTCGAGCCGACCGACGCCAGCCTCCAGCAGGCGATCGACCACGCCACCGAACACGGGCCGTGGGACGCGTACGTGGCCGTCGGCGGCGGGTCGAGCATCGACACCGCCAAGGCGGTCAACCTGCTCACCACCAACCCCGGCGAGCTGATGGACTACGTCAACCAGCCCGTCGGCCAGGGCAGGGGGCCCAGCAGGCCGCTCAACCCGCTGGTGGCCGTGCCCACCACCACCGGGACCGGCGCCGAGAGCACCACCATCTGCGTGCTCGACGTGCTCGCCCAGAAGGTCAAGACGGGCATCAGCCACCCGCGGCTGCGCCCGACCCTGGCCGTGGTCGACCCGGCCCTGACCGTGACCCAGCCGGCCGGGGTCACCGCGGCCAGCGGCATGGATATCCTCTGCCATGCCCTGGAGAGCTACACCGCCAAGCCTTACACCGCCTACGACCGCAAGCAGCCGGAGCAGCGGGTGCCCTACTGCGGCGCCAACCCGATCTCCGACATGTGGTCCGAGAACGCCATGCGGCTGCTGGCCGGCTCGTTCCGCGACGCCGTCCGCGACGGCGACGACCTGGAGGCGCGGGGGCGGATGGCCCTGGCCGCGACCATGGCCGGGCTCGGCTTCGGCAACGCCGGGGTGCACATCCCGCACGCCAACGCCTACCCGATCGCCGGGCGGGTCAAGGACTTCCGGCCCGACGGCTACCCGGAGGACGAGCCGATCGTGCCCCACGGCATGGCCGTGTCGCTGACCGCGCCCGAGGCGTTCCGGTTCACCTTCGAGGCCCGCCCCGAACGGCACCTGCACGCGGCCGAGCTGCTCGCCCCGGGCCTGGACCGGCCCAGTGACGACGCCGAGTACCTGCCGGCCGCCCTCACCCAGCTGATGCGCGACATCGGCATCCCCAACGGGATCGGCGGGGTCGGCTACGACGAGGGCGACGTCCCCGACCTGGTTGAGGGGACCATGAAGCAGCAGCGGCTGCTCGACACGGCGCCCCGCCCGGTGACCGAGGACGACGCGGCCGAGATCCTGTCCCGGTCGCTGGAGAACTGGTAGGGAGCCCCGGTGCCGATCTACGAGCTGCGCTGCGAGGGCGGGCACCGCTCGGAGACGCTTCAGGCCTCGACCGCCCCGCTGCCGGCCTGCCCGGCCTGCGGGGCGGCGACCCGCAAGGTCCCCAGCGGGTTCGGGGTCCGAGGGACCGCCTCAGTGCCCCCGCCGCCCGAGCGCATGCCCCAGACCTGGAAGGGCACCCACCGGGGCGACCGTGACTACGTCACCAACCTGCGACGGGTCGCCGACGCCCGCCGCGACCTGGAGGCCCGCAACCCCGAGCTGGCCGGCGACCGCCGCCCCGTCCTCGCCCACGAGGGCCGGTTCGAGGGATCGCCCCTGCGGGCCGGCGACCCCGCGCCGCCGCGGCCGGCCGGCGGGGACGGAGCGGCGGGGGAGGGGTCGGCGACCTGACCACCGAGCTGGCCGACGCCGTCCGGCGGGCCGGGGTCGCCGAGGTCGACGTGTCCGCCAGGCGGCGGGCCGAGTACTCGACCGACGCGTCGCTGTACCGGGTGCCGCCGGCGCTGGTCGCCTTCCCGCGCGACACCGACGAGGTCGTCGCCGTGGTCGAGACCTGCCTGGAGCTGGGGGTCCCGCTGACCGCCAGGGGGGCCGGGACCTCGCTCGCCGGCAACGCCGTCGGGAGCGGGGTGGTCATGGACCTGGCCCGGCACCTGGGGCGGGTGCGGTCGCTCGACCCGGAGGCGGGCACGGCCCGGGTCGAGCCGGGGGTGGTGCTCGACGACCTCCAGGCCGCCGCCCGGCCCCACGGGCTGCGCTTCGGCCCCGACCCCTCGACCCACAACCGTTGCACCCTCGGCGGGATGGTCGGCAACAACGCCTGCGGGTCGCGTGCCCTGGCCTATGGGCGGACGGCCGACAACGTCCTCGAGCTGGACGTGGTCTGTGGCACCGGCCAGCGCCTGGTGGCCCGGCCGGGCGCGGTCGGGTCGGTGCCGGGCCTGGAGGCGGTGGTCCGGGCCGGCCTGGGCCCGATCCGGACCCAGTTCGGGCGCTTCGCCCGCCAGGGCTCCGGCTACGCGCTTGAGCACCTGTTGCCCGAGCGGGGCGGCGACCTGGCCCGGGCTCTGGTCGGCAGCGAGGGCACCCTGGCCGTGGTCCTGGAGGCGACGGTCCGGCTCGTCCGCGCGCCAGCGGCGACCGTGCTGGTCGTCCTCGGCTATCCGGACATGGCGGCCGCCGCCGACGCCGTCGGGGCGGTCCTGCCGCAGCGCCCGGTGGCCCTCGAGGGCATCGACGCCCGCATCGTGGAGGTGGTCCGGCGCCGGGGGCGGGCCGTGCCCGAGCTGCCCAAGGGGGGCGGCTGGCTGCTGGCCGAGCTGGCCGGCGCGACCCCGGCCGAGGCCGAGGCGGCCGCCGCCCGGCTGACCGCCGTCGTCGGGGGCGACGCGCTGGCCGCCCGGGTCCTGCGCACCCCGGCCGAGACGGCCGCCATCTGGCGCATCCGTGAGGACGGGGCCGGGTTCGGCGGGCGCAGCCCGGCCGGGGCGCCGGCCTGGGCCGGCTGGGAGGACGCGGCCGTCCCGCCCGAGCAGCTCGGCGCCTACCTGCGCGACTTCGAGGCCCTGCTGGCCGGCCACGGCCTCGACGGCATCCCCTACGGCCACTTCGGCGACGGCTGCCTGCACGTGCGCATCGACTTCCCCTTCGACCGGCCGGGCGGCCAGGCGGTCTACCGGTCGTTCGTCGAGCAGGCGGCGGCGCTGGTGGCCTCCTACGGCGGGTCGATGTCGGGGGAGCACGGCGACGGTCGCGCCCGGTCCGAGCTCATGCCCGTGATGTACTCGCCGGACGCGATCGAGGCCATGGCCGCCGTCAAGGCCGTCCTCGACCCGCGCGACCTGCTCAACCCGGGGGTGCTGGTCCGCCCGCGGCCGTTCGACGCCGACCTGCGCCGCACCATGGCCCGGCCGGTCACCGGGCGGCTCGGGTTCCGCTATACCGAGGACGGGGGCGACCTGACCAGCGCCGTCCACCGCTGCACGGGGATCGGGCGCTGCGTCGCCGACGGCACCGGGGCCGGCGAGGTGATGTGCCCGTCCTGGCTGGCGACCAGGGACGAGAAGGACACCACCAGGGGCC
>JASLBL010000235.1 GCA_030146615.1 Actinomycetes bacterium
GGCGCTTCCTGCACCTGGCCGCCATCTTCGGGCTGTTCACCCTGCTGGCCATCCAGGTGGCCAAGAAGCTGACCGACCTGCGCGGGCCCGTGGTGGTGGCGATCGCCCTGGCCGCGGGCGTGGGCGCCGCCGTGCTGTACGCCGGGCAGGCGTGGCTGCGGCTGTGGCTGCGCTACCTGGCCCCGGCCCCGCTGGTCTTCGCCCTGGTGTTCCTGCTCGCCTCGCCGACCTCCAAGCTGGTCCTGCCGGCCCGGGCCGAGGCCACCGGCGGCGGCCAGGCCCCGGCGGCGGTGGCCACCGGCACCCAGCCGCCGCTGGTGATGATCCTGTTCGACGAGTTCCCGCTCAGCAGCCTGCTCAACTCCAAGGGGGAGATCGACCAGCGGGTCTACCCCAACTTCGCCGAGCTGGCCGACCAGTCGACCTGGTACCGCAACGCCACCGGGGTCGCCGGCTACACCCCTTGGGCCATGCCGGCCATGCTGACCGGCAACTACCCGGCCAAGGTCAAGGCCCCCTCCTACACCGAGTACCCGGACAACATGTTCACGCTGTTCGGCAACCACTACGACCTCAAGGTGTACGAGACCATCAGCCAGCTCTGCCCGCCCAGCCGCTGCCGCTCCACCGCCGGCAACCTCGACCGGGTCGGGCTGCGGGCCGTGCTCGGCGACTCGGCCCGGGTCTTCAAGGAGATCGTCTCGCCGTATGACGCCACGGTGGACCCGGCCTCGTTCATCGACCAGACGGCCGCCGAGGAGTCCGCCGCCAAGGACGGCAAGCCGCTGGACCCGCAGTTCCGCTTCAACCAGCTGCGGCTGAATCAGCCGTCGCGCTTCAACGACTTCCTGGCCGGCCTCAAGGACACCAGCCGCCCGACCATGCACTTCCTGCACCTGCTGCTGCCCCACGCCCCCTGGCGCTACCTGCCATCGGGCAACGAGTACAACTACAAGACCTTCGGGCGGGCCTTCAAGAGCGACCAGACCCCGGCCCAGGTGGTCGACCTGGCCCACCAGCGGCACCTGCTCCAGCTCGCCTACACCGACGGCCTGGTCGGCCAGGTCATCGACAAGCTCAAGGCCGAAGGGATATGGGACAAGTCCCTGGTCGTCATGGGGGCCGACCACGGCGAGGGCTGGGTCCCGGGCGAGAAGCCGCGCAGCCTCGGCAAGACCAACGCCCCCGACCTGATGTGGGTGCCCCAGTTCATCAAGGCCCCCAACCAGGACAACGGCAAGGTCGACGACCGCAACTGGGAGCAGGTCGACCTGCTCCCGACCATCGCCGACCACGCCGGCATCCAGGTCCCCTGGACGATGGAGGGGGCCTCCCAGACCGGCGAGCCGACCCGCACCCGGACCGAGAAGTGGTGGTACGACATCCCCGGCCACCGCCAGGTCCGCGACGGCCCCGCCAACTGGTCCCAGGTCCTGGCCGGCGAGACCGACACCCTGGCCAGGGCCCAGGAAGGCCCACGGGGCCTGTACCGCTATGGGGCCGCCGCTGACCTCGTCTACCAGCCCCCGACCACCGTCGGCCCCATCACCCCCGACCTGGAGGCCACGGCCACCCTGGACGACTTCAAGCAGTACACCCAGATCAAGCCGGCCTCGGGCCGGATCCCGGCGCTGGTCTCGGGCAAGATCACCTCGCCCCTGCCCCCGGCCACCGCCAGCGTCCTGGTCGCGGTCAACGGCCGGATCGGCGGCGAGTCCAAGCTGTTCCCGGAACGGCCCGGGGAGCCGGCGGCCAAGTTCGCCGTGATCACCCCCGACACCCTCTGGAAGGCTGGCGACGGTCGCCGCCAGCTCCAGGTCTACGTCGTCGACCGCAGCCGCCCTCAGCCACGCCTCCAGCCGGTCAGCCTGACGGCCGAGGAGTAGCGGGCCGCGGCCGGCCGGGACCGCCGAGCCCGAGTACGATCCCGGCCCCGACCACCAGCGACCCGGCCAGCTTGGTCCCGCTGATCTCGCTGGCACCGACGACGGCTACGCTGATCAGGGCGGCCACCGGGATCAGGCCGGCGAACAGCCCGGCCCGCTCCACCCCCAGCCGGGCGACGCCCGAGTACCAGGCGACGAACCCGACGGTGGTGACGACCAGGCCGAGCCAGCCGAGGGCCAGGGCCTGGGCGGCCGTCGGCAGGACCAGCGCGGCCGAGCCGTCGAGCACGACCGCGGCGGCCGCCAGCAGGACCGCGGCGACCGCGCACACGTAGGTCGAGAGGCCGGCCGGGCCCAGCTTCGGGAGCAGGGGCACGGCCAGCAGCGAGAAGGCGGCCTCGCCGGCCAGGGCGCCGACGGCCAGCAGCAGCCCGGTCGCGTCGGCCTGGCCGCCACCCTGGGCGAGGGCGGCCCCGACGACCACCACCGCGGCGGCGGCCAGCCCCCGGCGGGTCGGCAGGCGGCCGGCCAGCGGCGGCCCGACCAGGGCCAGCACGACCGGCGTGCAGCCGATGACCAGGCCGACGACGGCCGGGTCGGCCCGGCCGACGGCCGCCAGCACGCACAGGTTGAACCCGACCAGGCCGCTGGCGGCCAGGGCGACGACCAGCCCGAGCTCGCGCGGTGACAGCCGCGGCAGCCGGCGCCAGCCGTGGACGCGCACGAACGCGGACAGGACAGCCGCACCGAGGGCGTACCGCCCGGCCTGCCCGGCCAGCACCGGGTAGTCGACGATCAGGCTGGAGGCGGCCACCATCGAGCCGACCATCGTGGCCCCGGCGGCGGTCCGGCGGGCGCGGTCGCGATCGACTTCCGGCCGGGGGTGCCGGAGCTGGCCGCGTTCCCGAGGGCCGCCTGGGCGGCCGCGCTCCGGCGGGCCGTGCTCGGGGCGCCGACGGCCGCGCTCGGGTACGGCGACCCGGCCGGCGCCGGTGACCTGCGGGCCGCCCTGGCGGCCTACCTGGGGCGGGTGCGCGGGGTCGAGGCGGCCGCCGACGGCGTGCTCGTGACCGCCGGGTTCGCCCAGGCCCTGGCCCTGCTGACCCGGGTGCTCCCGTCGCGGCTGGGACGGACGGTCGCGGTCGAGGACCCGGGCAGCCCAGGGACCCGCGAGCAGCTCGCCGACAACGGCCTGGAGCCCGTCCCCATCGGGGTCGACGAGGAGGGCCTGCGGGTCGACGAGCTCGCCCGCGCCCCGGCCAGGGCGGTCGTGGTCACCCCGGCCCACCAGTCCCCGACCGGGGTGGTGCTCTCCCCCGACCGCCGGGCCGCCCTGCTCGCCTGGGCGCGCGCCACCAACGGCCTGATCGTCGAGGACGACTACGACGCCGAGTACCGCTACGACCGCGACCCGGTCGGGCGCTCCAGGGCCTGGCCCCCGAGCTGGTCTGCTACGCCGGGTCGGTCTCGAAGACCCTGGCCCCGGCGCTACGCATCGGCTGGATGGTGCCGCCGCGGTCGCTGTGGCCGGCCCTGGCCCGGGCCAAGACCGCCGACGACCTCGGGTGCCCGACGCTGGAGCAGCTCGCCCTGGCCGACCTGCTGGGCTCCGGGGCCTACGACCGCCACCTACGCCGCGGCCGGGCCCGCTACCGCCGGCGGCGGCCAGGGCGTCGCGCCGCCGGCGGTAACGGGCCCGGCCGCGGCGCAGGTGGCGGTCGTAGGCCCCGGAGCCCAGCAGGTCGGCCAGGGCGAGCTGCTCCAGCGTCGGGCCCCCGAGGTCGTCGGCGGTCTTGGCCCGGGCCAGGGCCGGCCACAGCGACCGCGGCGGCACCATC
>JASLBL010000236.1 GCA_030146615.1 Actinomycetes bacterium
CCGACCCCGAGGTGGTGCTCGTGGCGACCGGCTCGTGCGGGACCCAGGCCGGTCTGGTGGCCGGGACCGTGGCTGCGGGCCGCCGATGGCGGGTGGTCGGCGCCACCGTGAGCCGGCCCCCGGCCGAGTGCCGTGACCGCGTGCTCCGACTCGCGCGCGGATGTGCCGCCCTGCTCAAGTCCCCCACGCCGGAGGAGCGGGACGTGGAGCTAGTGGACGCCCGCGGGCCGGGCTACGGAGTGGCATCGGCGGACGGCGACACGGCGGCCGGCCTGGCTGCCGCGACCGAGGGACTCCTGCTCGATCCGGTGTTCACCGCCAAGGCGATGGCCGTGCTGGTCGCCACCATTGGAGCGGGACTGTCCGGCCCCGCGGTGTTCGTCCATACGGGCGGGATCCCGGTGGCCCTGCAGTCGATCGTGAGGAGGTGCGGTGACCAGCAACGTTGACGAGGGGTTCTCCGAGTCGACACCAGCGCCGGAGTTGATCGAGGCCGGATTCGCCCTTGAGATCGCGGACGCCCCGATGCTCCATGCCGGCCTCAACCTGGCCGACATGGCGCACGTGCTGGTGCTGCGAGAGCAGCGGGTGATCCCGGCTGACGCGGGCGAGCGCCTCCTCGGCCTGCTCCTAGAGGTGTCCGGGTGGCCGGCCGAGCGGTTCCCCTACGATCCCCGCTACGGCGACGCCTACAACTCACGGGAGCGGTTCTTCGTCGAGCGCCTCGGCTCGGACGCTGGCTGGCTGCACGCCGGCCGGCCCCGGCGCGAGGCCGGGCGGATCGCCCTGCGCGTCTGCCTGCGGCGCATGACCCTGGAGCTGATGCGTGACGCTGCAGGCTTCGCGGCGGCGGTGGCGACCCTGGCGGAGGCCACCGCGGAGACGGTCATGCCCGACCAGACCTATCTGCAGCAGGCGCAGCCCTCGACCTTCGGGCACTACGTGCTCGCCTTCGCCTATCCCGCGCTCCGCGACGCCGGCCGCTTGCGCGACGGCTTCGACTGGGTCAACCAGAGCCCGGCCGGGGCGGGCTGCGTCAACGGCAGCCGCCTCGCGCTGTCCCGGGAGCGGACGGCGAGGCTGCTGGGCTTCGAGGGGGTCATCGACCACACTCGCGACGCGATGTGGCAGACCGACGGGTTCGTCGACCTGCTCGCGACCGGGGCCAGTCTGGCGTCGACCCTGAGCAAGCTGGCCGAAGACCTGGAGATCTGGGACAGCCGGGAGTTCGACTTTGTCTCACTGGCCGGCCCCTACACGCGCGCGAGCGTGCTCATGCCGCAGAAGCGCAACCCCTATGCGCTGTCGATTGTGCGGGGCGCAGCCGGGGTCCTGCTGGGGCGTCTCTCCGGATTCCTCGCGGTCGTGAAGACCCCCTCGGCCCGCAGCGATAACCTGATCTTCGCCTACGGCGAGGTGCCTCGATCCCTGGAGCTGGCCGGCAAGGTGACCCGGCTGATGACCGGCGTGGTCTCTACCCTCCGGGTGAACCCGGAGCGGATGTGGCAGGCGCTGTGCTCGGGCTTCTCCCAGGCCACCGACCTGGCCGAGTATGTCATGCAGACCTGCGGGATTGACTACCGCAGCGCCTACCTGCTGGTCGGCGCGGCCGTCCGCAAGGCGAGCCGCGAGGGCCTTCGGGGCGTCGATCTCACCGGTGAGATGCTCGACGCGGCGGCCGAGGAGACGATCGGCCGCCGCCTGGGCCTCGCCGGCCGGGACCTCTCCGAGGTGCTGGACCCGAGGGCGATCGTCGGTACCAGAACCGCGCTCGGCGGAGCTGCCCCGGAGGTCGTGCGGCGCATGGCCGCCGACCAGGCCGCGGCGGCGTCGACCGCCCGCGACCGAGCCGCCAAGGCGCTCGGTGCCCTCCACGCCGCCGAGTCGGCGCTGGTCAGCGCCGCGGAGGAGGTGGCCCATCGCCGTGGCTAGCTGCCGCGGGCTCTACCCGGTACTCGATCTCCGGCTGTCCGCGAATCGTGTTGGAGACATAGCAGGACCGGATGGCCTGGTCGAGCACGGACCACACCAGCTCGGGCTGGCTGGACGTCGCCTCCACGGTGATGCGGGAGAAGCGGGTGCCCTGGTACTCGCCGCGCACGCGCACGCTCACGTCGGCCAGCTCCCGCCCGCGTTTGCGCACCACGTGCGCCACGGCCAGCGCGAAGCACGCGCCGAGCGAGGCCAGCAGCAGCTCCGTCGGCTTCGGACCGGTATCCGTACCGCCGGCTGTGGTCGGCTCGTCCACGAGCACCTCGAAGCCCCGGATCGGGACCCGGCACCGGTGCCCACCTTCCCACGAGGCAGTGATCTCCAGCATGGCCAGTGAGTCTAGCCCCCCGGCTCCTCCGAGGCCGTTGTCGTCCCCCCTGCCCGAGCAGGTGCGGGCGGTGAACGTCGGTCTGTCGCTGTTCGGCGAGGCGCTCCGGGCCCAGGGGGCGGAGGCGATGGACGTCGACTGGCGCATCCCGGCGAGGGGGCAGCCCAGCCTCGTCGGGGCGCTAACCCGGCTCTACGGACGCCACGCCGAGCGGGTCGACCAGGCCAACCGGGAGGCCGTGCGCCGCCTGGACGAGGGGGTCGCGATCCTGGTGGAGGTCGGGCCGGCGGCCGATCTCGTGCCCGGGATGGGCCGACGGACGATCCTGCACCCCGGTCCGCCGCTCTCGTGGGAGCGGTTCTGCGACCCGCTGCGCCGCTCCGTCCTGGCGGCGGTCATGGCCGAGGGCTGGGCGACGACCGGCGAGGAGGCCGCGGCCCTGGTCGCCGCCGAGGGGGTGGACCTCGAGCCGGCCAACGACCACCACGCGGTGGTCCCAATGGCCAGCGCCGTCGGCCCCTCCGCCCCCGTCTTCGCGGTGGAGAACCGCTCGGGCTCGAACCGCGCCTTCTCCGGTCTCAACCAGGGCCCCGGTCGAACTCCGTGGTACGGCGTTGACGCGCCGGAGGCGGTCGACCGGCTCCGCTTCCTTCGCGACGCCGCCGGCCCGGTGCTCGCTGCCGCGGTGCACCGCAGCGGGCCGGTCGACGTGCTCTCGCTGGCCGGCCAGGGCCTGCAAATGGGCGACGACGGCCACATGCGTACCCAGGCCTCCACGAACCTGCTCATCCGGCAGCTGCTCCCCTACCTGGCCGAGGTCGGCGGGCCGGGTCTGCCGGCGGTGGCCCGCTTCCTCTCGGAGAACCACCTGTTCTTCCTCAACCTGGTGATGGCGGCCGCCAAGACCCTGACCGACTGGGCCGGGGAGGTTGCCGACGCGAGCGTGGTGACCGGGATGGCCCGTAACGGCACGACCTTCGGCGTCCGCCTGGCCGCGACGGGGCAACGCTGGTTCACGTCGCCCGCTCCGGCGGTGGAGCAGGCCCTGTTCCACGCTGGCTACGGGCCGGCGGACGGCGCTCCTGACATCGGCGACAGCGCGGTGCTGGAGCTGGTGGGCCTAGGCGGGGCGGCAGCGGCCGCGTCCCCGGCGGTCGCCACGTTCCTCGGCGGCGGCATGGCCAAGGCAGTGGCCGCGACCGAGGCGATGGGGCGCATCTGCCTCGTTCGCAGCACGCGGTTCAAGCTGCCCTTCCTCGACCTACGGGGGTCGCCCGTGGGCGTGGACCTTCGCAAGGTCGTCGAGACCGGGGTCACCCCGTCGATCAACACCGGAATCCTGCACCGGTCTGCCGGCACCGGGCAGGTGGGCGCCGGCGTGGCCAGTGCTCCGCTGGCCTGCTTCGAGCAGGCCCTGCTCGCCCTTGACGAGCGCCTGGGGGCCCTGGGGAGGCCGGAGGCGTCGGTGCGGTGATGCTGGCGCGCGAAGGCTGCGTTCAGGAGGCGAGCCGGCGGTAGATCGCGGCGTGCTGCTCGGCGCAGCGCCGCCAGGTGAACCGTCCGGCCACCCTCGGGCCGCGGCGCCCGAGCCGGCTTCGCAACTCCGGGTCTGAGGCCACGCGGACCATGACGTCGCCAAGCGCGCCGGCGTCTCCAGCGGGAACCAGCAGCGCGTCCTGCTCGCCGAGGAACTCCTGGAACACGGGGATGTCGGTGGCCACGGTTGCCAGGCCGGCCGCGAGCGCCTCGAGCAGCGCCAGGCCCCACCCTTCCTTCAGGGAGGGGAACACGAACGCGTCCGCCGCGTGGTACCAGCGGGGCAGCTCGTCCTCGGGAACGGTCCCCAGCAGCATGACCGCCTCGCCGACGGGGACGCCGAGCTCGGCCGCCCGGTCCAGCACCCGCTGCCGGTAGGTGTCGTGGTCCTGGAAGGAGTGGCCACCAACCACCGCGAGGAGGGGCGGTGGGCTGACCACGGTCCTGACCTTGGCGAGTGCCTCCACCAGCTGGAGGCTGCCCTTGCGGGGCTCGACGCCGCCCACCGTCAGGAACAGGAAGCGACCCCCAGCCCCGACCCGCGCCCGGAGGTCGGAGCCGTCGACGGACGGCGGCCGTGCGAACCGCGGGCCGTCCACGCCGTTGGTGACGACCTCGGCGTCCACGCCGAACTCCTCATGGAGGCGCCGCCGCCACTCCCGGCTCACCACCAGCAGGTGGTCCGGGTCGAGGATCGAGTGGCGCTGGCATTCCACCAGCGTCTGGGAGACGAAGTCGTCGACGTGGTGGACGGTCCGGATTACCGGAAGGTCGCCCTCCTGTTCGGCAACGGCCACCCCGGCGCGCGCGGCGATGCAGTCCTGGGCGTGGACCAGGTCGAACCGACCGCGCAACCGTCCTGACAGGCCGTTGACGAGCGTCTCGGTCGAGGCGGCCACCCGCTCCTCGAGGCTGCCGTCTCGGTCGGGGCCGGGCAGGATCGTGTGTGGCGCCCGCAGGGGCCGGAAGAAG
>JASLBL010000353.1 GCA_030146615.1 Actinomycetes bacterium
GGCCGACCAGGCCGCCTCCGGCGCCCTGTCGGTCAAGGTCCAGGCAACCGCCCCCCTGGCCGACGCCATCCCCCTGATCGCCGACCTCTACGCCCGCAAGGTCACCGGCAAGGTGGTCATCACCGGCTGACGCCGGCGGCGCCGGTTAGACGGTGATCAGCGGCACGCCCAGCCCGGCAGCCCGCAACAGCCGCAGGTCCCCGGTGACCAACGGGCACCCAAGGTCCCGGGCCAGGGCGACGTAGCAGGCGTCGTAGGAGGCGACGTTGGCCCGCAGCGCCCACGCCTGCGGCAGCAGTGGCAGCGTGGGGAGGCGCCGCACGGCCGCGTCCAGCAGGTCGTCGACGGCCTGGATGGCCCTGCCGGCCGGCAGCTCCCCGATCCGCTCCAGCCGCCGCAGCGTCGACAGGACCTCCGGGTTGATCCCGTCCGGGGCCACCATCTCGGTGTCCCCGACCGCTTGGAGGACCGCGGGCGCCCGTTCGCTCTGGAGCAGCAGCTCGACCAGGGCCGAGGCGTCAACCACGACCGGCATCGTCGTCCTCGGTATCCCGCCCGGCCAGCGCGGCGGCGATGTTGGCGTCCCGCTCGGCCCTGGCGTGGTGGAGCGCCTCCGCGACGACGCCGGGGGCGAGGTTGACCGGCTCCCGGGTCGCGAGCCGCTCCAGCCACTCCCGGCGGCTGGGCAGCCCCAGGTCGCGCCGGATCAGGTCGAGCACGTAGTCGCCCATGGTCATGCCCTCCTGGATCGCGCGCCGGCGCAGTGCCGCGTGCAGCTCCTCGGGCACGTCTTTCACCTGGATTGCTCCCATGGGCATGATGATAGCATGCCGAGAGCATGCTCCCGCCCGAGGACTAGCCTGGCCGGGGGCGGATCGATGACCGATGGAGGTGGCGTGGAGGGGAACGGGCAGGGGCCGGTGGTAGAGGTGCGCGACCTCGTCAAGCGGTACCGCAAGGCCAAGACCAACGCCGTCGACGGGGTCAGCTTCACGGTCCGCCGGGGCGAGGTGCTGGGGCTGCTGGGACCGAACGGGGCCGGCAAGACCACCACCGTGGGGATCCTGACCACCCGGGTGCGGCGGACCGGGGGCACAGCCCGGGTCGGCGGGGTCGACGTCGGGGTCGACCCGGTGCGAGCCCGGCGGCTGGTCGCGGTCGTGCCCCAGCGCAACAACCTCGACCGCTCGCTGTCGATCCGCCAGAATCTCCTCTTCCACGCCGCCTACCACGGCGTGCCGTCCGCCGAGCGGGCCCGGCGGGCGAACGAGCTGCTGGCCGAGTTCGGGCTGGCCGAGCGGGCTGACGACAAGCCGGACATGTTCTCGGGCGGCCAGGCCCAGCGGGTCATGGTCGCCAGGGCGCTGATGCACGCCCCCCAGGTGCTGTTCCTGGACGAGCCGACCACCGGGCTGGACCCGGCGGCCCGGCTGTTTGTCTGGGACCGGGTCGCTGATCTCAAGGCCAGGGGGGTGACGATCGTGCTGACCACCCACCACATGGACGAGGCGGCCGCCCTCGCCGACCGGGTCGGGATCATGGACCACGGCCGGCTGCTGGCCCTGGACACTCCGGCGGCCCTGACCCGGGGGCTGCCCGGCCGGACCACCCTGGAGGTCGCGGTGGCCCTGGATGGCACGCCGGCCGAGGCGCTGGCGGGCGAGCTCGCCGCTCTCGACGGCGTCGAGCGGGTCGAGCAGGTCGAGGCCGCCGGCCCGCCGGGTGGTCCGCAGCGGGAGCTGCGGGCCCGGCTGTACCTGACCGGGGATGCGCCGCTGCTGGTGGCGCCGGTGGCCGCGCTGGTGGCCAGGCACCAGGCCCAGCTCACCGACGTGGCGATCGGCACCCCGAGCCTGGAGGACGTGTTCATCGCCCTCACCGGGCGGGCGCTGCGATGAGCGCCACGACCGATCAGGTCACCACGCCGGTGCGGCGGCCGGCCGCCGGGCCGGCCCGGGCGTTCCTGGCCGTCCTGTGGCGCGACCTGTACGTGACCGGCCGCGAGCTGCCCGTGTTCCTGGCCCAGGTGGTCCTCCAGCCGCTGTTCCTGCTGTTCGTCTTCGGCAAGGTCCTCACCGACCTCGGCTTCGCCCAGCCCGGCTACACCGAGGTGCTGTTCCCGGGCATTGTCGCCATGACCGCCGTGCTCACCGGGCTCCAGAGCACCGCCTTCCCGCTGGTGATCGACTTCAGCTTCACCAAGGAGATCGAGGACCGGCTGCTGGCCCCCCTGCCGGTGGGGATGGTGGCCGTCGAGAAGGTGGTGTTCGCCAGCATGCGGGCCCTGCTGGCCGCGCTGGTGATGCTGCCCATCGGGATCTGGGTGCTCGGCTCCATCCCGTGGCGGGCCAGCGGCGTCCCGCTGTTTGTGACCGTCCTGGTGCTCGGGTGCCTGGTCGGGTCGTGCCTGGGGATGATCATGGGCACGGCTGTGCCCGCCAACCGCATCAACGTCATGTTCGCCCTGGTCCTCACCCCGCTGCTGTTCACCGGGGCCAGCCAGTACCCGTGGGCGTCGCTGGACCACCTGCGCTGGTTCCAGGTCGTGACCGCCTGCAACCCCCTCACCTACGTCAGCGAGGGCATGCGGGCCGCCCTGGTCCCCGAGGTCCCCCACGTCCGGCCCTGGGTGTCGGTGCTGGTCCTGGTCGTGACCATCGTGGCGTCCCTGGCCGTCGGCATCCGCCTGTTCCTGCGCCGGGCCGTGGACTGACCCCGGCCGGCCTCAGCCGGGCCGGATGGGGCGGCGCGGCCGGCGCTGGCCGGTCCCTGGCGGCGGCCCCGGCTCCGTCGCCCCGGGGTCCGGAGGGGTGGCCAGCAGGCGGCGCATGGCGGCGAACAGCTCGGTCGGGGAGGCGGTGACAGTGGCGGCGCCGGCGTCGAGGGCGTCCTGGCGGTCGAGCTCGACCCGGCGGGCGCTGGTGTAGACGAGGACCGGCTGGTCCTGCTCGGCCTCATGGAGCTGGCGGAGCAGGGCGAGACCGGCGTGGGAGCGGAACTCGCCCTCCTCGGAGCGGCCCAGGTCGGTGACGATGGCGCGGATGCGACGGCGCAGGGAGAGAACGTCCATGGCCTCGGCGGTGGAGCGGGCCAGCAGCACCTCGAGGCCGTCGTCGCGCAGCTTGGCCAGCTCGAGGGCGTTGTCGTCGGGGTTGTCGTCGACCCACAGGATGGCCGCCGGGCCCTCGGCCCGGGCCGGGCCGGCGGCCGCCCCGTCGGCGGCCCCGGCTCCGTCGCCCCGGGGTCCGGAGGGGTGGCCAGCAGGCG
>JASLBL010000409.1 GCA_030146615.1 Actinomycetes bacterium
GATCAACCCCACGGTAAGCCACGACCTACCTCAGATACTCAGCCGGCTTTCCGTGCCGTTGCTGCTCCTCGCGGTTCTGGCGCTGTCGTCTGGGGTAGATGCCGCCCGGCTTCCGGACCTCCTCCGCGTTACGGCGGCGGCCGCCGTCCTGGTCCCGGTGGGACGGGGCTTGACCTATGGCACGATACGGCTGCTCGGGGCGCGCGGGCACCTACTTGAGCGGGCCGTGATCATCGGCGCGGGCCAGATCGGCACCCAGGTGGCGACGATCCTGCGAGAGCACCGCGAGTATGGCCTGGAGCCCGTCGGGTTTCTGGATTCCTTGGAGGGCAGCGGCCTGTCCATGCCGATCCTTGGCGACGCTCACGCGCTGGTCCCGGTCGTGGAAGGTCACCAGGTGACGACTGTGATCATCGCCTTCGGCGCAATCGGTGAGGGGCAACTGGTCGGGGTCCTTCGGGCATGTGACGCTCTGCCGGTCGAGGTCTACGTTGTCCCACGCTTCTTCGAGCTAGGCATCGCCCAGACTGGCGTGACCACTGAGGATGTGTGGGGCATACCGCTCATCCACTTGCGGCGGTCGGCGCTGCGGCCCGGCGCACGGATCACCAAACGGGCGTTTGACCTGGTGCTGGCCACCGTCGGCCTGTTGGTGCTGGCGCCCCTGTTTCTCGCGATCGCGCTGACGGTGAGGCGCTCGAGCCCCGGCCCGGTGTTCTTCCGTCAGTCCAGGATCGGCAAGGACGAACGTCCGTTCGAGCTGCTGAAGTTTCGGACGATGCGGGTCAACGACGACTCGGACACGACCTGGTCGGTCGCCGACGATGCGCGGGTGACGCGGATCGGTAGGTTCCTGCGGCGCACGTACCTGGACGAGCTGCCCCAGCTTCTCAACGTGCTGCGGGGGGAGATGTCGCTGGTCGGTCCGCGTCCCGAGCGACCCCACTTCGCACAGCGTTTCGCCCAGGAGGTGTCACGCTACGACGACCGGCACCGGGTCCCGGGTGGCATCACCGGCTGGGCCCAGGTGCATGGACTTCGGGGAGATACGCCGATCCCGGACCGGGCCAGGTTCGACAACCACTACATCGAGAACTGGTCGCTCTGGCGCGACGTCGTGATCCTGGCCCGGACCATCGCAAGTGTCCTGCTCGGCAGGTGACAGCGTTTCACCGTAGGGCGCGCCAGAGGGCGTGATAGCTGTCTGCGCAGACCGCAATCGAGAAGCGCTCCGCTGCGGCTGCCGCCGCCCGGCCCAGTGTTGCGGCCAGGCTGGGTTCGGAAGCCAGCGACGCCATCGCAGTGGCCAAGGTGGGCACGTCGGCAGGCGGGACCAGCAACCCACTTCCGTTGGCCAGCAGCTCGGACACCGCGCCAACCCGCGAGGCGACGCAGGCCAGGCCGGCGCCCATCGCCTCGATCAAGGCGAGGGGGAGATTCTCGTTGATCGAGGGCAGCACGAACGCCTCGGCTCGAGCGAGCTGCACGGGCACGTCGTTTCGGTACCCGGTGAACTCAACGCGCCCACCGAGGCCGAGTTCGGCGGCCCGGCGCTGGCACGCTGGGCGTTCGATGCCGTCGCCAACCAGGAGCAGCCGAAGGTGAGGATGGGTTCGACTCACCGTCGCGAAGGCTTCGAGGAGGGTCCTGATCGACTTGGCCGGCGCGAAGGTCCCAACCGAGATGAAGGTCCGCACCGGACCGACCGGGGGCCGAGGGGGTGGCAGGGCCACCCCATTTGGGATCACCCGCAGCTTCGCGGCGGGCACGCGCAAGCGCCGCCGTAAAAAGCCGGCCATTGCCGCCGAAGGGGCGACGGTGACGGCCACCCGCCGGGCCACCAAAGCGTCAGCGGCCAGCACCGCTGCCGACCCAGCGGTGGGGCGGCGGCCCGCGAGCGGACCCGCGGTGATCCAGAGCCCGGCCGCGCCGTCCGGCACGCCGTGGTAGGTGGCGGCCACCGGCGCCCCGACCCAGGCGACCGTAGTGGCCGCGAGCGCCGCCCGTCGGTCCTGGGCGTGCACCACGTCAGGCCCCCAGCGGCGCAGGATGCGGCCGAGCTCGCGGCCGCCTCGCACGTCGGTCTTGGAGCTCACCCGGATCGGCTCCAGCAGCCCGGCGACGTCCCCGGCGCTGGTGCTCGGCTCTGGCCCGGCGATCATCACCGTCGGCCCTCCTGGGCGCCGGGCCAGCTCCCGAGCCAGCGCGACGGTCAGATCGACCGGGCCGCCCCGGTCCTGGGTTAGGACGACGGCGACCCTCATCGGCGCCGGAGCCGTGCTCGGACGGCCTCGAGGGGGCGCAGGTAGTTGAGCCCGCCCCGCAGCGTCGCGGTGAAGGTCGCGGCGTCGAAGTTCTCGACGAAGTTCCGCGGGACGCCAAGCGGGTCCATGTTCATGCGGGCCCAGCCCCTGACGGTGGTAACTGCCGTGTGGAAGCCGGCGGCAGCCACGGCCGCACGGACGCGCGGGTTCAGGCGGCCATTCGGGTAGGCGAAGCGGGTGCAGGCAACGCCGAGCAGGTCCTCGAGGTCCTCGCGGCTGCCGCGCACCTCCCCCTCGAGCTCGGCGTCGGTGCATGTGGTCAGGTCGGCATGCGTCCGCGAGTGGGCGCCAATCCTGACGCCGGCCGCGGCCATCTCGAGGAGCTGCGTCCTGGTCAGGCGGCCGGGGGTACCGAGCAGCCTGCTGGGCACGAACAGCGTGGCCGGCATCTGGCGCTCGACCATCGGGCCGAGCGCGTTGGTGTGGTTGTCGGCCCAGGCGTCGTCGAAGGTCACGACCACCCCGCGCCGCGGCGCTGTCCTCGCTGCGAGCCGGTCGACGGCATCATCCAGGTCGAGGACGGGCTGCCGGTTCCGCTCTGCGTCGAGTACCGCCATCTGAAGCAGGAACGTCCGCCTGCTCACGGCCAGCGGGCCGCCGCCGTCGTCGACGCGGTGGTAGCCGAGCACGGCCACGGCCGCACCGTGAGGCAGGGGCAGGCGGGCCCAGGCCCGGGCCATCCACTGCAGCGCGGGTCTCACGCCCCCCGCTCCACTGCAGCGCGGCGCGCCGGCCGGTCGCGGACCAGGAGGGCGCCCACCGCGGGCAGGAGCCAGAGCGGCGAGTAGTACTGCTCGGTCAGGAACAGCGCCCCCACCATGGCGACCACGAAGCCTGCTGCGAGGGCGGACTGCAGCCCGTCGGCGACGGGATCGCCTGGAGCGCGTCGCCGGAGCCTGGACCAGGCGAGCCCCAGATAGGCTAAAAACAGGCAAAGGCCGGGCCCGCCCAGCTCAGCGAGGACGTCAAGGTAGGCGTTGTGGGCGGCCAGCGCGCCCAGCTCGGGGTCGGGAGGGAGTTCGAATTCGTCGAACCGGACCTCGAAGTTGCCTGGTCCGACGCCGAGGACAGGAGAACTGCGGAATTGCTCGAGGGCGACCCGCCAGGCGACCAGGCGCTGGTCGATGTTGCTCTGCGCCACGTGCCGCTTCTGCCTCAGGGCGCTCTCCACCCGCTCCGGTTGCAGGAGGTACGAGACCAGGGCCACCGCGACCAAGCCGCCCGCGATCACAAGCGCCCACCGAACCGGCAGGCGCCTGGTGACCGCCGCCCACGCGCCCGCCAGCGCCAGCCCGACCAGGGCCGACCTCGAGAAGGAGGCCAGGATGGCCGCGAACATGGCGAGGAGGGCAAGGACCGCCAGGGCCCGGTGGAACGGCCCAGCGGCCCAGCGGATCCGGTGCAGGGCCAGCGGCACGGTGACCGCGAGCAGGAAGGCGTAGTCGTTCGGGTCCTCGAGCGGCCCCTGGGCCCGCCCGTCACCGGCGACGAAAAAGAAGGTGTAGAGCCCGACAAGCGCGGAGGCCGCGCCGGCGGCCACTGCCACGTCGAGCATGCGGGTCGCGGTGCGCCGATCGTCGCCGACCGTCTGGACGACCAGGAAGACGAGCACGAAGAAGGTCAGGTAGCGCAGCGCCACGCTCAGCCCAGCAGCCTGATCGTAGGCAGTGGACACTGAGAGTGGGATCCAGGCCGCCAGCCCGGCCAGCGGCCACAGCAGGGGGCTGGCCACGATGGGCTGGCGGGCGACGATCCAGCGAAGGAACCAGGCGACGAGCTCCAGGGCGCCGAGCAGCTTGC
>JASLBL010000435.1 GCA_030146615.1 Actinomycetes bacterium
CCCGCCGTTCGTGCTCGACGACGGCCACCTCGAGGTCCCGACCGGCTCCGGCATCGGGGTCGAGCCCGATCCTGGAGGAGCTGACCACCTCCGCCGGGTGGGTCCCGCCGAGACGCTCAGCCGGGCCGGACGGCCAGCCGCTCGGTCTGGTCGCGCAGCACCCGGATGGTGTTGACGATCCAGTCGCCGATGGCGGCCAGCTCCCGCTCGTCGTACCTGGCCATGAAGGCCGCCATCTCCCGGCCGAGCTCGCCGAACAGGCCGCCGAGGTCGGGCTGGCGCTCGGGAACCGCCGCGACCAGGACCCGCCGCCGGTCGGCCGGGTCGGGGGCCCGGCGGACGTAGCCGGCCCGCTCCAGCCGGTCGACCAGCCCGGTGATGGCGCCGCTGGTCAGGCCGGTCTGGCGGGCGAGCGCGCCAGCGGTCAGCGGCCCGCTGCGCTGGACCAGCCCGAGCGCCTTGTGCTCGACGGCGCTCAGGCCGAGGCGCCGCCCGATCGCCTCATGGAACAGGACCACCGCCGTGCTGAGCTCCCATCCCAGCTCGGCCCCGTCGAGCGCGGCGGCCGCGGCCACGCGGTCCCCGGTCATGAAGTTACCTTACCATACTAAGATTCTTAGATGCAAAGATACCTTCGGGACGACGAGGGACCGGCATGGTCGTCGCCACCACGCGGCCCGGAGCCGTCCGGACGGCGCTGCAGGTGCCGCGCTGGGCGGTCGGCTTCTACCTGCGCCACCTGCTCCTGGTCGCCGGGATCTCGGCGGTCCCGGCGGCCCAGCGGTTCATCGCCCAGCGGTGGGCCGCGCAGCTGCCGGCGGTCGCCGGGGTCCCGGGGGAGCTGCTGACCGGCGCCGCCCGGCTGGCCCTGGCGGCCGTGGTCGTGCGGCTGGCCATCCTGGCCGACGACCGCCTTCGACGCCTGCCCGCCGACGAGGCCTGGCTGCGGGTCAAGTGCTTCGCCAGGACGCGCTGGCCCAGCCTGGCCGTGCAGGGCCTGCTGCTGGCCGCCGCCGTGCTGGTGTTCGACGTCGTCCCCGAGCGGGTGGTCGTCCGCTGGGTGCCAGCAGGCGCCGAGGCCACCTACTGGGCGGTCCTGCTCGCCGTCAAGAACCTCACCGTCATCCCGCTCACCATGATCTGGTGGATCGGGGCGGTCCGGCAGATGCTGCGGCATGCCCCGGCCGAGGCCGAGCGGGGCATGCCCTCCTAGGAAGGGGCTACAGCAGGGTCAGCCCGTAGGTGCTCAGGGCCTCGTCGGCCGGCTGGAAGAAGCTGCGGAGCCCGGCCTGGCTGCACCCGCCGGAGGTGATGCCGTGGGCCCGGCTGCCGGCCGTCGTGGACCGATCGGCCCCATTCATCCGGCCTCTCCCCCACTGACCGGGCCTGTTCCCGGCCCCGGCAGGTGGGCGCCTGAGGGATTGGCCATGTCTCCCGTCCGCGGACCCCTGTCCCATCCCTGCTGGCTCATGCTCGTTCGCTCCGCCCCGGTCGCGCCTACAGCGCCTGGAGCAGCTGGAGCAGGCCGGCGGTAGTCGAGCGTAGAGCCGTCGGGGGTTGCGGCCGTCTGAGTCGACCAGATGGGTGCGGAGCGCCTCGTGGGTGGCGTTGAGGGTCGTACTTCGGCGGGGCGCCCGGTTCGTCGAGGTCGTCGCCGTAGCACTCCGGGTCGTACGGTTGGACGTGGTGGGGCGCGGTCAGTCGGCTTCGGCCGCCCGGGAAGCGACCACGAGCGCCGGGACCCGGAGCGAGTTTGCGTTCCTGCCCCTTTGGCCGGTGAAGTACCACCGGTGGTCCGCGATCGAAGGGAGCAGGGCGATGTGCACCGAGAAGTGCTTCGAGATGACGCGCGGCGTCACCCGGCGGGGGGCGCTGGTCGGCGGGGTGGCGCTGGCCGCCTCGGCAGCCCTTTCGGGAACGGCCAGGGCGGAGGAGCGGGGGAGGGACGAGCGGGGACCCGCCTTCCCGGGCCGGCGGCACGGCCTGCGTGACCTCACCTACCCGTTGACGACCTCGTTCCCGGCGTTCGTGCCCGGCGAGGAGGCGGTGCGGCGGACCACCGTGACGATCGAGAACGACGGGTACTACATGCAGGAGTGGCGCATCATCGAGCACATCGGCACCCACGTCGACGCTCCTGGCCACTTCGTCCTGGGCGGCCGCCTGGCCCCCGAGCTGGAGCCGAGGGAGCTGGTCGTCCCGGCGGTGGTCGTCGACATCTCGAAGCGGGCCGCCCAGGACCCGGACACGGTCGTGACCGTCGACGACCTGCGCGCCTTCGAGCGCCGCCACGGCCGCATCCCGCGCGACGCCGCCGTCCTCATGTACTCCGGCTGGGGCGCCAAGGTCGGCGACGCCGACGCCTACCGCGGCGCCGACGCGACCGGCACCCTGCACTTCCCCGGGTTCGGCGCCGAGGCCACCGAGTGGCTCCTGCGCCGCCGGGGGATCCGCAGCGTCGGTGTCGACACCCTCAGCGTCGACCCGGGGAACTCCACGACGTTCGACACGCACCTGCTCGTCGCCGCGGCCGACCGCTACGGGCTGGAGAACCTGGCCAACCTCGACCGGATCCCGAGGAAGGGGGCCACGATCGTCGTCGGGCTCATCCCCTACGAGGAGGGCTCGGGCGGCCAGGCGCGCATCCTCGCCTCCTGGTAGCCGCGCCGGCGGCTCAGGCCGCGAGGGCCACCGGGCGGCCGGCGACGGTCCGGAGCAGGGCGGTGATGGTGGCCCAGCCGCGGGTCGGGGCGGCCGCGGCGGGGGAGTAGCCGGGGGCGCCGAGGGGGATGCGGACCCGGAGGGCGCCGGGAAGGGTGCGGAACTCGATCGGCGGGTCGAGGACCAGGGCCTCGCCGTCGATGCCGATCTCGACCGGCTGGCCGGAGTGGAGCCGGAAGCTGGCCCCGGCCCACTCGACCCAGCCCGGTGGGCGCCAGCTGCGGCCGGCGGCCTCGGCCTCGACCAGCCGGGCGATCTCGCCCGAAGTCCGGAAGGTGGCGGCCACGATGCCGAGGTTGCCGGCGTCGACGCGGCGCCGCGACCCGAACCCCTCCCCGCTGCCCAGCTCGTACGGGTCGTTGGAGACCAGGATCAGGTGGGCCGAGGCGTGCTCGGTGCCGTCGGGGCCCGTGAATCTGAGATCAAGCGGGGTGGCGTCGGGCCCCAGCATGGTCGGCAGCAGCTCAAGGGCGGTGCCGACCTTGCGGTCCCGGTAGGCCGGGGACTGGACGATCTTGGCGTACAGGCCGGCGGTGGCGTTGTTGACGAACACCCGCTCGCCGGCCATCCCCAGGTCGATGCGCCGCTCCACCGCCTGGCCGAAGGCGTCCAAGGCGCCGGCCACGTCCGCCCGGTCCAGGCCGAGGTCCATGGCCAGGTGGTTGCGGGTGCCGGCGGGCACGCACACGAACCCGACCCCGTGGCGGGCGGCGACGCTGGCGACCAGGGCCTGGGAGCCGTCCCCGCCGGCCATCCCGATCACGTCGGCCCCTCCGGCCACGGCCTGCTCGGCCAGCTGCCGCAGGTCGTCGCCCGGGGCCAGGACCACCGGGTCGATCCCGCGCCGCCGGGCCTCCTCGACCAGGCGGCCGCGCCCACCCCGAGGCTGAAGCACAGGGCCGCCCCGGCCAGCACCAGCGGCCGCCGGAACAGCACCACCACGAGCGCGGCGAGCACGGCGAACGGCGCCAGCAGCGCCACCACCGCGCTCACCCTGCGACCAACGGGCACCGACTTCATCTTCCACCCTTCCCCGCCGACCGTTGCATCTTGGCCGGGCCGGGAGAGCAGGGCAAGCCGATGGTCGCGGGCAGCCGGTAGGCTCGTCGTGCCGGAGCAGCCGCACCGCAGAAGGAACCGAGCATGTGCCGCAACATCACCACCCTCCGCGGCCTGGAGCCGCCCGCCACCACCGAGGAGATCGAGGCCGCCGCCCGCCAG
>JASLBL010000443.1 GCA_030146615.1 Actinomycetes bacterium
CACCGCCTTCCTCTGCTCGGACGAGGCCGCCTACATCACCGGCCAGACGCTGTTCATCGACGGCGGGCTCACCCTCTACCCCTCGTTCGAGACCACCTGGTCCTCGGAGTGATGCGGCCATGGCCAACAGTGATGCAGCCATGACCGACGTGGAGACCCGCGAGGTGCAGACGCCGGCCGGCACCTGGTGGCCGTCCCGGTACGGCCGCGACGATCAGGCCGGCGCCCTCAACGAGATCACCCCCCAGGGAGTGCTGGCGGCGGTTGGGCTGGTGCGCCGCGGGCGGGTGTACGACCTGGCCCACGTCCTGCACCAGGAGATCCCCGCCTTCCCCGGGCGGACCTTCCGCCAGTACCTGACCACCAACTACCACCAGATCAACCGGCGCCGATCCGACGCCGGTCCCGAGGGGCTTGGCCGCAACAACGTCAACTGGATCGTCGAGCAGCTGGTCGCCACCCAGCAGATGGGTACCCACCTGGACGGCCTGAACCACCTGCAGGTCGGGGACCGGACCTACAACGGCCACCGGCTGGCCGACATCGTCGAGGACCACGGCACCAACCGGCTGGGCATCGAGACCCTGCCCCAGGTCGTCACCCGCGGGCTGCTGCTGGACGTGGCCGCGGTCCGCGGCACCGACCGACTCGCCGCCGGTGAGGTGGTCACCCCGGCCGACGCCGAGGCCGCCCTGGCCGCCGCCGGCCTGGCCGTGCGTCCCGGCGACGCGGTGCTGTTCCACACCGGGTGGGGGCGGCTGTGGGGGGTCGACAACACGGCCTACGCCGCCGGGGAACCCGGACCCGGCATGGCCCTGGGCCGCTGGCTGGCCGGTCACCGGGTCGCCCTCACCGGCTGCGACACCTGGAGCTTCGGCCCCTATCCGCCCGAGGACCCGGCCGAGCCGTTCGTCGTCCCCCAGACCCTCAACACCCACCACGGGATCGTGGTGGCCGAGAACCTGCGCCTCGAGGAGCTGGCCAGTGACCGCATCGCCGAGTTCCTCCTGGTCGTCTCCCACGCCAAGCTGCGCGGCGCCACCGGCGCCTGGGTGGCCCCACTGGCCATCGTCTAGGAGGAACGGTCATGGCAGACCACTACGACATCATCGTGATCGGCTCGGGCGCCGGCGGTGGCACCCTGACCTACGCCCTGGCTCCCACCGGTAAGCGGATCCTGCTGCTGGAACGGGGCGACTTCATGCCCCGCGAGCCCCAGAACTGGAGCCCCCAGGCGCTGTGGCTGGACGGCCGCTACCACAACTCCGGCAAGTGGACCAACGCCGACAACGGCAAACAGTTCAGCCCCAAGCAGAACTACTACGTCGGCGGCAACACCAAGTTCTACGGGGCCATCCTGTTCCGGTTCCGAGAGCGCGACTTCGGCCAGCTCCGCCACGTCGACGGCATCTCACCGGCCTGGCCCATCTCGTATGCGGACCTGGAGCCCTACTACACCGCCGCCGAGCAGCTCTACCACGTCCACGGCCAACGCGGCGTCGACCCCACCGACCCACCCTCGGATGCGCCCTACCGCTACCCGCCGCTCAGCCACGAGCCCCGCATCGCCCAGCTAGAGGCCGACCTGACCGCCGCCGGGCTGCGACCGTTCCCCCTCCCGGTCGGGATCCTCCGGGATGAGACCGACGAGACCACCCTCCGGCGGTCGCCCTGCATCCGATGCGCCACCTTCGACGGCTACCCCTGCCTGGTCAACGGCAAGGCCGACGCCCACATCGTTTGCGTCGAGCCGGCCCTGCGCCATCCCAACGTGCAACTGCGCACCAACGCCCACGTCACCCAGCTGGAAACCTCACCCGACGGCCGCACCGTGACCCGGGTCGTGGTCGACCGCGACGGGCAGCGCGAGGACTACTCGGCCGACATGGTGGTCGTGTCCTGCGGCGCCATCAACTCGGCCGCGCTGCTGCTGGCCTCGGCCAGCGGCGCCCACCCCAACGGCCTCGGCAACGGCTCCGACCAAGTCGGCCGGCACCTCATGATGCACAACAACGCTTCCCTCATCGCCTTCTCCGAGACCCCCAACCTGACCAAGTTCCAGAAGACCCTGGGCGTGCACGACTTCTACTTCGGCGACGGCGACTGGCCCTATCCCATGGGGGCCATCCAGATGAACGGCAAGAGCGACGCCGTCCTGGTCAGCTTCGACGCCCCCGAATCCGAGGACCCGGCCGAGCTGGCCCGCCACGCCCTGGACTTCTGGATCACCACCGAGGACCTGCCCCTGGACGAGAACCGCGTCCTGATCGACCGCGACGGCCGCATCAGCCTGCGCTACACCCCGACCAACGTCGAGGCCCACGAGCGGCTCATCGCCAAGTTCAAGAGCCTCCTAGACGTGATGCGCTGCCGCAACCAGGTCCAGGAGAACCGCCACTACTGGGGCGGCCGGCTCGGGCTGTCCGGCGTGGCCCACCAGAACGGCACCGTCCGGTTCGGCACCGACCCGGCCACCTCAGCCCTGGACCTCCACTGCCGGATGCACGAGCTCGACAACCTCTACGTGGTCGACTCCAGCTTCTTTGTCTCCAGCACCGCGGTGAACCCGACGCTGACCATCGTTGCCAACGCCCTGCGGGTCGCCGACCACCTCGCCGACCGCCTCGGCAGCCCACTTGCCGCTCACCAGGACCAGCCGGTCCCCACGCAACGGCCCGACCTCGCCACAACCATGCCGGCCTGACCCGCAACACGGAGAATCACGCGGAACAGAACAGCCAGCGTCCCCACGCTGACCTCGTGCCGGAAGCGTACTCAGGAGCCAGAACGAACTCCAGCAGCCCGGCGGCGGACAACCCAATCGCGTGGTAAGGTCACTGGACCTTCGACCGAGGCAGGCAGGTGACAGGAGGTGCGACGTGCAGGGCATGCGTTCGCTGATCGAGCGGCACTACCAGAACTTGTCAACGGGTGACCTTGCTGCCGAGGACG
>JASLBL010000463.1 GCA_030146615.1 Actinomycetes bacterium
CGTGCGGGAGGCCGAGGCGGGAGGCGTGACCGTGGCCGGCTACGACCCGGCGGCCAACCGCTGGCGGCGGCTCCCCCCGAGCCCCGGTCTCACCCGCGGCCCCGGTCACCTCCAGGCACGGTCGGCCATGTGGTCCGGGAACCGGCTGCTGGTCTGGAGCTTCTGGGGCGACACGGCCCGGGACGCCATGGACGAGTCCGACCCCCTGCCCCGCCCGGACGCCGAGCCCGACGGGATCGACCTGTGGGCATATGACCCCGCCGGCGACCGCTGGCTGCGCCTTCCCGCCGGGCCCGACCGGGCGGCCACCCCGCCAGCGGGCAGGGGGGTCTGGAACGCGCCCTGCTGCGGACGGTCCAGCGCGAATTGGGCTCGGTCCAGGTCTACGTGCTCGTCCCCGCCGGGCCCTAGACGCCGCCGGCGGCGGCGATGCGGCGGGAACTCTCGACCCAGGCGTGGAGGCTGTCTCTGGCCCGGCCGTCGTCGATCGAGCGGGCGGCGGCCTCCAGGCCGTCGGGCAGGCTCAGGGCGGCGTCGGCGGCGACCAGGGCGGCGGCGGTGTTGAGCAGGACCAGGTCGCGGGCCGGGCCGCCCTGGCCGTCCAGGACCTCCTTGGCGATGGCCACGTTGCGGTCGACGTCGCCGCCGACCAGGGCCTCGCGCTCGACCACGGCCAGACCCAGCTCGGACGGGTCGACCACCAGCTCGCGGACCCCGTCGGCGCTGACGTCGAGCATGGTCGAGGTGGTCGTGGTGGTCAGCTCGTCGAGGCCGTCGTGGCCGTAGAACACCAGGGCGTGGTGGACGCCGGTGCGCCGCAGGACCTCGGCCATGATCGGGGCCATGCGCGGGTCGGCGACGCCCAGCGCCTGGTGGCCGGCCCTGGCCGGGTTGGCCAGGGGGCCGAGGAAGTTGAACACGGTCGGGACGCCGAGCTCGCGCCGGGGCACGCCGGCGTGGCGCATCGCCGGGTGGAACACGGGGGCGAAGCAGAAGCCGATGCGGACCTCGGCCAGGGTGGCCGCCACCCCCTCGGGGGGCAGGGAGATCGCCACCCCGAGCGCCTCCAGCAGGTCGGCGCTGCCGCAGCGGCCGGAGGCGGCCCGGTTGCCGTGCTTGGCCACCCGCTGGCCGGCACCGACGGCGACCAGCGCGGCCAGCGTGGAGACGTTGAAGGTGCCGGCCCGGTCGCCGCCGGTGCCGCAGGTGTCGAGCAGCGGCCCCGGCACCTCGAGGGGCGCGGCCGCGGCCAGCATCGCCTTGACCAGGCCGGTCATCTCGGCGGCGGTCTCGCCCTTGATGCGTAGGCCGGTGGCGAAGGCGGCGATCTGGGCCGGGGTGGCCTCCCCGGCCAGCACCGACTCCATGGCCGCGCCGGCCTGCTCCTCGCTGAGGTCCTCGCGGCGCAGCAGCGGCCCGAGCACGCTGGGCCAGGCGAACGGTTCGGACACGGCAGGCTCCCGGGTCACGTCGATGCGGTCGGGGCCAAGCCTAATTCACCCGCGCAATACCGGGCGCCCCCCGGTGGCGCTCGAGGCCGCGGCGGGGAGCATGGCCCTGGTCAGGGCGGCCTGGTGGCGGGCGCCGGCGGCCTGGCCGGCGTCGCCGAGGGCGGCCCAGGCCTGGGCCTCGTCGAGGGCCAGCTGGACGGCGGCCGCGCCGGCCGGTGGGGCCAGGTCCTGGCCGGCCCGGGCCAGGGTCAGGGCGTCCTCGAAGCGGCCGTCGGCCAGGGCCCACAGGGCCAGGGCCTCGACCGACCAGGCGGCGAGCTCGGCGTCCCCGGCCTGCCCGGCCAGCCGGAAGGCGGCGTCGCGGCTGGCCTCGGCGGCCTCCCGGTCCCCGGCCTCGAACCAGAGCTGGGCCAGCAGCAGCGACAGCCATCCGGCGGCAACCAGCAGCCGCCGGTGCTGGCGGAGCGTCGGCCGGCGCTCGAGCAGGCGGTCCACGTCGCGGAGCTGAGCCAGCACGGCCGGGATCAGCTCCCGCGGAGGGGTGCCGGCGGCGGCGTCGCGGAGCCGCGCCACCGCCCGCTCGACCCCGGCCAGGGACCCGGGTCCCACCCCGGACGTCTCGGCTCGCCGGGCGACCTCGACCGCCTCGAACACCGTCCCCCTGGGAGCTGACCGGCCGTCCGGGGCCGTGACCTCTGGCGGCGGCCCGGCCCCGTCGGTCGCCCGAGGGCTCCCCTCCGGATCGGCCAGGGACCAGAGGGTCAGCAGGACACCGTCGGCCTGGAGCACGTCGTCGCAGCGCTCGACCAGCCCATAGGAGGGGCGGACGGCGGACCGCTCCACGGCGCTGATGTAGGAGCCGTGGTAGCCGGTGCGGCGGCCCAGGCCGGCCTGGGTGAGACCGTTGCACATCCGGAGCCGCCGCAGCAGGGCGCCAAGGCAGGCGGCGGCGGCCGCGGTGGGGTTGCGCGTGGGTGCCTGGGCCATCGGCGTCTCCATTCCGGCTGCGCGATGCGAGTCACGCCATTCGAATTCTTTCGAATTCGTTCGAGCTCGATTCTCTGGACACCCGGGCCGCGCGAGGGCACCGTTCCGGCCGAAGTGTTCGAAGAGGCGTCGAACGTACCAGGCGGTCCTGACAGAGGAGGGTGGAACCGGTGCGAGTGTTCGTGGTGGTCCTCATCGGCCTGGTGGTGGTCCTGGCCGTGCTCACCGAGGTGTGCCTGCTCCAGGCGGCGGCGATGCGCCGCAAGGTTCGGGCGGTCCTCCCGCCTGAGGACGGCGAGGAGGAGGACCGCTGAGCGGTCCGGGGGCGCGTTCGCGACGATGGGCTCCGGAGCGGCGCGCCCCCGGCCACCCCGGCGGCGTCAGGCCGGCTGCGGCTCGGCCGGGAGGGCGTCGGCGACCGGGGCGACCACGGCCGAGCGGTCGAGCTGGAGGCGCCCGTCGACCATCGACTGGAGCTCGCCGAGGGCGCGGACCAGGGCGGCGTGGGACTCAAGGATGCGGGCCGCGAGCCCGGGGGCGATGGTGGCGTACGAGGGGGCGAACGCGAACCCGCAGAAGGGGCAGCGGAAGCCTTCGCTGGGCTGGAGGAGCTGGTCGAGCAGGAGCTCGCGCCGGCACGACCCGCAGTGGGCTGGGATGCTCACGAGGCCGCCCCTTCGAGACTGGCCTCGCCGTGGTCCTGCTCGTCGTCCTCCTCGAGGAGCCGGCTGGCCACCTCGGCCAGGGCGAACGGGTCGACGGGCCGGTAGACGAGGGCGTCGGCGCCGGACCAGCGGCCCAGCCACTCGTCCTGGAACCGGTCGAGGATGAGAATGACCGGACAGGCCGTCTCGGGGTTGGCCTTGAGGTCGCGGGTCAGGCCGAAGCCGCCGTAGGGGGTGACCGAGACGTCGGCCACCACCAGGTCGGGCAGCCGCGACTCGGCCAGGACCAGGGCGTCGTTGCCGTTGGCGGCCTCCAGGAACGAGACCTCCTCGCCGGTCAGCTCCAGCCGCTCCAGCGCCAGGCGGAGGCGGTCCCGGAAGCCCGGGTCGTCGGCGACCAGCAGGATCTGGGTCACGGGCGCTCCCGTTCTGCTCGGTTGAGCATCCAGTCGGTGACGGTGAACACCAGGGATGGATACCACGTCCCGTCCTGGCGGATGGTGACGACGTAGGGGGCCTGGCCCTCCGCCCTCGCCTCCTCCAGCCGGAGCGTCTTCCCCAGCTCGGGCCCGACCAGCCGGCCGGCGGTCGCCTCGACCCTGGCCACGTCGTCGGCGACCTGCTCGGTCCGGGTCTTGAGGCCCTCGACCCGGACGGTGCCCATCGGCGGCATCCCGCCCTTGCGGTCCAGCAGCGGCTGGTAGGCGGCGAGGACGCGCCGCTCGGCCGGCGAGTGCAGCTCGTGGGGGGCCTGCTGGCCCCGGCCGGCAGCGTCGGCCAGGTCACGGACGGGCGCCTCGGGCGTGGCGGCGCCGCCGGCGGCCGGCTGACCGGTGCT
>JASLBL010000509.1 GCA_030146615.1 Actinomycetes bacterium
GCCACCACCTCGTCCTTGGCGACATCTAACCCGGCGCAGCGCGGGTGAAGCAGCTCCACCATCGACACCTCCCCAGCTCGTGAGTGGTGCCCGGCAGGGCCGACCGATCAGGCGACGCTGAAACGCGTGCTCGCAGCAACAGTTCGTGGTGCCGGGACGGCCCCCGCGTCAGTCTTATCAACGGGCTCACTCGCACCAGGGAGAGCCGAGCTTGGCCGGGCCACCCGATTCTCATCCCTCGTGGCGGCCCCCGGCCATGCGGGTCTTATCAGAGAGCCGGAGAGGGTCGCGCCGACCTGCGGCGAGTAGGGGAGTACGGCCGGTTAGCTGGGCTGATGCTGGCCCGGGAGTGACCGTTGTTGTCCGCTGCGATCTGGTCGTTCGTGGCCCAGATGTGGCCCGATGTGGCCCGGCGGTCACGAGCTTGGAAGGCGCGTCCGGCCCCGTCGTCCTGGCCTGATGCTATGCCGATGGCGCAGGTGAGGGCCGCATGCTGCCGACCGTTGTGACCGTGAGTGACCGCCAATTGCCGGTGCTACGGGCACGCGGAGGGCACGGCCGGCGAGGACCAACCGCGCTCCAATGTGGCGGCGACGGTCACAAGCTGAACCGGAGGGTGAGGCCCGTCCACGACGACCACTTGCCTCGTTGGCAAGCGCCAGGAGGGCGCGCGGCAGTCGGAGCATCGTTGAGCCCGGTGCCGAGCCCCGTAACGATCTCGGGACGCTGCGGGCCTACGCTGGCGCGCATGATCGATCGGGACGAGGGGGCGAGGACGCGGGGACGCGGACCGTCGGCCCGGGTCGGCGAAGAAGCGCCGGTGCCGCGGGCCTTGGCTGTCGCCGCGTGGGTGATGTGCGGGCTGGTGTGGTCGCTGGGGCTGACCACGATCGGGCTGGCGGTGGCCGGGCGCGTGCCGCCACCGCGGTTCGTGACCAGTTTCATGGCCCTCGGTCCGCTGTTCGCGATGCCGGCGGCGCTGCTCGGCGCCCGCATCGTCCAGCAGCGACGCGGCAACCGTCTGGGCTGGATCCTGCTGGCCATGGGCCTCACCCAGGCCATTGCCCAGACGGCCAACGCCTACGCCTGGCTGTCGGTCAACCGCCACGGCGGCGGCCTTCTGGGCACGGCGCTGGCGACCTGGGTGTGCTCCTTCGCATGGATGCCGAACTTCGCCCTGGGCCCGTACCTGCTGCTGCTGTTCCCCAACGGCCGGTTGCCCGGACGGCGCTGGCGCCCGGCCGCCTGGGCGGGTGGCGCCGTGATGGCGGCCCTCATCGCCGCCTTCGCGGTCCTCGCCTGGTCGGTGCGCGGGATCACGCTGTACCAGAACACGCTGGGCACGGTGGCCCTGGCGCCACTGGATGCGCTGGAGGGGCTGCTGTACGTGGTCGGTGACGCGCTGATCGTGGTCGCTGCCGTCGCCCTGCTCATGCGGCTGCGTCGCCTGCGCGGCGCCGAACGGCAGCAGACCAAGTGGTTCGCGTTCGGTGCGGTCCCATGGGTGGCCGTCGACCTCACCTGGGTGGCGGTCCAACTCACCGGCGGGGACGTCCCGGCGCTCGCCGCTGGGCTGGGCTCGCTCGTCGCGCTCTCGGGCCTGCTCGGCGTGATCGCGGTGGCGGTCTTTCGCTACCAGCTCTACGACATCGACCGGCTGCTCAACCGGACCCTGGTGTACGCGCTGGTCACCGCGATCCTGGGCAGCGGCTATGCCGCCCTGGTGCTCGTGCTCGGCCAGCTGCTGGGCCGCGACCGGTCCAGCCTCGGGGTCGCGGTGGCGACGCTGGCGGCGGCCGGACTGTTCCAACCGCTGCGGCGCCGCGTCCAGCAGGCGGTGGACCGCCGCTTCGACCGGCGCCGCTACGACGGGGCCAGGACCATCGAGCGGTTCAGTGGTCACCTGCGCGAGGAGGTCGACCTGGACATGCTCTCCGGCGAGTTGCTGCGGGTGGTGGACCAGACGATGCAGCCGACCACGGTGTGGCTGTGGCTGCGACCGCGGGTGGGCGTGACAGATTTCGAACCTGTGGCCTCTGCCGTGTGAAGAGACAAGCACTCGTCAGGAGGTGATGCCGGACCCGAGTTCACCAGCCCTGATGCGTCCGCTGGGGCTGCTCGGTGCGACTCGATCCTGGGTCTGGGACGGAACGTCAGCGGAACGGTGAGACGGTCGAACGTCCAGTTCAGCAGGCACCTGATAACCATACCGTTCGAGCGGAACCGGACATTCTAGGTCCGTGGCTGACGTGATTGACAGGTTGGCGTTCCTGGCCTGTGCTCTGTGCCGTTTTAACCGTCAATCATGACAACTGTAACGTTTATCCATTCTCCCAGCATTGCCGATCACGCGCCTAGTGCTACGTTCCTTAAGCGCGGTATAGTTCGCCTGTCCGCCTTGTGTCAATCGTGCCGCCGCCCGGACGGACGAGGGGGAACACATGGCCAGGCCGCCGCTGCCCACCATGCAGCTCTCTGCGATCATGAGCCCGACCGGCTACCAGGACCCGCCCCCCACATCGGGGCCAAGGGGAACAGCTCAGCTCAACATCGATACAACACGCGGCGCGATCCACACGCGCGTGCAGTTCACCGACACCGGGACGCCGACGCCGGCACCCCCCGGCACGCCCTGCAAAGAGATCTGGCCTTCGAACGGGATCAGGCTCTATGTCGTCGCCGGGGACAAGATAATTGGTAGCCGCAATCTGCCGCCGCCGACGTGTAACACCGTCACGGATTCGTGGGCCGCCAGCTCGCAAGTCGTGCAGTCGATTGTGGCCAACCCAAGCAATGCCATAGTCTATGTCCAGGCTCCTCCGGGCAATCCCGGCAGCCCGTTGAATCTCCCCGGTGGGGTCGTGCTCAACCCCGGCAGCCCCTGGGCCCAACTCCAGGCAACTCCGTCCGGCGGCAGCGGCGCGAACGTCTAGGCTGCTCCTGCTGCGGTGGCGCTCTGGATCGCAGCTGGGGCCTCCCCCAAGGAGGTCGCCGCCCGAGCGGGCCACACGTCGGTCAGTTTTGTGCTGGACCGCTACGGCCACCTGTTCCCGGAGTCCGACGCGGCGCTGCGTGACCGCTTGGACGTGCTGTTTCGTGGCGCGACGGAACAGCGACGGAACACGGCCGGCTGAAACGCGAAAAGGGCGCCATCAGCTTGTCTCGCTTAGGCGCCCTTGAGCTGGGGTTTCTCCCTCGTGGGCGTGACAGGTTTCGAACCTGTGGCCTCTGCCGTGTGAAGACTTCGCCATGCCCTTCGGTTCCACGGCGCCGTGAACCCTTCCACTACGTCACCGCAGGTGGGCGCTCCTATCTACGAAGGCGTGACTGTGCGACGCGAGGTTAGACGAGGTGCGGTTGCTGGCAGACTGCTGGCAGCAGAGCGGTGCGAACCCCGCCCGACACCTGGAGCCCACGGCTCGAAGTGTTGCTGACTGATCGGTGCGCGAACCGCGCCGTCATCCTCCAGCCTCAGTCCTACGCGCTGGCTGCTGCTGTGAGCCCTCGCCAGTGAGCACGCGACGCCTGCTCCTCTGCACGAGCTATGCTGGTGAAGGCGTGAGCGGATACACCAGGCAGGAGGTCGCCCAGCGGGCCGGGGTCGACCCCGACTACGTCGACCATCTGGTCCAGCTCGGGATCCTGACGCCCGACGCGGGAGACGCCTTCTCGCCCGGTGACGTGCTCAGGGCGCGTTGGCTGCAGAGCTTTGAGAGGGCCGGCGTGCCGCTGGAGGGGATGGCTGCCGCGGTCCGGGATGGAGCGCTGTCGTTCTCCTACCTGGATGCGACCGCGTTCGATCGGTTCGCCGGGCTCAGCGGTACGACCTTCCACCAGCTGAGCGCACAGACCGGTATCCCGCTGGAGCTGCTGATGGTGGTCCGTGAGGCCTTCGGCTTCGCCGAGCCAGGTCCGGAGGACCCCGTCCGCGAGGACGAGCTGTCGGTCGTGCCAGTGATCGAGCTCCAGCTGGCAAAGGGGTTCCACCCCGCTGTTATCGAGCGGTGGCTTCGGGTCTGTGGGGACAGTCTGCGCCGGATCGCCGAGACCGAGACGGCCTGGTGGCATAGCGAGGTCATGACGCCGCTGCTGGCGTCGGGCATGACCGAGGGCGAGATGCTAGAGGCCCAGGCCGACCTCGGGTCCCAGATGGCCCCCCTCAGGGAGCAAGCGCTCCTCGCCGTCTACTACGGGCAGCAAGAACACGCCTGGAACCGGGAGACCGTCGAGCACGTCGAGGGCGCGCTGGAACGGGCGGGCCTGTACCGCCGGTTGGAGCGTCCGCCGGCGGTGTGCTTCCTCGACATCACCGGGTACACGCGGCTGACCGAGGAGCGGGGGGA